>JAFZQN010000008.1 GCA_017620375.1 Lachnospiraceae bacterium
AAATGATCATCCACAAAGTCGGACACTGATTTTTTAGCTTTCTTGGCTGTATCCTTTATCTTGGGTTCAAGATTGTCTTTGATCTCATTTGCCTTTTTCTTGAATTCCTCAAAACTCATATAGTTACCTCCTCTATATGTCAAGTCCGTATTCGGCGCCTCTTACCACATGCTCGGCAAGCAATGTGCTTGTGACTGAACCTACGCCTCCCGGTACTGTAGTTATTTTTCCTGCTAACGGCTCCACACTGTCAAAGTCTATATCACCGCATATACCCTTACCGTCGGCCCTCATGTTTATACCGACATCTATGTAGAAGCAGTCGGGTTTTGCGTTTTTCAGCATTTCGCCTTTAAGAAGTCCTGCCGAACCTGCAGCAGTTACAACGATATCAGCATTTGATATCCTGTCGGTAAGATCGGCGGTTTTAGTATGGCAGCAGGTAACCGTGGCATTTCTTGATATCAGCATGGATACCAGCGGTCTTCCCACAACTACGCTTCTTCCGATCACAACTACGTTTTTATATGCAGTATCTATACCCTCATGGTCAAGGAATCGTATAACCGCTTCAGCGGTACAGGGATAAAAGCAGTCCTTTCTTCCCATAGCCAGACATGCCTGATTGTAATATCCCATGCAGTCTATATCCTTATGAGGATCTATATTTCTTGCTGCAAATTCCGTGCTTAAGGGCTTGGGTAAGGGTCTGAATACCAATATACCGCTAACGGACGGATCGTTATTCACCTTTAGAAAAGCTTCATCAAAGCCCTCCTGGCTGATACCCTCATCAAGTACTACCTTTTCATTTGCTATTCCAAGATCGGTAAAAACTTTTACTATGCCTCTCTCGTACGAAGCATTTGCCGGATCGTCACCTACAGCTATCATGACAAGCTTGGGCGTCTTTCCCTTTTGTGCCAATATGCTCAGTCTTTCACGGATGTTGTCTTTTATCCTTAAAGCCACATCCGCTCCTTTGACAACAATTGCCATTATCATCCTCCAACAATAGGTTTTCTTTTCGCCATTTGACAAAAAAACATACCACGCGATATTACTATAATATCACAAAATCCGAGTATGTTCAAATATTTTTTATCTTAAATTAATACAAAGATTTTCTTGTTTTATTATATATTTTATGTTAAAATTTTTATATATGACATACACATGGAGGTGACAAGACCATGGCCAAAAAACGTACGCTTATCCGCTTCGGACTTTCACTCAGAATACTCATACTTTCCGTCTGCTGTACGCTGATCACTTCGGCAGCGCTTATTTTCTTTGCCAACATAAAGCTTAAAAGCCTGTACAACGATTCCATTTCGAATAACATGCTTAACCTTGCCATCTCCTACGGCCATATTCTTGATGATTCCCTTAAGGATAACAACAACCAACCGCTTGAAGCATCTAAGTATAAGCAGATACTGAGCAAGGTATCCATTGAAGGATATAAGACCGGTTATGCATATCTGGTAGATAAAGACGGCACCATGATCTACCATCCCGATGAGGCCAAGATCGGGAATCCGGTTGAAAATACAGTAGTACAGGGACTTGTCATAGATATGGGCAACAATTTCTATCCTGCTCCCGATGTTATCAATTATCTCTACAAAGGTACCGGCAAAATTGCCGCTTATCACATATCGGATATAGATCATTCCATACTGGTCATCACACTTGATGAAGATGATATGAACAGTAAGGTTTCGGGTATGCTCACGTCCTATATCATCATCGCCCTTATCGCATGTGCTGTCATCAACATCATAGTTTTCATAGTTGCTCATTTTATATACGCTGCACCTTATCGCAAGCTCTGCGATACCGCCGTATCACTCGGATCCTTAGAGATAAACAATTCTTTATCCACACAAGGTCTTGAAAAACGAAACGATGAATGCGGTGCAACGGCAAAGGCTCTTTCCGATGTACGTAAAAAGCTTTCCGATATCATATTCGAGCTTAAGGATGTATCCCAGACAGTTCAGAACGATGCAGAAAAGATACAGAATCTCTCAAATGAGATAACCACACACTCACGCAGCAACTCCGGCAGCACATCAGACCTTGCATCGAACCTCGAGGTTACATCTGAGTCTGCAGGACTTATCGATACCAACATTAACGAGATACAGAAACGTACCGCAGAGATCGAAAGCCGGTCTGATTCCGGAAGTTCTCTTGCGGAGGATATCATAAAACGTGCAAGTTCACTTAATGAACAGGCCGAAAGTTCTATTTCCGAAACCAAACATATATATGACGAGATAAGGAAGCAGACTTCCATAGCTCTTGATAACTCCAGAGCCGTAGACAGGATCCAGGAACTTACCGCATCCATCAGAGCCATCTCCACTCAAACCTCGATGCTTTCACTCAACGCAGCCATAGAGGCAGCACGTGCCGGCGAGCAGGGACGAGGCTTTGCTGTAGTAGCGGGTGAGATTGGTCAGCTGGCTGCCCAGTCAACAGATACAGTTAATAATATCAATGCCATCATCACCGAAATAAGTGCATCTGTTAAAAACATGGCGGAAGGCCTTGGACATATGATATCATTCATAGATGACAACGTACTTCCGAGTTTCTCCGCTCTGTCTGAGATCGGAACCAATTATTCCTCCGATGCACAGTCTTTCATGGCCAGCATGAGCAGCATCAATATCCTGGCTCAGGAGCTTCACGCTTCTATTCAGGAGATAGTCGGTTCAATAGAAGGTATCAATTCCAATATCACTTTAGCCAACTCAAAGATAACGGATATCTCCGGCACAAACGATTCTATCGTTAAGGCCACCACCCTTTCCGATCATCTCCTCGAGGACAACATGAAAGGTTTCACACAGCTTAACAATATTATTCACAAGTTTAAATGACAAAAGGTCGGTATCAATGGATAAGATTGCATTACGTAAGCTTAAAATGAAAGAAAGAGACAGCCTGAACCCTAATGAAGTTCAGGCTCTTTCTGATATTATTCTGAACAGGATAATATCAGTAAAGGAATATAAAGATGCCGATACTCTCCTGACATTTGTATCATGCAGAAGTGAAGTGGTTACCGACGGACTTATACTTTCCGCCTTAAAGGACGGCAAAAAAGTTGGCGTACCTAAGGTGGAAGGCGATATCATGAACTTTTATAATATTAAGGGACTTGATGAACTGGAATCCGGATACTTTGGTATAAGAGAGCCAAAACAGGGCCTGCCGCTCCTTGATCCTGAAGGCTCCCTCATGATCGTGCCCGGCCTTGCATTTGACTTATGTTTAAACCGCATCGGATACGGGAAAGGATTCTATGACAGATATTTTGCAGCTCATAAGGATGCGGCATATATCAAATGCGGCATCGCCTTCGAACTTCAAATGTGTAAAAAAATAGAGGCTGACCGATTTGATCAACCTCTTGATATGCTTGTAACAGAAACTCGTATTATTCGTAGTTAAACCATAAAGTATTTTAGCTTCATGCATTCTTTAAAGAATTTAAAACCTCATTAAATACTTTCTCAGCCTTTTCATTACTCTCGGCTATAAGCCTGTCTGCTTTTTCATTCATGACAGCGGCTTTTTCTTTATCCTTCATGTATTTGGTGTTAATATACACGTTAAGGGATGCACATTTTAATGCCGACATACAGGTATTTATAGCACAAGCCGCATCACTTACGACTAACCTGCTTCCCTTTTCGGCTACGATCGCCGATAGTTCTATGGCTCTCGCACACTTCTCCATTATCTCAAAAGGTACTTCTGCTGCATGTACAAGTTCTCTTTCCAGAGTCTCTTCTTTAAATTTCTTCTGTTCCTCGGTATCTGTAGGAAGGCCGTATGCCTTTGATAAGGGAAGAAATCCGTCCGCATCCTTTTGGATGAGAGCTACAAACTCTTCAGCCAGTGCATCGCACTCGTCCATTATGGCATACATCTCTTCTTCAACATCGGCAAATTTTTTCTTTCCGACTGTGAGGTTTGCTGCCATCTTGCATAAGGATATGCCAAGTGAAGCCGTCAGTGCTGCAGCTCCGCCTCCGCCGGGTACCGCATCCTTACTTCCAAGTTTTTCTATAAATTCATTTATTGTGAGATTTCCGTCTAAAATGCTCATGTTATAATCTCCTGCTAGTATTTAGAACAATCCGGATATCTTTCCATTTTCGTCAACGTCTATCTTCTCTGCTGCGGGTACCTTAGGTAATCCGGGCATAGTCATGATGTCACCGGTAAGTGCTACAATAAAGCCGGCGCCGGCTGAAACTTTAAGTGAACGCACAGTGATCTCAAAGCCCTTGGGTGCGCCAAGTAACTTAGCGTCATCGGAGAAGCTGTACTGAGTCTTAGCGACACAGATAGGCACGTTGCCGAAACCGATCTGGTTAAGTGTAGCAATATCCTTCTTTGCCTGAGCTGTAAATACTACGCCGTCGGCATGATATACCTTCTTAGCTATGTTCTCAAGTTTTTCTTCGATAGTCTGATCAAGTTCGTAGCTGAATGTGAAGTCCTTATTTAAGGGCTCTCCGTTAGCATCTGTAGCATTGCAAAGACGTACTACTTCTTCTGCGAGCTCTACGCCGCCTTCGCCGCCCTTTTCCCATACTTTGGAAAGAGCAACGTTACATCCGAGTTCACTGCACTTCTTTCTTACAAGTTCAAGCTCTGCCTCTGTATCTGTAGGGAATGCATTGATAGCTACTACGCAGGGAAGCTTATAAACCTTTGTGATGTTTTCAACATGCTGTAAAAGGTTGGGCATACCCTTTTCAAGTGCTTCAAGATTTTCTGTGTTAAGCTCTGCCTTGGGTACTCCGCCGTGATTCTTAAGAGCACGTACTGTAGCTACAACTACTACCGCATTAGGCTTAAGTCCTGCGAAACGACACTTGATATCAAGGAACTTCTCTGCACCAAGGTCAGCACCGAAACCGGCCTCTGTAACCACATAGTCACCAAGTTTTAATGCCATACGTGTAGCTACAACAGAGTTGCAACCATGTGCGATATTTGCGAAAGGTCCGCCATGTACAAATGAAGGACAATGTTCAAGTGTCTGAACAAGATTGGGCTTTAATGCATCCTTAAGCAGTGCTGTCATGGCGCCTTCTGCATGAAGCTCACCTGCTGTTACAGGCTCTCCGTCATAATTATATCCTACTATGATCCTTGCAATCCTCTTCTTTAAGTCAACTATATCGGATGCCAGACAAAGTACAGCCATGATCTCGGAAGCAACGGTTATATCGTATCCGTCCTCTCTGGGAGTTCCGTTTACTTTTCCGCCTAAGCCGTCAACTACAAAACGCAGCTGTCTGTCGTTCATATCAACGCAACGTCTCCATGTGATACGTCTGGGGTCGATCCTTAAGGCATTTCCCTGGTAGATATGATTGTCAAGCATAGCAGCAAGCAGGTTGTTTGCAGCCCCTATAGCATGCATATCTCCTGTGAAATGAAGGTTAATGTCCTCCATGGGTACAACCTGTGCGTATCCGCCGCCGGCTGCACCGCCCTTTATACCGAATACAGGACCAAGTGAGGGCTCTCTGAGGGCTACAACTACGTTTTTACCGATCTTCTGTAATCCGTCAGCCAGACCTACTGTGGTAGTGGTCTTTCCTTCTCCTGCAGGAGTAGGTGTGATAGCGGTTACCAGGATAAGCTTACCGTCAGGTCTTTCGCTCTCCTTAAGTAAGCTTAAATCTATCTTTGCCTTATATTTTCCGTAATGCTCCATATACTTATCATCAATACCGGCTTTAGCTGCTATCTCATCTATAGGCAGCATCTCATTTTCCTGTGCGATCTCAATGTCCGACTTGTACATAATCCTACCCTCTTTCTTTTTATTCCCGTATGTATTTTACATCAGGTTTCAACTCTTTTATTCTATCTCAATACCCGATCATAATCAAGTATTAAATGCAGTAAAATAACTTCTTACTTCTCCGGCCAGATACAGTGAACCGAGTGAACAGATCACCTCACTGTCATAGTTTTTAAGCGCATATCCGATGGCATCCGGTATGCCGTCAAAACTTACAGCTTCAAATCCGTCTTCTCTTATCCTTTCAGCCAGGCTGTCATTTTTAAGTGCCCTTTCCGAGCCCGGAGTTAGCGTTATAAAACACTTTGCGTTGGAATACAGGCTGTTTAACATAGCATCTATATTTTTATCTCCAAGCATCCCGACTATATATACGATCTTTTTATCCCCAAACAATGCCTTAAGACTCTTAACAGCCGCATTGATCCCATGAGGATTATGTGCCCCGTCAAGTATGAATACGGGCTCTTTACTTAATACCTCAAAACGTGCGCCCCATGTGACTTTTTCCAAGCCGAATCTTACGGCATCCTCACTTACAGAGTAATCGTTACTCTCATTATACACCTTTACTGCTTCAAGAACCGTAAGTGCATTTAAAAGCTGGTATTCACCCATAAGATTTAGTCTTAACGGCTCTGCAGAATATGCAGATTCAAATACCTGCCCGTCCAGTCCTGAAGAAAGCACTTTAAATCCTGTTATATCAGGGATATGAAGTTCTGCGTTCTTAAGTAAGCATTTATCACCGACTACTTTTTTTATAACTACAGATTCCTCACCTTGCAATGCCAGTACAACATTACATCCTTCCGATATGATACCCGCCTTTGCTCCTGCTATTTCCTCCATGGTATTGCCGAGTATGGCAGTATGCTCATAGCCTAAAGGTGTAATGATAGCCAGTTCCTTATTATCTATCACATTTGTGCTGTCGAACTCTCCGCCCAGACCAACTTCAAGTATCACGATATCACATTGCTTTTTCTTAAACCACAAGAGTCCTGCAGCAGTAAGTATCTCAAACTCCGATGGCGATTCATACTCTTCTCCGGATAAATCAGCTTCCTCTGAAAGTTCTGTGACCGCCTCAGCAACTTCTGTTATACATTCTGCAAGTTCTGTATCAGAGATATCTTCTCCGTTAACCTTCATACGCTCGTTATACTTAACCAGATGCGGTGATGTAAAAAGTCCTGTATTAAACCCTGCCTCTTTAAATACAGAAGCCAGCATGGCACATACCGAGCCTTTCCCGTTAGTCCCTGCCACATGTATGAACTTTAGCTCCCTATCAGGTCGTCCGAGTTTTTCAAGGAGTTCTTTAATCCTATGCAGGCCGGGATTTCTCATGGTCCACGGGATTTCATTTATATAATTGATAGATTCCGAATAGTTCATATCTACCTCACTGTATTACGGAGTGTAACCCTTAAATGCTATCTGTGCAAAATTATATAATCCGAGATACCATATATTAAAGTCATGTCCGCCGGCTCTTTCCTGCCATAAAAAGTTCTCTTCCGCGGTAAAGTCGTCACTTATGGTCGGAAGTGTTTTAGCTGCAGCCTTAGCGCTTGCATAAGCTATATTATCATTGGTACCGCATATATTGTAAAAGAAATCAACCGAGTATTCTGATTCCTTAACTGCAGATGCCACCTTGGATGCAGCATAGGATGTAGGTGCAGCTGAAAAAGCACCGAACCAGCTGAATATATCAAGGCATTCACATATCCCTATGTTTATGGTCTGCATACCGCCCATGGAA
Source organism: Lachnospiraceae bacterium (assembly GCA_017620375.1). Lineage (GTDB taxonomy): Bacteria > Bacillota > Clostridia > Lachnospirales > Lachnospiraceae > RUG11977. The sequence goes on from JAFZQN010000008.1 coordinate 7,617, forward strand.
AGACCTGCCATAGCTCTGTGCTCACGTGCTAAAGTTAAGTCATAACCGTTTTCATCATATTCGGCATATGTTGAATAATGACTTTCTATATAGGGAATCAGATCGTTTCTGAGCTCATATCCGAATTTATAAAAGTAATCATTACCTGTGGTATTGGATAAAGCCAGCGCCTTACCGTTGGGAGTAACGATGATGAACGGCTCTATGGCACCTTCACCGATCAGGTTATCCATTATACGCTTAACCTTTGAACCTGCGGGATTATTAAGTCCCCACTCATCTTCTGTTCCGCCTATACCATGACAAAGATACAGGACATTATATTTCTTACTCTCATCATACCCTGCAGGCAGATATACATAAGCTTTCTTTTCCACATCTGGTCCGTCACCCAAATAATCTTTAGCCATATAGGTAATGGTCTCTACTGTACCGCATTCACCCGAATATGAAAGTATATACTTTGTGGGAAGTGATAAAGATACCGAAGCCACAATAGGTGTAGGGCTGGGCGTAGGCTCAGGTGTCGGAGACGGAGTGGCTGTAGGTATGGGAGTTGGCTCCATGGTAGGAGTCGTTTCAGGTGTAGCAGTAACTGTTGTACCGGTCTTATCACCGGTGTTTACATCGTTTTTAGAACATGCAGTTATACCAAATACTGCAATTATTAAGAGCATAGTCAATAATACTTTCTTCATTACATATTTCCCTTCGTTTTCAGCCCTTTAACACCATACTTTTACAAATGTTATTGAGCTTTGTTATATCGGCATATAGTATACAACACATAAGTTTAAATGTCACTTAATAAATTTTCATTTTTTTCTAAAAAAATGTTGACTTTTAAAATTCATTTGCTATAATCATAACGTATGTGTTCGATGGAACGTCCGTGTCCGGATTCATCGACTATGTCATCAATACTATTCTATAGGAGGTGAAAACATTGGCAAATATTAAGTCTGCAAAGAAAAGAATCAAAGTCATCGAGACAAAGACTTTAAGAAACAAGATGATCAAATCCAAGGCTAAGACATTATCAAAGAAGGTTCTTGCTGCTGTGGCTGCCGGCGACAAGGATGCTGCTATCGTAGCTTTCAAAGAAGCTGCTGCTTATCTTGATAAGACAGGTGCTAAGGGAGTATATCATAAAAATACAGTTGCTCATAAGGTTTCAAACCTTCAGAAGGCTGTTAACTCACTTAACTAATCATTTGCAAATAATTAGTAAATTAAAGGACTGTGAAATCCACAGTCCTTTTTTCGTGCTTGAATTATTCTTCATCAAGTTTCAGTACACTCATGAAGGCTGCCTGAGGTATCTCTACGTTGCCGAAGGTACGCATCCTCTTCTTTCCTTCCTTCTGCTTTTCAAGCAGTTTCTTCTTTCTTGTGATATCACCGCCGTAACATTTAGCCAGTACGTCCTTACGCATAGCCTTAACAGTCTCACGTGCTATGATCTTGCTGCCGATGGCTGCCTGTATCGGTATCTCAAACAGCTGGCGGGGTATGTTATCCTTAAGCTTCTCACACATCTTTCTTGCACGCTCGTATGCGTTATCCGCATGGATGATAAATGACAATGCATCCACTTCCTCACGGTTAACCAGCATATCTAGCTTTACAAGCTTTGAAGGAACATATCCCTTTAATTCATAATCAAATGATGCATAACCCTTTGAACGTGACTTAAGAGCATCAAAGAAATCATAGATGATCTCATTTAGCGGAAGCTCATACTTAAGAAGTGCACGTGTAGCTTCCATATATTCCATGCCCTTGTATACACCGCGTCTTTCCTGACAAAGTGTCATGATAGCGCCGACATATTCGGTGGTTACCATTATCTCAGCATTTACAAAAGGCTCCTCCATATGCTCTATCTCGGAAGGATCCGGCATATTGGTAGGGTTGGTGAGGTCGAACATCTCCCCGTTGGTCTTGTATACCTTGTAGATAACACTGGGTGCTGTAGTTACAAGGTCAAGGTTATATTCTCTCTCAAGTCTTTCCTGTATGATCTCTAAGTGAAGCAGCCCCAAAAAACCGCATCTGAATCCAAATCCAAGAGCTACAGATGTCTCGGGCTCAAACTGCAGTGAAGCATCATTTAACTGAAGCTTTTCCAACGCATCTCTTAAGTCGGGATACTTAGCTCCGTCTGCAGGGTACATACCGCAGTATACCATAGGGAGTACCTTTTTGTATCCCGGAAGTGCCTCTGCACAGGGGTTGTCAGCTTTTGTAACAGTATCGCCTACACGTGTATCTCTTACATTTTTAAGAGAAGCGGTAATGTAGCCTACCATACCTGCGGAAAGCTCATCGCAGGGGATAAACTGTCCGGGACCGAATATACCGATCTCTACTACCTCTGCTTCTGCGCCGGTAGCCATCATTCTTATCCTGTCACCCTTTTTAACCGAGCCTTCCATAAGACGGATGAACACGATAACTCCTTTATATGAGTCATATACCGAGTCAAATATAAGTGCCTTTAAAGGCGCTTCGGGGTCACCTTTGGGTGCGGGAAGCTTATGTACTATAGCCTCTAATACTTCTTCGATATTTATACCGTTTTTAGCTGAAATCTGAGGAGCATCCTGTGCCTCAAGACCTATAACATCTTCTATCTCATTGATAACTCTCTGAGGTTCCGCACTCGGAAGGTCAATCTTATTGATAACAGGAAATACTTCAAGGTTATGGTCAAGTGCCATATAAACATTGGCCAAGGTCTGTGCCTCTATACCCTGGGCTGCATCTACTACCAGTACAGCTCCTTCACAGGCTGCTAAGCTACGTGATACCTCATAGTTAAAGTCAACATGACCGGGTGTGTCAATAAGGTTAAAGATATACTCTTCCCCATCTTTTGCCTTATAGATGGTTCTTACGGTCTGAGCCTTGATGGT
>JAFZQN010000119.1 GCA_017620375.1 Lachnospiraceae bacterium
ATTGTTGTTATTATTGTTGTTATTATTGTTGTTCCAGTTATTGTTACCGGTATTATTGTTTCCGTTATTATTTCCGGTATTGTTATTACCCGAGTTATTTCCTCCGGTACTGCCGCTGCTTCCGCTGCCGGATACGCCGCTGCCGCCGATGATAAGTGCATCAGCAAAAGCGTCCCATGTTCCGTCATCCGAAGTAACAACAAGTTTTACAGTCTGATTGCCTGTTCCGGTTGAAACGTTCTTGATCGTGTATTCAGCTGTATTGGCATCACCAAAATAGAAGGTTCCTTTAGTCTGATTGCCGATCACAAGATCAACCTGAGCAAGATTTGAACCGTCAGAAGCACCTCGGAGTGTAAAATCGTGAGTTCCCGATGAGAAGTTAACTGTGGTAGATAATGCATCATTATTTGCATATAATGCTACACCACTGAACGGTGAACTGATATTGCCGGTATACTGACCGCTCTTGGTCATGTTTTCACATTCAAAAACTGTACCGGAATTGGTACCGGGAGCTGAACTGCCAGAACCGTCACTGTTCTGTACACCGTTTGAATTACCGCCGTTATTTCCGCCATTGTAGTTATTCCCACCATTGTAGTTGTTGCCGGAATTACTGCTGCCGCCTACAGTAACGGTATTCTGGTATACATTTGCCCAACCGCTGCTCTGGTAACCTTCGATATTAAGGGATGCTTCATAAAGATTACCCATCTGCATACCCATCTGTTCCCAGGCTTTGAAATGGTCTGTAACCGTAATGGTTCCGCTGGTACGTTTGGAAGTTCTTACGCTCCAGTACTGCTGGAAAGTAGTGTCACCGTCAATCGAAGGCTGATTGTAACGAGTTGTCTCGTATACTTCATAAGTTCCTCCGTCAACTGTGATAGTACCCTTTGAAGTTGCTCCGGGTGGACGCCAGGTTCCCCAGCTCTCTACGATATAGTACTCAACTAACGGATTTCTCGTCCATCCGTACACACACAGATACGAGTTACCGTTGGGCTGGTAGTCTACACCGTAATTAATGGAAATGTTACCGATCTGCTGGTATCTCTTTGTGCAGTCAAATTTTACACCTTCGCGGAACAAAGCGTTTCCGATGTTCTGCCACCAGCATTCAAACTGTCCGTTACCGTTGACGGTCATGCTTGTTTCGCCGTAATCCTTCCACAGCACATATGTGTAAGCCCCGTCGCTGCCTTCGGTATTGTTGTAGAATACCTGCGCTGCATTAGCTTTCTTTCCCATAAATGAGAATGAAAAAGCCATGATCAGCGATAAAACTACAGCAATTATTTTTTTGCTTTTTCTCATAGCAAATATCCTCCTTTCGATTATCATCTTAACATACGCAAAAATAAAAAGGGTGTCCAATTGTTAACTTTAATGTTAACATTTGAACACCAAAATGTTTATTTTTGAGCAGTCTTTCGCAATAACTAAGGAGCGTTCATAACTTTGTTAAAGATACCGCAATATTTGTTAAAGACAACAAAAACTTGCTATCTGTTCATTTATTTTATCTCTTTCTCACGATCGATCCTGAACTGTACAGCACTCTTTAAATACTCTAAGTATGCTTCATCACTGCACATCGATTTTCCGGGGCAGTCGGAAAGCTTAGCAACAGGCCTTCCGTTAACATACTGGAGCTTGATAACTATGTTCAGTGCATCTTCATTTGTATCGTTTGAAACGAAGGTTCCGATACCAAAACTTACCTTGGTTCTGTCCTTAAAATACTGATATATGGCTTCAGCTCTGTCAAAATCCAGACTATCGCTGAAAAGCAGTACCTTTGTCTTAGGATCAACACCGTATTTCTTATAATGAGCTATGATCTTCTCGCCCCACTCATAAGGATCACCGCTGTCATGACGTACACCGGTATAGTTGTTTACCATAGAGCGGTCAAAATCCATCAGGAAAAGATCGGTCGTAATGGTATCCGTAAGAGCTGTTCCGTTATCACCCTTATACTCATCATACCAGTCCTGCATAGCATAATGATTGGTGTATGCAAGCGGGATGCTGTCTATACCCTGATACATCTGTACAAACTCATGTGCAAATGTACCTATGGGCTTAACATTGTATTTCATGGCAAGATAAACATTGGAAGTACCAACACACTGCTTAGTCTCAGTGCAAAGTCTTCTTACGGCTTCATCTTCCCACTCTCTTGAAAGTCTTCTTCTGCAACCAAACTCTGCAAAACTGAAGGTATATTTTCCGCTGTTGAAATCAGCTATCTTCTGAGTCAGACGTTCCTCTGCTGCCCTGCGAAGATTGATATAATCAAAGCTCATGCGGAAATAAACTTCGTTAACGATCTCCAAAAGATATATCTCAAACTGCATGGCCGAGAAAAGAGGTCCGTCAACCTTAAGTATAAGCTCTCCGTTATCCTTAAGCTCGGTATAAACATAATCTCTTATAGGATGCCAGAGTCTTAAGAACTCCACATAATCCCTCTTGATAAAACGGATTGAGCGGAGATAATCCAGTTCTTCCTTAGAAAATGAAAGTGTGCAGAGATAATCAATCTGCTCGTTTATCTCATCAAACATCTCCTGTGTGAATACGATATCATTGTTCCTGCACTTAAACATATATTCACCGATAAGATCGGGATGCTTATGGAACATAACCTGATTCATATTGAATTTGTAAAGGTCGGTATCAAGTAATGATACGATAATAGGATTAAGTCTCATTTTACTCTCCTTCTTTAGCTTATACCTTTAGCTGCCTTAAGTGTAATACCGTTTTTACCGAGCGGGATCTCATGGTCAAGTCCTACGAACTTGCCACCTTCCTGCCAGAGGACTTCTTTTACGAAGTTATACTTTTCAGTATCCCATGTGGTAAAGTCATCCAGCAGCAATCCGCCGGTATCACCGGAGTTTGCGTTCAGACACCAGAAAGTATGGTTCAGATGATACTTCTTTATGAGCTGTCTCATATAAGTCATCCAGGTAAGATTCGGTTCTCTCATGAATCCGCCCCACTCACCGATAAGCAGCGGTGCGATATTCTTTTCGTAGATAAAGAACCAGTTATCATGCCAGCAGTCCTTCATAAGAGAATCATAAGTATACTTTCCCTCAAACCAAGGCTGCTCGTATACGGTAGGACCGTAATCATGAGGTGAATAAACCAGCTTATTCTGGTACTTTCCAAGGTTGATCGGATAATCCGCAACACCTCTTAAGTTTCCGCCCCACCAGTTGAAGTAATAATCTTTGTCGTTTGTAGAACTATAATCCGAATTCTTCTTTATGTCAATAGGGTAAATCTCAATTCCTTCTACCATTATAAGAACATTCGGGTTTTTAGCAAGTATCTTGGCAGCAGCGGTCTCAGCCACATACTTCCAGTTGTTTGCTTTCTTCGAATCATTCCAGATGGCGGCTCCGTCACCCTCGTAAGGCTTTCCGTGAGGCTCGTTCTTTAAGTCAAATGCGATAATGGTATCGTTATCCTTGTAACGTTCTGCCATCCATTCAAGTGCATGATAGAAATCATTAACCTTGACCTTATCGGTATACCAGAGGTTAACATTATGTCCGGATGCATTGGTCTCTGCCGAATGTATATCGGGCATTACCTTAATACCGTTTTGCTCGGCCAGAGCCAGGAAATAATCAAATATCTCCAGACTGTTCATGCTGTTGAGCTCGGTATTGTATGCATTATTATAATTTGCCTTCGGATACTCACCTGCAGCCCACTGATTGATCAGCTGTGCCGAGATCGGTACTCTTATCAGGTTAAATCCATGATCGGCTATAGCCTTTACAGTAGGAGCAAGCTGACTGTTCCAGAGTCCGTCAAATGTATTGGTACCTGTATTGTATCCAAACCAGTTAAGACCTGTGAGCCATACCTTCTTACCGTCCTTATCAAGGATATTCTTGCCGTCGGTATGTAGCCAGTCATCACCCTTCTTACCGGTTGTATTCTCTTTTATTTCTTTTATAAGATCCTGTCCCTTCTTATCGGAACCGCCACCGTTACCGCCATTACCACCATTGCCACCGTTACCGCCATTGCCTCCGTTTCCGCCGTCATTCTTTAAGCCGGGGTCATTCTGGTCAACCTTGCCGCTCTTTACGGTCATGGGCTTTCCGTTAAGCTTTGCCGATGAGATTGTAACCTTACTTGAAGTAGTGCCCAGGTTACATCCGATCACTATGGTTCCGTTGGCATATATATCACTGTTGTATCCGGCATCGGTAACAGTCATGGTGTTTCCGCTTGTTTTAAACGTACCGTTCCAACCGCTGACAGTACTTAAACCGTCTATTACCATCTCAAGCTTCCAGCCCTTTACAGCAGTATCGGTACCGTTGGTGATACCAAACTGAACACCGAACATATTGGTAGAACCGTCCTGCCACGAGTTGTCGGTAGTATATGTAAGTACATACTCTCCCTTGCCACCGTTATCTGTAGATGTAGGGGTAGGTGTTGCCTTTTCTGTAGGAGTAGGAGTAGTCTTATCCACGTTATCGGGTGTAGGACTGGGAGTAGTATCATCTCCCGCTTTCTCTGTAGGTGTAGGTGTGGTATCATCTCCTGCATCGGGTGTAGGAGTTACCTTGCTATCGTCAGGAGTCGGTGTCACCTTATCATCTGCCTTAGGTGTAGGCGTTATCTTATCCCCTGTGTCAGGAGTGGGCGTAGCCTTACCGTTATCAGGTGTGGGAGTGGCTTTGTCATCGGGTGTAGGGGTAGTGTTATCTGCCACTTCCTGTGTAGGTGTTATATCATCCCCCGTATCAGGAGTAGGAGTTGTATTATCATCTCCGCCCGGAGTTTCGGTCACATCATTTCCGGTATCTCCGGTATTTGATGTATTGTCACCTGCCTGTGAAGTAGGTGTTGTCTCTTCACCGGTCTTTGTACCGGAGTTATCACCGGTATTGACAGTTGTCTCACTTCCTGTAACACTTTGACCGGCATCTACGGTTTTATTCTTGTCGTCTTTTGAACTTCCAAGGAGTACACCGATCAAGATACCTGCTGCAAGTATACATACTGCCGCTATAGCAAAGATTATCAGTTTTTTCTTAGAACCGTTGTTTTCTCCTGCCATATGTCCGCCTTTCTGCTGTGCATCCTACCCATTCAGGATACATCAACTATAAACAAAACCATAAAGCTTCTATAATTATCTGGCTTCAAGAGCCTTTTGCGTACTGCCTTCACCATCAGCAGTTAACATCTTTACATTACTGTTTTTACCGGTTGATATCTTCTTTATCCACTTACCGCTTCGTAGTCTGATCACGCACCAGATAGTCTTGGTGACCTGATCGATCTTTAAGAAGAAATATACCCAGAACACATCTAATTTAAACACATATCCTGCAAGATATCCGAGAGGTATGGACAATGCCCACAGGAAGATGTTGTCTGCGATCATCAGCATCTTCGTGTCTCCGCCTCCACGTAAAACACCCTTTGTCATGATACTGTTCGTTGCCTGGAATATAATGATAAAACTTATGGCGGTCATCAGATCCCTGGCTATACTCTTAACCTCTTCAGTTGCTCCGGTATAACTGTTAATGATCGGATTGCATATGATCATAAGTATTACGGCGGATACAGCACCGAGTGCAAATCCAAGTCCCAGGAAAAGCCATCCCTGTTCCTGTGTTTTTTCCTTTCCGCCGCTGCCCAGTGTCTGACCTGTTACTATGGCGCCTGCCTGGCATACACCTTGGATCATAACCGTACTTAACTGCTGAGTGGTCGCCGTGATCGAATTGGCTGCCGCAAACTGATCGCTGAGTTTTCCTATAACACTTGCTACGGTACTGTTTCCGATGGCAAGTATACCGTCACTTATAAGAACGGGGATACATATCCTGAAGTACTCTCCGATAAGATTACGGGTCTTAAGGAACATATCCTTGATCTTAAATCCGATCCTTTTATCCACTACCAGGAAGTATGTCATTATACATGTTGCTTCAAATATTCTGGCGATCAGGGTACCAAGTGCTGCACCCTGTTCTTCCATTCTCGGTGCACCGAAATGTCCGAATATGAAGGTATAGTTAGCACCCATATTTACAAAGAAAGCTCCTATGGATACAAACATTGGAAGTTTAACCTGTCCTACACTCCTGAGAACAATAGTGGTAACAAGTGATGCTCCAAGGAAAAAGTAAGTAGGTATCGAATACTTAAAATAATTTGCTCCAAATTCCTTTACTACCGGGTTATCCGTGTATATAGACATTATCGTCTTAGGAGCAACAGCCGTAATGATTGCAAATATTGCTGCCAGGCCCATCGCAAGTCTGAGCATCAGGGTAACCGTCTGCTTTAATGCGTGTCCTGCTGCCTCTTTGTCACCGGTTTCGGAGTTCTTCATCCCCCAGTAACGAGACACAAGTACGGATGCTCCCATACCGAGACCCATACATAAAATATGATATATTCCTATAAATACGTTTGCCTGAGCTACTGCTGTTATCTTTTCGTCCTGCAGCTGACCTACCATGATGTTATCCAGCATATTTACACCGGTGGTGATCAAACTCTGGAAAGCTATAGGCAGTGCCAGCTTAAATACCCTCTTGTAAAACTCGGGTTCATTCTTATAAAGTTTCATTCTTCAAAACCTCCACAAAATACCAATTTATCATTATATCAAATAATTTTGTGTTGGTCAACAAAAATAGGAGGAATGAAAAATCATTCCTCCTGATATACAGGTTCCCTTAAAAGTCATAATCATTATCTGCCGTCCCCGTGGTCTCTTCGTACCTGAGAATTGCCTGATATTCATTCTGCCCTCCAAATCGTTTTGGAAATTTTTAAACAAATAAATCCTAAATGATTATATCAAAACGTTTTGTGTAGGTCAATAAAAATAGGTGGATCAGCCCCAGACTTCCTCTGCTATTTCTTTCACGAGCTTTAGCTTTGCCCACTGCTGTTCCTCGGTGAGCTTATTTCCTATCTCACAGGATGCAAAACCACACTGAGGACTTAAGTACAGTCTGTCAAGCGGTACATAGTTGGCTGCTTCATGGATCCTTTTTATTATGGTCTCTTTATCTTCCAGTTCGGGTCTCTTTGTAGTGATAAGTCCGAGCACTACTTTCTTGTCCAACGAAACCTTGCTTAAAGGCTTGAAACCTCCCGAACGCTCATCATCATACTCAAGGAACAGTGCATCTACATTTTCCTTTGCGAACACGTAGTCAGCTACACTGTCATAAGGTCCGCTGGTGAAGAATGCCGAGTTGTAATTACCTCTGCAGATATGTGAAGTGATAACCATGTCAGCAGGCTTTCCTTCAAGTGCCAGATTGTTCACCTTAAGCAACTGCTTCTTTACTTCATCTATGTCAACTCCGAGTGCTTTATATCTCTGCTTTGCAGCATCCCCCACTATAGCGCCCCATGTACAGTCATCAAGCTGTAAGTTACGGCAGCCGGCATTATAAAACTGCTTTATCACATCCTGATATGCCTTACCGATATCATTTATCAGTTCGTCATTATCCGCATAGAACTTTCTTGTATTTTCAAAGTTCACAGGTATGATCATCTGCTGGAACATCTGTGCAGGTGCCGGTATAGTATACTTTGCGACAGTATTCTCATCCTCAAACTGCTTTAAAAACTTAAAACCTTCCACAAAAGGATGGGGCTTTGCCTTTATCTTTCCTACAAGGAAGGTATCATCAAGTACTGCAAGTACTCCGTTAAACTGTACTCCCTTTCCGGTATGTACGTGATCCACTCCTTCAAACCCCCACATGAAGTCAAGGTGCCAGAAGGTTCTTCTGAACTCTCCGTCCGTTATCACATGGAAACCTAATTCTTTCTGCTTAGCCACAACCTTTGTGACTTCCTCGTCGATCACTTTGTTAAGTTCTTCCTCACTGATCTTGCCATCTTTAAAAGCTTCTTTTGCATCCTTTAATCTCTGAGGTCTTAAAAAGCTGCCTACGAAATCATATCTCTGCGGTGTTGAAATTTTGCTCATTTTCTCTTTCCTCCTGTTTTTCCGACCAACGCTTTTATTCGCCTATCAATCCAATAGGTGTCAGCCGATTGAATGAAAACAGAATACCGCAGAAGGATATATTTGTAAAATATATAAAAAAGCAAAAAGTCCATAGTTTTAAACTATGGACAGATGTTTCTTCAGAGCCTCTGTATAAAACGAGGCATACCTGCTTAATATCAGATTTTTCTTTCTTATTATGCCGATACGCATTTTGCAGTCGATATCCAAAGGTCTTGAAATAATGTGGCTGCCGTTCAGCTCCCTGTCAATAACACCGGAACTCACGGTAAACCCGTTTAGACCGATCACCAGATTGAACAGAGTAGCCCTGTCTCTCACCTGGATACTTTTTGGGAAATCCAGCATGCTTATGAATTCCTCGGCAAAATAGAATGAGTTTCTTTCACCCTGTTCAAAAACCAGATATGGGTAAGGTGTAAGCTCTTCAGGTCTTATTATCTTCTTCTTTGCCAGAGGATGTTTATCGCAAATGAAAACATGGGGTTTTGCAACATATATCTCTTCAAACTCCAGATTGTTTTTTCTGAACAGCTTTCCCAGTATTTCCTCGTTATGTTCTGACAGGTATATGACTCCTATCTCGCTTTTGCTGTCCGCCACATCATCTATTATCTCTCCCGTCTGGGTCTCACGGATTATAAAGCTGTAACTGTCGGCATCATATTCCTTTATCAGATCGACAAAGGCATTTACCGCAAAAGAATAATGCTGGCAGGAGACCGAAAACTTCGGTGCACTTTTCTCACCGGTACCAAAGTGCTCCTTCATATTATCTGCCTGCTCCAAAAGCTGTCTTGCAAATGACAGGAGTTCTTCGCCTTCCCTGGTGACTATGACACCTTTATTGGATCTGGCAAAGGCTTTTACTCCCATTTCCTTTTCAAGATTCTGTATAGCCGCACTTAAACTCGGCTGGGAAATGAAAAGTTTCTCCGCTGCCTCGGTAATATTACCGCATTCCGCTACTGTGACCAGATATGTAAGCTGCTGTAATGTCATTAGTTTATCCCTTTTTTCACTACCGTTACCTTACCCGTACAGTAGTCTTTTATATCTTCTCCTATTACTTCTCCGCACATATATACAGGAACACAGGGCGGACAGTTGAGTACCGGCTGAGCCAGTACACGACCTATGCTGTTTTCAACATCCACCTGTTCGGAAGGAGCCATCATAGCATCTTTAAATGACATGGAACGGTTGGGAACCTTTTTTCTTTTGCTGTCGAAACCTACTGCTTTTTTATCGGCATCACAGTTCAATGCATCCTTGTTTTCATCTGCAAATACGGTCAATACTTTTTGTAATTTCTCATAACCGTCTTCCGAAGTGTTGCCGGAAAACATCATAACTATATGCGTATTATCATGATATTCAACATATATACCGTTTTCCGAAAGTTTCTTAATTAATCGGTTACATATGTCTGAAGCCGGTTCCTTCCCCGGCAGACTGATGGTTATCTTTAAAGGTTCATCACCGGTTAATGTATATCCGTTTTCTTTAAGCTTTTTCCTTAATTCTTCAACCTTACCTGCACATTTCTTTACAACAGTGTTCCCATCCAAAAATGCATTGCACTTATCAAGTGACTGCAGTATAAGATATGAAGGGCTGGTAGTCGCAAATACTGAAAGAGCCTGACGTGCATAGTCCGCCAAAAACTTACGTTTATCTTTAATCCCCTGCTCTACGGTATTGTTCTTTGCATCCTCACAAGCTATGTGCAGATAAGCTCCCCCGGTAAGTACCGGAAGTGTCTTATGGGCTGAGTCACAGCAGATATCTGCTCCAAGGTCGATGGGATGGATCGATTTCTCAAGGAATTTTAAATATGCACCGTGCGCATTATCCACCAATAACAGTATACCGTGTTTATGACAGACATCTGCCAGTTCCCTTATATTTAGCATATTTCCGAGATAATCGGGACTTGTAACATACACGGCATCGGGCAGTTTTTTGATCAGGTATTCCGTATTTAAGTATCCTTTTATGACCTTCTCGACATCTTCTCCCGTTATACTGCAGCTTTCATATGAATCGCTTTCCTTTTGCATTATCCATTCTACATTTATATCGAGCAATGCTGCCGCATTCACGAAAGATGCATGGGCATTCCTGCCTGCCAGAACGAGCGGTTCGTGTCCTTTTAATTTAGCATATTTTCTGACCAGAAACATCATGGCTCTGATACATAAAGACGAGCCTTCTGTTGAATACAGAGTATGACACCCGAAGAGTTTACCTGCATTCTCTTCGCTTTCGGCTATAATACCGCAAGGGGCTGACAGATAATCAGCGCCGTCTATCTCCGTAATATCATATTTTACTGCCTGATCAATCCATGAATCCGCACCGCCGTTACTCCCCTTATGTCCCGGCATATGAAGTCTTACAGGATCCTTTGATACGTAATCTTTCACAAAATCACAAATCGGTGTATTCATATCCTTCTCCTTGTTTTGAAAAACATGACAATAGGGACGGTTCTTTTTGTCACCTATCTTAGTTCTCTTGCTACCTCAACCATTATCGCACATTCAAGTCTCTTCTTGAAAAGTTTACAGCCGGATTCGTATACTCCCCGTACAGAGCCTGTGGCATGATATGCATTTGCTGCGCATCCCCCCGCACAGTAAAGCCTTGCCCAGCAGGTCTTGCATTCTTCTCTTGCGTATACGTTACATGATGCAAAATCATCCTGTACATCCTTGGCTGTTACGCCGTTCCAGATATCTCCGAGCTTAAATGCCGCATCACCCACAAACTGATGGCACGGGAACAGATCTCCCCAGGGTGTGACCGCCATGTACTCGGTACCCGAACCGCAGCCGGAAATCCTCTTATATATACAGGGACCGCCTTTTAGATCTATCATATAATGATAGAAGGTAAAAGGATCACCCTCTTTATCCTTTTGAAGCATCAGTTCTGCCAGCTTTTCATACTGTTCATACACTATAGGAAGGTCTTCTTCGGTAAGTGCCATCGGATCGCCCTTTGCACATACTACAGGCTCCATACTGAGCTCCCTGAATCCTAAATCAAGCATTACCTTGATATCTTCCAAAAAGTCGGGATTAAGATGAGTAAAAGTACCGCGCATATAGTAGTTCTTTCCGCCGCGAGCCTTTACCAGCTTTTGAAACTTGGGTACTATCTTTTCCCAGCTGCCGTTACCCGCATAGTCCACACGGAAGCGGTCATGTACTTCCTTACGGCCGTCCAGTGAAAGGACTACATTACTCATTTCCTTATTGGCGTACTCTATTACGTCATCATCTATAAGTACTCCGTTAGTAGTAAGTGTAAAACGGAAGTTCTTATTATGCTGCTTTTCTATACTTCTGGCGTATTCAACCACTTCTTTGACCACATCAAAATTCATCAACGGTTCACCGCCAAAGAAGTCGACCTCCAGATTATGTCTGGTACCGGAGTTTTCTACCAGGAAATCCATAGCCCTTTTTCCGACCTCGGCACTCATAAGAGCCCTTTCACCATGGAACTTTCCCTGGCTTGCAAAGCAGTATGAACAGTTAAGGTTACAGGTATGGGCAACATGAAGACACAGTGCTTTAACCACACCGCTTGTCCTTGCCTTAAGCTCTCCCGCCATATCTTCGTAGGTATCTTCCACAAAAAGCTTACCTGCATCTTTAAGTTCGGTTATCTCGTCATAGATTTCGGACAGTTCCTCTTTGGACGTACCGTATTTTACATTAAGTTCAGAAAAAACAGTATCCTTTGTCTTTATAGAAGCTTCATTATTTATATCTTCGTATGCGGCTATCATGTCATATGTCACGTCATCCACTGCATGGACCGAACCCGAGCAGACATCGAGCACTATATTCATTCCGCCTGATTTATACTGATGGATCATTTTATACCGTTTCCTTATTATATGATTATTACGCTCAACTTATTCTTTACAAAAAAAATACCGCCTCATTTCAGAGGCGATATCCTTCAGTTTCATTTCTCCTTATCGCTCTTCTCGCACTTCTGATTAGCGATACCGCAGCTGGTCTTGCATGCTGACTGGCATGAAGTCTGGCACTCGCCGCATCCGCCCTTCTTTGCGCTCTCGCAAAGATTGCGTGTCTCAACAGTCTTAATATGTTTCATAATATCCTCCTAAAAACCTGTTAAATATTCATCTTACTGACTGCTACAAGTTTATAGGAAAGTACCCAAAATGTCAACCATTATTTTTTTGTTTCTACCATAAATGCCATATAGTATTATTTGATATTGTTAAATAATTATTAATATACAAAAAATAACATTGACAAATACTGTTTTTTAGCGCAAAATAAGGACTGTTTGATTATTATATAAAGAAAGAATTCATCTTATACAGGAGGCCCCATGCTTGAACTAAAGAACATTACCAAGATCTATCCTGCGGGTGGGGAAGAGGTACACGCATTAAAAGGTGTAAGCCTGCAGTTTAGGGAAAGCGAATTTGTATCGATCCTTGGTCCTTCCGGATGCGGTAAGACTACCATGCTGAATATCATAGGCGGTCTTGACAAATATACCGACGGAGATCTTGTTATCAACGGAAAAAGTACCAAGGAATACAAAGCCCGTGACTGGGATGCTTACAGAAACCATTCCATCGGTTTTGTTTTCCAGACCTATAACCTGATACCTCATCAGAACGTACTGACCAACGTAGAGCTTGCTCTTACACTTTCAGGCGTATCTAAGGCAGAACGCCGTAAGCGTGCCAAAGAAGCTCTTGAAAAAGTAGGTCTTAAGGACCAGATGAAGAAAAGACCTTCAGAAATGTCCGGTGGTCAGATGCAGCGAGTTGCCATAGCCCGTGCTATAGTAAACAATCCCGAAATCATCCTTGCGGATGAGCCTACCGGAGCGCTTGATACCGAGACAAGTATCCAGGTTATGGATATCTTAAAGGAAATAGCCAAAGATCGTCTGGTTATTATGGTTACCCACAATCCGGACCTGGCAAACAAGTACTCAACACGTATAGTAAGGATGCTGGACGGTGTGATCACCGATGACTCAGCACCTTTGGATGATAAAGAATACCAAAAAGAGCTTGAAGTCGGTCAAAAGAAAGAGGTTGAGTCTCATAAGACAAAGAAGCCTTCCATGTCACTCTGGACCGCCTTCGGTCTTTCACTCAAAAACCTTTTTACAAAGAAAGGACGTACGATCCTTACAAGCTTTGCCGGCTCTATCGGTATTATAGGTATAGCTCTCATCTATGCCACATCAAACGGTGCAACAGAATTTATCGATAACGTACAGGAACAGACCCTTTCCGCTTACCCCATAACCATACAGGCATCGACCGTTGATATGAGCAGTCTGCTTACGACGTTTATGGGAAAAGCCGAATCAACGCTCCAGCATGAGAATGACGCTATATACCAGAAAAACATGATATATGAACTGGTAAATTCTCTGAATACCTTGGAGAGCAGGGAAAACGACCTTGTCTCATTCAAAAAATATATTGAGGCCGAACGTGCAAAGCCTGAATCCGAGTTTAACAATGCACTTCTGGGTATCCAGTATACTTACAATACTAACCTGAAGATCTACACCAAAAACCTTGAAGGCGATATTATCCAATCCGATGCTTCAAAGATAATGTCTGATATGATACAGGATTTCATGGGTATCGATATGAACATGATGATGTCTATCAGCACATCTTCTGCCTTGGGAGCACAGTCGAACGCATTTATGGAAAGCAGTACCGCTCTCTGGAAGGAAATGCTTCCCGGTAATGACGGAGCTGTGATCAATCCCGTTCTTAAGGAACAATACGATATCATATACGGAACCTGGCCTTCGGCTTACGATGAAATAATCCTTTTTGTTGACGAACATAACGAGCTTAACGACCTGACACTTTATGCTCTCGGTTTAAAGAGCAAAGAAGATATGGACAGGAATATGGATGCCGTTCTAAAACATGAAGCACTGGAAGTCAAGGAACAGAAATGGAGTTATGAGGATATCTGTAAGCTTGAGTTCAGAACTGTACTTCCTTGCGATGCATATATATATGATGAAACCAGCGGTACATATTCCGATTTAAGAGAAACCCCTACAGGTCTTAAGTACCTCTATGATAACGGTCTTTCATTAAAGGTATGCGGAATCGCAAGAGTTTCGGATAACGCGATAGGGGTACAGGAAAACGGTCATATCGGTTACACCTCGCTTCTTACAGATTATATAATCGATCATGCAAAGGAATCCGAGGTTGTAAAAGCTCAGATAGCTTCAAAGGACACCGATGTTCTTACCGGACTTCCTTTCAAGGGTTCCGAAGAACTTACCACCGAAGAAAAGGCTAAAAAGTTCCACGAATATGTTGCAGGGCTTGACGAAGAGAAAAAAGCTGCGCTTTATACAAAAATAGCCAGCACACCTTCAGATGAGCTTATAAACCAGACTATAGAACAGACTCTTTCACGTCTTGATAAAGATACCATGCTTCAGCAGATGATACAGGGTGCTATAGCACAGACAGGTATGAAAGAGGAACAGATTACCGGATATCTTTCAAACATGAGCGAAGAAGAACTGACGGAAATGTTCAGGACTTCCATGAAAGAACAGTATCTCGCTCAGTATTCGGCTCAGGTCAAAGAACAGCTTGCATCAATGAGTAGCGCACAGCTTTCCGCAATGCTTGACATGACTCTTAAAACTTTCAGTGATGATCAGTGTGCTGTCATGTTTGATGAAACTACACAGTTCTCACCTTCAGACTATGATTCAATACTGAAAAGCTTATGCCTGGTTGACAGAGACAACCCCTCTTCCATCAACTTATATGCATCATCATTTGCTAACAAGGACATCATCGCAGATACAATTACCGAATACAATAACACTGTTGATGAGATAAAAGAGATCAGATATACCGATATCGTCGGTATCATGATGTCATCGGTAACTACGATCATCAATGCCATAACTTATGTACTTATCGCATTCGTAGCCGTATCCCTTATCGTTTCATCAATCATGATCGGTGTTATCACACTTATATCTGTACAGGAAAGAACAAAAGAGATCGGTATCCTGCGTGCTATCGGTGCTTCAAAGAGAAATGTATCGAGCATGTTCAATGCCGAAACAGTTATTATAGGATTTACATCCGGTATGCTGGGAGTTATAGTTACATATATCCTGTGTATCCCTATCAATGCGATACTGCACTCGGTTACCGGTATTGAAAACCTTAGTGCAAGGCTCCCGATATATGTTGCAGCCATACTCGTGCTGATCAGTATGCTGCTGACACTCATAGCAGGTATCATTCCTTCAAGAAGTGCTGCAAAGAAGGATCCCGTAGTTGCACTCAGAACCGAATAATACATAACAAAAAAGACTTCCCGATGGGAAGTCTTTTTTTATCTTTAATTGTATTGATATCAAACAGGATATGCCTTGTTAGCTGTATCAGCTGCAGCTACATCAACGCCCTTCTGCTGTGCCTGACGATACTTGAAGAAGTCAGTAGCAACCTGAGGGAACAGAGCGTATGAAAGAACGTCCTCATCCTGCTGGATCCATTCCTTGCACTCCTCACGATATCCGGGAAGCTGGGGCTTGATAAGATCTGCGGGACGGCAGATGATAGGCTTTACATCGCCGATGCACTTCTTCTGAACCTCGGGATTGAAAGGCTTGATGGTCTGTCCGAACTCACCTGAAAGGATCTTCTTGGACTCTTTTGTAACCATCTTATATCTCTCACCCTGAAGTACGTTAAGAACTGCCTGAGTACCAACGATCTGGCTTGAAGGTGTAACAAGCGGAGGCTCACCAAAGTCTTTACGAACACGGGGAACTTCCTCGAGCACTGCCTCGAACTTATCCTCAGCATGTGCTTCCTTAAGCTGTGATACAAGGTTGGAAAGCATACCGCCGGGAACCTGATACTGTAATGTCTTAATATTAACGCCCATAACCTTGGGATTAAGAAGGCCGTTCTTTAAGCATTCCTCTCTGTAAGGAGCAAAGTAAGCAGCAATCTCAGCAAGTAAGTTCTGGTCAAGGCCTGTATCGTACTCTGTACCACGGAAGGTCTCTACCATAACTTCTGTAGCGGGCTGTGATGTACCCATTGAAAGAGGTGACATAGCTGTATCGATGATATCGCAGCCTGCCTCAACAGCCTTCATGTATGTCATTGAAGCAACACCT
This sequence comes from Lachnospiraceae bacterium, assembly GCA_017620375.1. Lineage (GTDB taxonomy): Bacteria > Bacillota > Clostridia > Lachnospirales > Lachnospiraceae > RUG11977. The sequence continues at coordinate 16,280 of JAFZQN010000119.1, forward strand.
GAGGTGTAGTGTGTATGAAGCTGGATAGGAAGCTTTGAACCAGCCTTAAGAGCCTTAACAAGACGTGTAGCCTCGTAAGGAACTAACAGACCAGCCATATCCTTGATACAGATTGAATCTGCACCGAGTTCCTCGATCTGCTTAGCAGTCTTCTCCCAGTATTCAAGTGTATAAGCATCACCTAATGTATAAGAAAGAGCGATCTGTGCATGTCCGCCTTCCTTCTTGGTAGCCTTAACAGCTGTCTCAAGGTTACGAAGGTCATTTAAGCAGTCGAAAATTCTTACGATATCGATACCGTTTGCTACAGACTTCTGTGCGAAGTACTCAACTACGTCATCTGCATAGTGATTGTAACCTAAGATGTTCTGTCCACGGAAAAGCATCTGAAGCTTTGTCTTTTTAAAGCAGGACTTAAGCTTTCTAAGTCTCTCCCAAGGGTCTTCCTTTAAGAATCTGAGGCATGCATCAAATGTAGCACCACCCCAGCACTCTACTGAATGATATCCTACCTCATCCATCTTAGGAGCGATGGGAAGCATAAGCTCGGTAGGCATTCTGGTAGCTATAAGAGACTGATGAGCATCACGAAGGATGGTCTCAGTAATTTTTACCGGTCTTTTTTCAGCCATTTTAATTATTCCTTTCTAATTATATATTACTTTACTCCATAGATAGCCATGAATACACCGGCTGCAACGGCAGTACCGATAACACCGGCTACGTTAGGTCCCATAGCATGCATGAGTAGGAAGTTTGTGGGATCATATTCTGAACCAACCTTCTGAGATACACGTGCTGCCATAGGAACTGCGGATACACCTGCGGAACCGATCAAAGGATTGATCTTTCCATGTGTAAGTACACACATGAGCTTTCCTAACAGAACACCGCCCATGGTACCGAAAGCGAATGCCATAAGTCCTAATGCAACAATCTTTAAGGTATCTGCCTTAAGGAATGCTTCAGCACTTGTAGATGCACCTACTGAAGTACCAAGTAAGATAACTACGATGTACATAAGTGCATTAGATGCTGTTTCTGTAAGCTGCTTAACAACACCGCACTCTCTGAACAGGTTACCAAGCATCAGCATACCGATAAGAGGTGCTGTGCTGGGAAGAATAAGAACAACTACTACTGTGATAATAACAGGGAAGAGGATCTTCTCTAACTTCGTAACGGGACGAAGCTGAGTCATCTTGATCTTTCTCTCTTTATCAGTTGTAAACAATTTCATGATAGGGGGCTGAATAATGGGAACCAGTGACATATATGAATATGCTGCCACTGCGATAGGTCCCATAAGATTGGTCTGTCCAAGTTTTCCTGCAAGGAAGATTGAAGTAGGACCATCTGCACCACCGATGATAGAAATAGCTGCTGCTGCTTTTCCGTTGAAACCGAATACGATAGCAAGTAAGTAAGCAACGAAAATACCAAGCTGTGCAGCTGCTCCCAAAAGGAAGCTTACAGGGTTAGCGATCAGGGGACCGAAGTCCGTACCTGCTCCTACACCCATGAATATAAGTGAAGGCATTATGCCCCACTCGTCAAGTGTGAAGAAGTATTGGAGCAAACCAGTACTTTCTGCATATTCCTTCGTTCCGTCAGCAAATTCCCTTATAACCTGACCCTCTTTGTACATTATTTCAGGATACATGTTAACAAGAAGCATACCGAATGAAATCGGAACGAGCAGGAGCGGCTCAAAGCCTTTACCAATGGCGAGATACAAGAAAATGAAGGCTACAAGAATCATGAGAAGATTTCCCCATCCGAGCTTAGCAAAGCCGGTCTGCTCGGCAAGGTTGCCCAACGTATCAAGTATACCGCCTGATGTTTCTAGAAATACCATAATAATCTCCGTTTCTTATTGTAAGTTACCTATGCAACTTACTAATTATTTTAGTATCTGGCGTAATAACTACGCACTTTTTTAGTTAAGAGTTGCAAGAACATCGCCTGCTTCAACTGCTGCATTAACTGCTACATTAATGCTTGCAACTGTTCCATCCTGTGTAGCAACGATTTCATTCTCCATCTTCATAGCTTCAAGGATCATGATAACCTGACCCTTCTTTACTGCATCACCAACGTTAGCCTTGATTCCAAGGATCTTGCCGGGCATGGGTGCCTCGATCTTAACGCTGCCTGCTGCGCCTGTTGCCTTAGGAGCAGCCTTGGGAGCTGCCTTAGGCGAAACTGCCTTGGGAGCTGCAAGTGCAGGTGCTGCACCGGCGCCGCCTTCTTCTACTGATACTTCATAAACATTTCCGTTTACCGTAATGGTATAATTTTTCATGGAATTAACCTCCTAAATAATTCAATCTTATATTATCTGGCATAGCCCATACGTCTTATGCTTCTAACAACAAGTCCGTCTGCGGGTACTTCTCCGCCATTTTCTGCTTCATAAGCATATATAGCAGCTGTGATAACAGCTACCAGTTCAGTATCATCGCTCTCATCCACTGTTTCCTCTATTGCTGCGGGAGCGGCAACTGCGGGAACCTCGGGAGTTTTGGGAGCTGCTTTCTTTTTTCCTAAAGAACCGAATATCTTACCTTCAAGTGTGATAATAAGAGAGATAAATGCAAGCGAGCAAAACACGATTCCAAGTCCTAACACAGTGTTTTCCAGAGCTTTGCCCATTGTAATATCTTCAACCACTTCTTCAGCTGCTGTTTCGGCAAGGAAAACCATATTATTTAACAAATATGCCATAGCTACACCTCACTTAAATAGTTCCATGCTTCTTATCGGGACGGCCTTCTTCCTTTAAATAGAGCATCTCAAAAGCATAAACGAGGTTCTTTCTTGCTGAATCAGCTGTGATGATGTTATCAACATAACCACGTCTTGCTGCAGCTTCAACAGAGATCTGAGACTTGATCATAGCTTCAGCATCAGCCTTAGCTGTCTTATCTCCGTCAGCAGCTACGATCTGAGCTGCGAGCTCGGGCTTCATAGGTCCCACTAAAGCACCATCAAGTGCAAATACCATATCTGCACCGAGTGCCTTTGAATTCATGATAGTATATGCAGAACCGATAGCCTTGTCTACGATGAGGTTAACCTTCGGTACTGTTGCATTTGCAAATGCAGCTGTAAGCTTTGCTGCAGCTGTAGCCATTCTCTTCTCTCCGTCGAGACAGCAGTTGCAGAAGCCTTCAGTATTTGTAAGAGTAAGTACAGGTATATTAAATGAATCACAGAAGTTAACGAATGTAAATGCCTTTCTCATGCCGTTTACGGTAAGAAGTGCATCGAACTTTTCTGATGCCTTTCCGTCATCACCTAAAACTGCAGTTCTGTTGGCTACTACACCTACTGTAGCGCCGTCCAGCTTGATAAAGCCTGTAACCATTGACTTTGCGAAATCCTTCTTTAACTCGAAGAATGCATTGTCATCACCTATGCTTGCCGCTGCCTTGGCACCGTCAACAAGAAGTGATGCAAATTCGGGTGTCTCACGGTTAAGATCATCTGTAGACTCAGCTGCAACAGCTTCATCCTCATTGCAGGAAGGAATAAGAGAAACAAGCTCTCTAACTGCATTGATAACGTCTACGTCATCCTTGCCTACATAGTCGATCTCGCCGCACTCTGCCTTAAATGCTGCAGATGCCGAATCACACTTGCCTTCGTTATTGCCCTTGATAGCATTGGGAGTGTTAACAAAAAGCTTAGCTTCTTCAGTAGCAAATACGAAATCATTCATATTAGCTGATACACCGAGTCCACCGCCGCACTTTCCAAATACAACAGCTATCTGAGGGATAAGACCTGAAGCCATTGACTGTCTGGCCATGATCTCACCGAGACCCTCTAAAGCATCGGTAGCTTCCTCAAGTCTTAAACCTGCACAGTCAATAAGACCGATAACAGGGGTACCGCACTTCATTGCAAGATCATAAACATTAGCGATCTTCTTTGCATGCATCTCGCCGATAGTTCCGGCAAGTACTGAAGCATCCTGGCTGTATACATATACAGGTGCTCCGTTTATTACGCCGTATCCGGTGATAACACCATCTGAAGGCGCATCTTTTGTCTGTAGATTAAAATCGGTATTTCTCTTTGTAACAAGTGCTCCGATCTCTACAAAACTGTTGTCGTCCAGCAGCGTGGCAATACGGTCACGAGCGGACAATTTTGTTGAGTTACTCATCGTTTACCTCCATGATTAAAATTTTTCCAATTTTCACCAAATACCATTATACAGATTAAAATTTGTTTTGCAACATCTTTTTTTAAAAACAAAAAAAATGTCCGCATAAAGCGGACATTTGTATATAATTAATTATGTGGTTCTATTGGTAAATCCTTTAAATCTACCGATCAGTCAGCGAAAATAAGACCGTCAAAGAGATCCCATACAGCTGTTCCGTTGATATACATGAAGTTTTCGTCCATCATGAACATACCCCATTCTCCGTTATCGGTGGTAAAGAACACAAGTCTGTCACCGTCTGTCTTCTTAGGATATATCTTTTCTCCGGCTGTAAGTTCTACCTCAATATCAAACTCTCCGGGTGCTGCCGACTCTTCATTAAACATATGCTCCGGATCGATCATACCTGCCTTGAAATCCTGCTTTAAGGTAAGTTCAAATCCGCTGTTGTAATCCATGTACTTATTTACACGTTCAAACTCTCCGTCATCATTAAGGCGGTATTTTCCGGTTACAAAACTGGTACCGAGCAGATCGGTTCTGGTGATGGCGTTAAAGCCGTCGGGGTTAAATACTGTCTTATATGAATAGTCATAATCCCATTCTTCTTCACCGTAATTACCTTTGATACCGACAGGAGAAAGACCGTATTCGTCCTGGATCTTAACTACAATACCATCATCACCTATAGCAAGAACATACATTTGATCATCCTCACTGTCCTGCAGCAGATGTAAAATGACGAAGGTAGTCTCATTGATATCATTCCTGTACAGATATATATCATCTTCGTATCCGTAGATAGATTCATCCTCAAAAACAGACTCTCCGTTTATGTCTATTCCGATACCCTGGAAGTCGCCCCACTCATCATATTCAAGAGCATGTACGTTTAAGGTATCAAACTCTCCGTCATTATCTGTTACCAGGTTTCTGACTTCCACTTCATTTCCTAAAGATAAGGTTCTCATGTACTTATCGGGTACTGTACAATACTTTTTCTTAAACAGACCGACAAGTCTGGGTTCACCGTCATCTACAAGTATTGATTCATAGAATGAGAAGCTTACAGACAGATTGCCGTCAGCATATGAAGATCCATCAAGTTCAGCAGGTGTGAAATAAAAAGTAACGCCCTCATTACTGATCGCAAATTTGATCTTATCAGTTTCGATCTGTTCTTTTATATAAGCTGTAATATTCTCAAAGAATTCAGCGTCGTCTTCTGTCCAGATATGATCGTACTTTCCGGTTAATCTGTACACGATCATCTCACCGAGTGAGTCACAGTCGTTACATACATCGGAAATTCTGAGACGTTCTCCGGTAGCGGTGTCAAACGATACGCCACTCTTAGCGGTATAAGGGTGTGCTCCTCCGGCATAACTTGAATTTACGTTCTCAAGACTTACTACATATGAATCAGATCTTAAAACATTATAGCTGTCATATGTAAAGTATAAGAAATCCTCAGTCTCACCGAATTCTGTAAGCATATCACGGTAATTTCTCATTTCCGACATTACCATTTCTTCATCGGATGCTCTTAAGTTATCCAGTGTAGCTGCAAGATTGGGATATCTTACTCTGTCTTCTTCGTTGATAAGTAAGGGATTAAAGCTTACTTCGATCGTTTTACGGAAGTTTTCGGTATCATCTGACCATTCTTCATCCGATTTTTCTGCTATACCTACCGCGATAAACTCGGGTGTGTCATAGTCTATGTCCTCATCCGCATATTTTCCTGTATTAACTTCAGGATCCTCTGTAGGTGTGGGCTCTTCCGTAACTGTAGGTTCTTCTGTAGGTGTAGCCGTAGGCTCTTCGGTAGGAGTGATCTCTATAGTAGGGGTAGGCTCCTCGGTAGGAGTAACCTCTTCGGTAGGTGTAGCGGATACTTCTTCCGTATCATCATTGTTACGACGTCTTCTGCCCTGTGTGTCTTCTTCCCCGCTGTCACCGGAGCAGGCTGAAAGCACCATGGCCATGATAAGCAGACAAACTGTCAGTAAAACTTTAAGCTTTTTCATTTTTTTCTCCTTGTTTCCTATAATAATACATTAATGTCCGATATCTTAGATGCATGATCGGTACATATGATTACAGAATAAGATAATATCACATCAGGTACATAAAAGTAAACTGTCATTTTATATAGTTTTATCATGTATCGATCAATAATTTAAGTGCATTTTTTATACTGTCCTGTCTGAAACCCTTTCTGAAGGCTGCCGCCATCAGTTTCTGCCGTTCTTCATATGTAAGTTCTTCTGTATCTTTACTTCCTAACTTTTTTCTCACAAAGTTAAGCGCAGCCTTGAGTTCCGGATCTTCCGCCTCACCGTCCTCGGTTATATTATCATATGCCATATCTATGGTCTCGGAGTTTATCCCCTTTTCTTCCAGCTTGTATCTTATCTCCTTTTCACTGGAGTAGTCCATTTTCGTCCTGATATAGCTTTCCGCGGTCCGAAGCTCATCTATATAATGAAAGCTGTTGACATACTCTAAAGCCGCCTCTCCCGCTCTTTCACCGTATCCGGCACTTTTAAGCTTACGTAAAAGCTCAGTCTCTGTCTTATCCGATTTTACCAAGAGGTTCATAGCATATCTTTTTGCTCTCGGGATCAGTGTCTCGGTAAGTATCCTTTCTACAGTCTCAGCTGATACATCCGCACCTTCCTCAAGATTATAATTATTTATCTCCCTCGGATACAGAGCCCCTAAAAGCTCTCCGTCAGCGTATACGGGAGTCTTTTTCGTATTAGTGTTTCCTAATGTTATCTCCAATTGTATCCTCCTGTATTTTTCTAACCTATTTAAATAAACTTGAAGGGCAGGTACATGGTCTGGTAAAAACAGACTCTATACCCACCCTTATATTTCACTGTAAAAAATACTTCTTAATCCTCAAGATCCTCGGGAAGCTCCTCATCGGGCTCTTCCTGTATGTCTTCGGGCTTGATCACGTACTTATCACGTACCTTCTTCTCGATCTCATCGGCTATCTCGGGATGCTCCATAAGGAACTGCTTGGTATTGTCCCTGCCCTGTCCTATCTTTTCACCGTTATATGAGAACCATGAGCCGCTCTTAACTATGATGTTATCATTTGCAGCAAGGTCGATGATGTCACCGATCTTTGAAATACCCTTACCGTAGATGATATCAAACTCAGCCTCCTTGAAGGGAGGTGCAATCTTGTTCTTAACTACCTTTACTCTGGTCCTGTTACCTATAACTTCACCCGCACTCTTGATGCTGTCGATCCTGCGGACATCCATTCTTACGGATGAATAGAACTTTAATGCACGGCCGCCAGTGGTGGTCTCGGGGTTACCGAACATAACACCGACCTTCTCACGGAGCTGGTTGATAAATACAACTATACAGTTGGTCCTGCTGACAACGCCTGTAAGCTTTCTTAAAGCCTGTGACATAAGTCTTGCCTGAAGTCCGACATGGGAATCACCCATATCGCCTTCTATCTCGGCCTTGGGAACAAGTGCTGCTACCGAGTCAATGATGATGATATCGATAGCGCCGGATCTTACCATGGTCTCAGCTATCTCAAGAGCCTGCTCACCGTTATCGGGCTGGGAAATATATAAATTATCAATGTCTACACCGATATTCTTAGCGTATGCGGGATCAAGTGCATGCTCTGCATCGATAAATCCTGCGATACCGTTTCTCTTCTGAACCTCAGCTACCATATGAAGTGCTACTGTGGTCTTACCGCTTGACTCAGGTCCGTAGATCTCGATGATCCTGCCCTTGGGTACTCCGCCGAGACCCAACGCAAGGTCAAGACTGAGACATCCGGTAGATACCGTCTCGATATTCATATGCGCGCTCTTGTCTCCGAGCTTCATAACAGAACCCTTACCAAAGTTCTTTTCGATCTGTGCCAGTGCAGACTCCAATGCTCTCTGTCTGTTGTCATCTGCTGCGATAGTTTTGCTCTCTTTTTCTTTAGCCATAAATCAGATGCCGTATACACGGCTCCCCTTTCTTTTGTTCACACACTTTTTTTACACACACTTTTACACTGAATCTTACGAAATAAATAATAGCAAACTAATGTTCGTTTGTCAACATATTTTTCAAAAAATATTTTCGATATCTCCGATCAACCTTTCTGAGCAAGATATGCTTCAAATTCTTCAAGACTCATAAGTATCTTTCTGGGTTTGGTACCTTCCTCGGGACCTACCACTCCGTCCTCTGCCAGACTGTCCATGATCCTGGCCGCACGATTAAAGCCTATCCTGAACTCACGCTGCAGCATACCAACGGATGCCTTTTGCTTCTTTATAATAAGTCTTGCTGCATCCTCGAAGAACTCATCATTTGCATCCTGATCCTGCTGTGCTCCGTCATCCTTGGACTGAGATGCTCCCGCTGCTTTCGCTTCAATATGCTGGCTTACTATGTCATTGTACTTCATCTCTTTATACTGCTTCTTGATGAAGTCCACAACATCATTAACCTCTTTATCGGATACATATACGCCCTGGAGACGTACAGGTTTTGCATATCCTCTCGGATAGTAGAGCATATCGCCCTTTCCCAAAAGCTTTTCCGCACCTGCCTGATCGAGGATGGTACGTGAATCCACTATGGATGATACTGAGAAAGCTATCCTGGTAGGGATATTTGCCTTAATGGTACCGGTTATGACATTTACGCTCGGACGCTGTGTAGCAAGGATAACATGTATGCCGCAGGCACGTGCGAGCTGTGTCAGACGTGCTATATCCGACTCGATATCTTTTGAATTTGCAGTCATCATAAGGTCGTTAAGCTCGTCTACGATGATAACGATCTGAGGAAGCTTATCAGGGCACTCGCCTTCATTGCTCTCCTCCATCCACTTTTCAACCATATGACTGTTGTATGCCGCAAGATCTCTTACTCCGGCATCGGCAAAAAGCTTGTATCTGTTGTCCATCTCAGCTACAGCCCAGGCCAAAGCTCCGGCGGCCTTCTTAACATCTGTAACTACGGGAACTATCAGGTGAGGTATGCCGTTATATCCGACCAGCTCAACTCGTTTGGGGTCGATCATGATCATCTTGACATCGGTAGGCTTTGCCTTATACAGGATACTCATGATAAGTGAATTAATACATACCGATTTACCCGAACCGGTAGCACCTGCTATCAGAGCATGGGGCATATCACCTATATCCGATATAATGGATTTTCCGCCGATATCCTTACCTACGGTAAAAGCAAGATTTGTCTTACTGTTCCTGAATTCATCGGAATCGATAAGATCTCCGAACAGTACGGCTGCACTTTCTTTATTGGGCACTTCTATACCGACAGCTGCTTTGCCCGGTATGGGAGCTTCTATTCTTATCTCGGGAGCTGCCAGTGCAAGCTTTATATCATCACTTAATGCGGTGATGGTCTTAACCTTTACGCCCTGATCGGGTAACAGTTCATATCTTGTGACTGTAGGGCCTACACTTGCATCGGTAACCTTTACTCCTACACCGAAGCTTTCAAATGTGGACTGAAGCTTATTGATGGTATTCTCCAGTTCAATCCTCTTTGAAGAATTATTGTTCGATTGATTCTTACTTTTATTAAGAAGCTTAACTGAAGGGAATTTGTATTCCGGCATAACGGGTGCCTGAGGCTTTGCTGCTTCCTTCGTCATGTCGGTAAACATAGCTGCACCGGCCACCGGAATGTTCTTTTCCTTAAAGCTTTCCTGCTTATCATCGTCAGGGGCATCCTTATGCTTTTCATTGTATTCCCTGATGACCTGATCAACACTTTCGGCCGTCTTTTTATCTACCGCAGTCCTCTTTTCGGTCTCTTCTTCCGTATGTCGGACTCTGTCACTTATATCTGTTATTCTTCTGTCCTCGAAAGGATCTTTGACATCATCCGTCAGGTCATCATCTTCCGACAGATCCACTCTGAAATCATCCGTAAAGCTGTCGAAATCATTTATCTTCGGAGCTGTTATATCCACGATCCTTGAAGGATCTTCACCCATAGCTCCCGTACTTCCGGAATGCAGTTTCTTTATGCCGATCGATGTAACCTTACTGCTGTCCTCAAAAGGATCGCGTTTTCTTGTAGTTTCCTTCTTGTATCCATCCTCGATATCGGAAAAGTCTGTATTATTTTCTCCTACTTCCGCAAAGTCAGCATCGGTATAATCCTCTTCCCTGATCTCTTCGGAAGCATCCTTTCCGAGTCTTACATTGCCTACACCCGGAATATACAGGCTGTCCGCACCTTTACGTTTGCTGCTTTCGATAACGTCGGATACCTGTTTTGTATCCTCGGTCTTAATTTCATTCTTCTTGTTTTTATCCTGTTCGGGTTTTCTCCCTTGCGAAGCAGCCTTTTTACCGTCTTCCCCCTTCTTTCCGAACTCGACATTCATGGTACCCATTCGCTGTCTGGGAAGACGTCTTACTCCGTATCTTACCTTGGGATGACTGTACAGCTCATCCTGCGTATCTTCTTCATCCTCATAAAAGCCCTGTTCGGACTTTTCTATGCTTCTTCTCTTCCTGTAATCATCGATCCTTCTGCTGATCTTTTTGAAAACTGCCATAACGAACGGTTTTCCGGTCATAAGGACAAACAATATCAAAAGCAGAGCGATAAGTACAAGTACTGTTGCAACTTTTCCGACGAGCGGGCATAAAAGCTTAACAAACATACCGCCTAAAAGTCCGCCGTATGTAGCCTGCTCCCCTTCATAATTAAGACTTGAATTGGTGAAATAATCAAACAGGCCTATCTCTTCATTAAATCCGCCTGCAGCAAGCTGGATGAGCGCACCCAGCACTGCACTCAGAAGAACTGCATAAACGATACCTACGGGACTTACCCCGTTATCCTTATTGGCTATGATAAACAGTGTAAGTATCCAGATGATAAAAGGAAGTATATATCCGAGTCTTCCAAACAGACCGAATACAAGTGCGTTTATGCCTGTACCGACTATACCGCAGATACCCACATAGCTTAATACCATGAGTATGCAGACAAGAGAAACGACAATTATGATGATATCATCTTTCTTTGCTTCTGCATTTCTGTCCCTTGGTGCTTCGGGCTTCTTTCTTGATATATATCCTTTTTCTTCCAGCTCGCTCACAGGTGCCTGCTTCTGGCTCCTGGTTCCCACATTTCTTCTGCCGTTCATATTCTGTGCAAGAAGTGCGGGCTTTTTTCCGGAGTTTCCGCTCTTTGCGGAATTACCCGTACTCTTTGCAGCGCTTTTTGTCACAGGCTGGTTCTTTTTACCGTTCTGACTCCGGCTACCTCTGTTAGGTGTCTTTTTACCATTGTCCGACATTTATCCTATAGTACTCCTTTGTTAAATGATCCTTGACATCCATATGTATGCAAGTTCAGGCCACAGGCTTACATCTGCAAAAGGATTTCCCTGCGGCATTTTCGGTCCCTCTCCTCCTTCATCGTGCTTGGGAGGCTCAGGAGCTTTCTTCTCTCCGAAGAACTGGTCCATCAGCTCAGCCCTACGCTGTTCTGATACATTTATAAGTGTATTGTTCTTTACATGCTCGAGCACTTTATTAAGCTGTTCTGTTGAATACTCTCCGCCGTGCCATCCGAAGAACTGCTCGGGACTGGCTACGGAAAGTCCGTGATCTCCGAACGGGAATACATATTGAGCATATCCAACCTTCTTTTCCCTTAAGGCATTTGCGAACAGATAGCTGTTCTCAACAGGTACAAGACTGTCACCCAAAGTCTGCCAGATAAAGCAGGGAGGAGTGTTCTCCGTAACATTTTTCTCTGCCGAATAGTAATCAAGTTCTTCCTGAGAAGGATTGGTTCCGAGCAAAGCCTGGATCGAATAGATATGTGTATACTCACCTGAAGTGATAACGGGATATCCGAGGATAACAGCGTCAGGTCTGCAGGATATATCCGCATATGCGGGATCGTCATCCTTTATATCATCAAAATGTGTTGCCAGTGTGGCACACAGATGCCCTGCTGCCGAGAAACCGCATATGGCAAGCTTGGCCGGATCGATATTGTATTCTTCTGCATTCTTTCTGACTACTCTTACCGCTCTTGCGATATCCTTTACCGGCTGATCCTTTAACGGGATCGACATGGTGATATCCGTAGTATATGTAAGAACAAATATATTAAAACCTCTCTTGTAAAAATCCATACCTACAAGCTCACCCTCGTGAGGAGCACACATACAGTACCCGCCTCCCGGAGCTACGATCATACATCTTCTCTTTTCATTATCTTCGTCATGGAGAAAGGCCATGATATTAGGCATGAAACCATATGCTGCCGCATATGTATACTCTGAATCTTTCCATAGATCTACTCTGAATTTTTTCATATATCCCCCTATAACCCATACATTTTTACATACTCTATAATTTTACCCTATTTCAATTTCTTATGCAACACCTTTTTATTGTATACTACATTGATTTTTACGAAAAAACATATATAATCATAAATGTAATCAAACGACCATATATCAGGAAAAAAGGACAGCATATGAGCCGGAAAAAATCCACTGTGGTAGTAATACCGTGTGACAGTTATGATGAAGAAAAAGTATATTTAGGCCTTAAAAGCGGACTTGATGAACTTGGAGGCTTTAAAGCAATTGTAAAGCCCGAAGAAAAAATACTTGTAAAGCCCAATCTCTTAAGTGCTGCAGTCCCCGAAAAAGCAGTCACCACGCATCCTTCGGTACTCCGTGCAGTATTCAGGCTATTAAGCGAGGCCGGCTGCAATAACGTAAAAACAGGAGATTCCCCGGGACACGGCAGCTGTGAAGGTGCCATGAAACTGCTCGGTTTAAATGACGAGACCATGTACGGAGCAAAACTTACTCCTATGTCGGAAAGTGTCCATATCGACTTTCCCGAAGGCATGACCTGTAAGGAGTTTGACTTCTGCAAGGAAGTGGTGGAAAGTGATGCCATCATCAATGTATGTAAGATGAAGACACATGCCTTAGAACGTATCACGGGTGCCGTAAAGAACGTATACGGATTTATTTGCGGTTTAAAGAAAGCCGCAGGACACGTAAAGTTCCCAAATGATACCGTATTTGCCAGAATGCTGGCTGATATTCACAGATGTACACATCCGAGGCTCCATATCATGGACGGTATCATAGCTATGGAAGGTAACGGTCCCGGAGCCGGTACCCCCACTCCCATGAACGTGCTTCTGGTTTCCACAGATCCCGTAGCACTGGACACCGTATACTGCTATCTCATCAACCTCGATCCGGAAGCAGTCCCCACCAATTCACAGGGCTGCAGGATGGGTATAGGTACCGACATAGAGGAAGAGATAGACATTATATTAGGTGGGCGCCATATCACCAAAGATGAACTCTTTAAAACTTACGGAAACGGTGCTTTTGATGTCGGAAGAGAAAAGCCTAAAAACACTTTTCTTATGAAATACTCCGGCTTCATGACCAGGATTGCCAGAAGACCTGCCATCGATAAAGACAAGTGTGTCAAATGCGGTATCTGCGTCGACCATTGTCCCGTCCCCGGTAAAGCTGTGGAATTTAAAAACGGGAAGACTTCTCCTCCCGTTTATGATTATAAAAAATGTATCCGCTGCTACTGCTGCCAGGAAATGTGTCCCAAACATGCAATACGTCCGGTAAGAGGACTTTTCAGAAGAAAATAAGTTAAAGGCCGCCGGGCCGCGTTATGCGGTCCGGTAATATTTTGCCTGTGCATTCCAAAGCTGCGCATACTTTCCGTCTTCATCCTTTACAAGACTGTCATGCGTACCCTTCTGTACTATCTCTCCGTTATCAAACACAGTGATCTCATCGCAGAACCTGCATGATGATAACCTGTGGCTTATATATATGGCGGTTTTATCCTCCGTTATATTATTAAAGTTGCTGTATATCTCTTCCTCTGCTATAGGATCGAGTGCGGCTGTGGGCTCATCAAGCACTATAACAGGTGAATCCTTGTACAGGGCTCTGGCCAGAGCAATTTTTTGTGCCTCTCCGCCCGATATCTGTACCCCCTTTTCAGACACATCCTTATACAGATATGTATCAAAACCGTTCGGTAAGCTTGTAAATCTCTCAGAAAGAGTGGTTTTTTTAATGCATTCCTCTGCTTTTTCGATATCCACCTTAGTATCGGCTGCTATATTCTGTCCCAAAGGAAATGCCAGAAGCTTAAAATCCTGAAATACGAATGAAAATACCTTCAGGTACTCATTATAATCGTACTCCCTGATATCCTTCCCGTTAAGAAGTATCTGTCCTTCCGTCGGATCGTAAAGCCTGCACAACAGCTTAACAAAAGTGGTCTTACCCGCTCCGTTCGCACCTACAAATGCCTGTTTTCTTCCGATATTAAGCTTGGTATTTATGTTCTTTAATACATAGGTGTCACTGTTGGGGTACTTGAATGACACATTCTTATACTCTATCTCACAGCCGTCCGTAAATATCTTTTCATCTATATGTACATTTCCTGTACTCTTCCTGTGAGGAAGGTCAAGGTACTCATACAGATGCTCCAGATGCCCGGTATATATCTTGTTCTCCGAGATAACATCCGACAGCTCACCGAAGCTTTCAACCATCTTTATCAAGGCTCCGACATACTGGACTATACTGCCTACCGCAAAAGCTCCGAGTCCCGCCTTGGCTACCACCATCAGATAACATAAGCACGTACATATACCTCTGAACAGGACCAGCCTGCTCTGGCATGAACTCATACTTCTTAGATACACATTGTCCTTCTCATTGTTATCCTGCAGCTTCTGCATCTCCCTCAAGGCAAATCTGTCCTGACGATATATCCTTACATCCTTTGCCCTCGCAGGTTCAGCATACAGTTCGTGTCCGTAGAACATAAATGCCCTGTTAAACCATACATTGCTGTCGGTCCACTTTTCAAAGATCTCCTGTTCCTTTGCTTTAAGCTTCGAGGTAATGAATCCCGAAAGAATAACCACTATAAGAAGCACACCTATCCATACCGGTGAATCCACCAATGCATTACCGGACTTCGATGTAAAAAACGATACCGTAAGAGCTATAGAAGCTGCTATACCTATAAATACTTCCACCAGACCGGAAGTATCCCATACCAGCTGTCCAAGTCCGTTTCCGAACATAAAGAGGTTTTCTTCTGCCTTCTGCTTCTGTTTTCTTATATCAGGATCTTCCAGATCGACAAAGTCCATCTCCATCTGCTTATCGGAAAACACCTTGGAGAAATAATTCCACATTCCGGACTCTTTATCGTTTACCTTTTTCTCCATGGAATTTTTGATCATCGAAAGGATAAAGTTGATGCCTATGGTGAGAAGCACATATAATATCAGTCTGTCCACATTCCTGTCATTAGTTATCTCGTTTATGATCCTTGCGGAAAACCATATGGTCACAAAGGGAGCGATGGTCTTAGCTATGCTATGAAGTACTTTCGCCCTGATCAGTCCCGGACAGTATTTTGCCAGTATCCTGTATCCGCGTTTTGTATTCTCTATACGCTTCTTAAATCTCATCACCGCTCACCTCCCCTTCTTCATTATCCCTGTAATACTTGGCCTGAGTCTCATAAAGCTCATAATATCTGCCTTTACTTTTAAGCAGCTCGTCATGGGTACCTTCTTCTATGATCCTTCCGGCTTCTATCAGGATTATACGGGTACAGAATCTGGTAGATGCCAGACGGTGTGAAATGAATATGGTAGATTTTCCCTTCATCATTTCATCATAGGTCTCATAAAGATGATTCTCAGACACCGGATCAAGTGCCGCCGTCGGCTCGTCGAGCACCACTACAGGTGACTGTCTGTACAAAGCTCTTGCAAGAAGAAGTTTTTGTATCTCTCCGCCCGAGAAGTTTACACCGTCATCCCAGAAAGTCTTATCGAACTTACTCTTGATCCCTTCGGGAAGTGATGTGATCTTTTCCGATAATCCCGCAGTTTTTAAGCACTGCCGTACTCTCTCTTCGTCTATATCATCCGGCTGTTCCGATACTATCTCGGCTATGGTCACGGGCAGGAGTGAGTGATCCTGGAGAACGGCACCGAAAAGCTCATAATACTTATCACGGTTATATTCTCTTATATCTATGCCGTCATATAATACCGTACCCTCTGTAGGTTCGGTAAGCCCCATAAGCAGTTTTACCATAGTCGTCTTACCGGCTCCGTTAAGACCTACCACTGCCAGATGCTCACCCGGTTCTATCGCAAGGTTGAAGTCCTTTATTATATTTTCTCCGTCCTCGGAATACTTGAAGCACACTTTTTTCAGTTCTATCCTGCCGGGTTTCTCTGTATCCTTAATCTCCGCTCCGCCTTCTCTTTTATACTCTTCCGGGTACTCAAGGTAGGATCTGAAACGGTTCATCGCTATACTCAGCCTGTTGAGGTTATTAATCTGTCCGAGCAGACTTCCGAGCCATGTCGAAAATCCTGCCACCACGTTAAAGTAGAGCACGAACTCAGCTACCGTGATATTCCCCTTAAAAACAAGGTACAACAGGTAAGCGTATACAGCGCCTTCTCTTATAAAAGACATTCCGCTGTCCACTGCGGACACTCCAAACAGCTTTGCGGTATATCTTCTGTACCAGCCCTTAAAGCCGGACATGTACTTTTCATAAAGCTTGTCAAGCCATACCGGCATATTGTAGAGACGTATATCCTTTGCCGCCTGCACATCGTTTGAAACGCCTATTATATACTGCATACCGTGCTCATAACCGTTCTTCTCATCCATATTGGTATCAACCCATTTTAATACCTTACGGTTAAGAAGGAAACTGACCGTGGTGGTAGCTACCAGAAACAATATGATCCAGATATTGACCGTAAACAGTATACCTGCAAAAGCTATGAATCCGAGCATGTTTGAAAAGAACATTACAACAGCATCATAGGTCTGCAGGAAATATGAAAAATTACCGTTGCAGCTGGCAAAGCTCTCGCTCTGCAACTCTCTAAAATGCTCATCTTCCTGATTCTTATAATCGGTCGTAAGGCCCTTCTTTGATATCTTTCTTAAGAAGTGCACATTCATCTTGAACTTATTCCAATATATCATGCGTTCAAGATATTTCTGTACGGTCTGGAACAAAGCAAGTGCCAAGGCCAGACCTCCGGTGATAAACAGTAACCTCTTTAAACCTGACTCTATAGTTATCTCCTCTATTATCACCTTCGGTAAAAATGCTGTGATGACGGGTACCGCGCAGTTGACAAGTATGATGCCGGCACAAAATATGAGGAGCTTGGGACAGCCTTTTTCGGTCTCCTTTAAGCAGTAGGACAGGTTTTGTAAAATTGTATATTTCTTATCCTTATCCATTTTTTTCCTTTCATTACCAAATAAAAAATCTGTTTTGTATCCAAATGTACACAAAACAGATTCGCAAAAAAGCCCTATAAAAAATATAAGGAAATACTGTCTGCGAATATTGTTTTAGTGTACACCAAAAGAAACCTGTCTATTAACAGGCTCTTTTGTATTCATCCTAAAACAAATTATCTGATTCGCAGTACCAGCATTTCCACACCTATTCCTTTACAAATTTTACATTTTTATCCTATCATGGCTGTATGTTTTTGTCAATTACTATTTTATTACCTGTAATACTGGGCCTGAGCCTCAAACATCTTGGCATAAATGCCGCCCACTATCTTTATAAGGGCATCATGGTTGCCGTATTCGGCTATCCTGCCGTCCGAGAATACCGCTATATTATCACAGAACCTGCAGCTTGAAAGCCTGTGTGAAATATAAAAAGCTGTCTTATCGCCGACAAGTGTATGGAACTGGCGATAAATCTCGTACTCGGCAATGGGATCCAGTGCCGCTGTAGGCTCATCTAATATCACTACGGGTGACTCTTTGTACAGAGCTCTTGCTATAGCTATCTTTTGCTGCTCGCCGCCCGAAGGCTCGATACCGCTCTCATCAAAATACTTGAACATAATGGTTTTTTTTCCTTTTTCGAGCTTATCCATCATTTCCTTAAGATTTACAAGCTCGATTATCTTATCCGCTTTCAGGCTGTCTTCTTCACTATACTGTTCATCTTCCCCATCCGTAAGCATGATGTTTTCTTCTATAGGGAATGCGAAGAGCCTGAAATCCTGGAATACCGGTGCAAAAAGCGTCATATACTGCTGATAGTCGTATTCCTTGATATTGACTCCGTTTACAAGGATCTCTCCTGATGTGGGATCGTACAGTCTGCAGAGAAGTTTTATAAACGTTGTCTTTCCCGCACCGTTAAGGCCTACTATCGACAGATGCTCATGGGCATTGATCTTTATACTGATATTATCAAGGATAAGCTTATCGGTACCCGGATACTTAAAGGATACGTTCTTAAACTCTATCTCACGGATCTCCTTATCCACAGGTTTTTCACCCTTTTCCAAGGCTTCCGGATACTCCATGAAAAGGACAAATTCATATGCATAATTGCAGCGCTTAAGTATTTCCTGGCTGTTATATACCAATCCGCCCAAGGTGTTGTTTAACCCATCGGCTGCTTCTATCATCTGTACAAGTACGCCTATTGAGATTGCTCCTTTTATCGCAAGAAAACCGGCGTACAGGTATGATACCATCATCCTTATGATATTGGCAGCATTACCGATAAGATTATATTTCATGCTTGTCTCGGCCTGCCACTTCCAATGAGCGTTACTTGCATCGGAGTTCCTATCCCAGCAGTCAACCATCATTTTCCTTGCATCATACAGTCTTATGTCTTTACCGTATCTGAAATCTACTATGTTCCATCCATAATACCCGAAAAGTCGGTTTATCTTTGCAAGCTTCTTATATACTTCCAAACCGATCTTGTTATTTTTTGCTGAAACAAATCCCATAATGATCACATATGCAAGTATAATCAGTAAAAGCAGCGGTGCATTAAGACTTATAATGGTAACGAGTCCGAAAACACGCAGCAGGTTGGATATTCCACCGAATAACTGCTCAGCAATACCATACGCCCCGCCTGAGTACCAATCCATACCTGTCCTGGCCTTTTCCACCTGATCCAGTGCTTCCTTGTCTTCAGTCAGCTGAAAGTCAAGTTCCATGGAATGAAGACCGGTAAGTACACTGAAATGGTTGTCAAGCCTCTGCTGGTATTTCATCAGTTGGTTATTGATCCTTTCTAAGGTAACAGAAAGGATAAACTCTCCTCCTATCAGAACCGCTGCCAGGATAACCAGTGTTTTTACTTCTCTATCGGTGATCAGTTCGTCTATGATCATAGGCGAAACTATAACCGGCAGCAGGGCCGACACTGCAGTAATGATCGTCTTTAAGGTTTCAAGCGGAAAGAACAGCGGAAACTTTTTTGCCGTCACTGAAAATAACAGCTTGATAACCGGAAAAACTTTATCTTTTGAAGATAATTCTTTTTTATCTTTTTTCGACATTTTTAAGCTCCTTTTTGAGGTGTCTCATCCTCATTGTAATACTTCGCCTGGATATTGAACATATTGGCGTATTCCCCGTTCTTAGACATAAGTTCATCAAATGAACCGTATTCGATCATCTCGCCGTCCTTGAACATCGCTATATTGTCACAGAATCTTGTAGAAGCCAGTCTGTGAGAGATATATACCGCCGACTTCTTTCCGATCATACGGTCAAAGCGTTCATACAGCTGCTGTTCTGCTATAGCATCAAGGGCCGAGGTAGGCTCATCAAGCACCACGACATCGGCGTCCTTATACAGAGCCCTTGCCAGTGCAAGCTTCTGCTTCTCACCGCCTGACAGATCTATTCCGTCATCTTCCACTATATTGGTAATGTAAGTATCGATACCTTTTTTAAGGCCTTCAATCTTTTCTTTAAGTCCGGCCTCATCAAGTGCCTTTACGACTCTGTCCTTATCGGTATCAGCGCCTGTTTTCATGGAAACATTTTCTGCTATGGGGAATGCAAAGGTCTCCACATCCTGGAATACAGGTGCAAAAAGCTTGTAATACTCCTCACGGTCATATTTCTTTATATCCACACCGTTTAATGTGATCACACCCTCTGTAGGATCGTAAAGACGAAGGAGCAGCTTGATCATAGTCGTCTTACCGGCACCGTTAAGTCCTACCACTGCCAGTCTTTCGCCTGCATTTATCTTAAGATTCAAGTGCCTTAACGCATACTTTTCAGCCTTAAGATATTTGTAACTTACATCTTTAAACTCGATTACATAAGCATCTGCCTTGGGAAGCGGGATCGTATCTTCTTTTTTGATTATATCCAGCTCCATAAATGTTCTCAGATCATCAACTCTTAACGAACATTTCTTATAATCGCCGAATCTCAAAAGTAAAAAGGGAAGGCTCTGTGAAAATGCGGTGGATAATGCAAGGAACATCGTAAAGTTTCCTATGGTAAGATCCTTCTTTATAACCGCATAAAAGAGTACCGCATATACCAGTCCTTTGGTGATCATGGTAATTAATGACGCAAAATAAGCATGTCCGGACCACATATTGTAATGTTTGTCCATTTTTTCTTCTTTTTCACTGAATATCTTTTTCTGCTTTTTTACCAGATACTTGCCAAGTCCAAATAAACGGATATCTTTGGCGTATTCAAAATCCTGTGTAACTCTTGACATATAGCCGATCTTACGCCATATCGGAGAGAGCTGGTCCCAGACTTCCTCTTTGTCTTTTTTTACTATCCTTCTGTAATACAAAAACTGGATGATAGCTAAAAACACCAGACAGATTATAAGTCTATAGTCAAGTACCGTAACAGCTACAAAGGTTACTATGACTGTGAGCAGGTTTTGTCCCAATTCGGGTATGATATGCAGCATACCTTCAAAGCCGTTTTGATTATCATTACACGACTCCAGTGCACGTTCATGCATATCCAGTACGTCCGGCCTTTCAAGTATCTCGTAGTTAAGACTCAGCACACGGCTTACTCTTTCACTGATCACGCGCATACGGATATCGATGTATTTATACCATGTAAGCGAACCCGATACCGTATTGCTTAATATAAGAACAGTGGTTATACTTCCCGCTACCAGCAAAAACACAATAAGGTTGTGTCTTTTTACGTCATCATCAACCACGTTTTCTATTATATCAAGTACGTACTTTCCAAATACTCCCCAAAAATACTGGAGCATGGATGAAGCTACCATACCTACGGCCGCCAGTCCCAGTGCTGACGGACAGTATTTCTTTGCTTTCCCAAGTACGTATTTAGTATTGCTCCATAAACCAAATTCTTTATGGAGCGGATTATCTTTGCTTTCTTTATACTCTGCCATTTCTAACCTCTTTTATCATCTTAATTACTTTCTCACGGTCAAACCAGGCTTTATCCCTGTTTCCTACCTGCATCGTATAACCGTACGGAGGATTTATAAGGCTGTCCATACTTAACAGCAACACTATAAAAGGAACTATACCGCTTGGTTCTATAGAATATGCCGTCTCTGTGTCATCACTCTTTACAACATTAACACACTGTATTACCCTGCCGCCTTTATCTCCTGCTGTCAACTTATCCATTATATTCTGTATTTTGTCGACATCCATTCCTATGATCTCCGATAAAGTTGAAACAGATACCGCTTCAAACGTTTTTAAACTCATAAGGAAGAATAATATCTCAAGAACTCCGGGTTCTCCGAGTCCTCTGAAAAAGCTTCTTAAGTTTTCCGACAGTTTCAGGTGGCTTGAAAAACCGTCCTCAGGTTCCTTTACAAGAGCATAGTACTGCTTTTCCAGATTAAGGTTGAAATATCCAAAACCTGCATTGTCCGATATAACCGAAGCAGTACGTACCCCTTCTTCGGGAACAACTTTTTTGTAATAATACTTGTTATTCTTCCAGCAGGCTATCTGACCCGTCCAGGCGATATCAAGCAGTTTTTCAAAGTATTCTTCATGTGAGCTTGCGCTTTTTTCATTCTCTTTCTCATGGAGCGAATACAATTCATCCAGTACCATCTGCTCGAAGCTCTTCTTCTCCGTCTCCTGACCGTACAGATAAGATATCGAAACCTCAAAGTATTCCGATATCTTAGGGAGAAGGTCACCTTCCGGGTAGCTTCCGTTCTCCCACTTGGATACCGCCTGGGGGCTGACTCCTAAAAACGAAGCCAGCTGTTCCTGTGTTACCCCCTTTTGTTTTCTTAATGCCTGAAGATTTGAAGCAAATACTGTAGTTTCTTTAGCCATGTTTTACCTCCGTTCTTTTATGTGATTTACCGGTTGTTGTGGAATTCGAATTCATCTTTCTTTTGATTTAACTGCAGTATAACACAATTTTTAGTTGTGCGCCATAGTTATATTCTACTGTTATTTTATTTTTAATAGAATTTTTGTGATTTTTCCACTTTTAATTGTTTTTATTCTTTACACTCTACTATATGGTATTTTTCATAAAAAAATCCCGGTAACGTCAATACCGTTACCGGGATTAAAAATCTTAATCGTTTAGTCGTCCGAATCCTTTTCAGTATCTTTTTTTCTTTCACCCATTCTGCCTCGTATCAGTAAGCCTGCCCCGATACCGATGAGTCCGAGATAGATCAGGAACTGAAGCAGGTTCATTCTCTCGAAGTAGAACTTAAGAGATACAATGAATACAATACCGAATACCACAGCCGTACCAAGCATTGATACTTTAAGTATCTTCATCCACGGCTGGATATTGTACAAAGCTACATAGGCTACAACCTCAAATACAAGGAGTACTATAAGTACTGCGCCAAGGTTTACCTCTCCCCATCTGACAAATCTGAAACCAAAGGAATTAACCTTAATAGAAAGTGCGAACAATATTGCTCCGACCAGGACCATTATCGCTCCGACCACCCTGCAGATCATGTTTTGATTTTTCATACGCATGTACCTCCATATATCAAGATTATAACCAATTTTAGCCAAAGTTAACGGAAATGTCAACTTCCTTTAGGCTCTTGTTACTGTCAAGTAAACGTTGGCATTTTTTCTTTAGTAAGTTTATACCCCTATTATACCGAGAAGTGTCCTGCGTGTGATCCCTGAACAGTTATCCAGTTTTCTTAGATGCCCTGCCATCGGATATCGATAGCCTTTTCCA
>JAFZQN010000120.1 GCA_017620375.1 Lachnospiraceae bacterium
AAACGGCCTCCCCAGAGTTTCATCTATATGTCCTCCTGATCAAGGGTATTGTACTGTTATTGTCGATTTATACCATATCATAATACTTTTAAATAGGCATATAGTCAATAGTTTTTTAGTGAATTATATAATTTACTTGACACTATCATGGATATACTGAAAACGTATTTTGATAAAATATGTGAAGACTATAATATATCATTTAGTTTTAATAAATTAAAGAATTCAGATTCATATGAAAGAGTTGATGGACCCTTTAAGCTAGGTGATTATACATATAAATATACAATTACGGTTTCCGGTCGTATACCAAACTCAAGAGCCATAACTACATATTGTTTTTACAGTAATGTTGAAGAGATAAGTTTTCATAGAGCATGGTTGGCATCAGGATTAAGCAGTAATTTAGATGATTATTTTGAAATCGAAGAAGCTGTAACTGTACTTAGGGCCGATTGTATAAAAGGCAAAGCCGATTATTAGTGCCAATTATTAGTTTAAGTAAAAAAATGATTAAAAGTTGACAAAATGCATAAAAAATCATATTATATATTTTAGATGTTGAAAATTTGACCGGAGGCTTTTGAGCATGGGAAGGAAAAACGACACTGAGGTTATAATCAAGAATAAAAGATACAGACTTTCCGGATTTGAGAATGAAGAGTATCTTCAAAGGATAGCAGGCTTTTTGAACAATAAGTTTGCCGAGATCAAGAAGCAGGATATATATAAAAATCTCGACAGTGAGATGAGAGCCATATTCCTTGAGATTAACCTTGTGGATGAGTACTTCAAGATGAAAAATAAATATGAGGAATCTGAAGCAGACAGTGAGTCCAAGAGTAACGAGATATATTCTATGAAGCATGAGATCATGAGTCTTCAGTCCAAGTTAGAGATAGCACAGAACGAGATAGAGAAGCAGAAAGCTTTGAATATCGAGGAACAGAAGAAGAATATCAAGCTTGAGACAGAGCTTTCATCTGAAAGAAAGAACAGGAAAGCTTCAGATAATTGAGAGTTTTAATAGCGGATCAATGAGAAGTATTGGTTCGCTATTTTTTTTGAATATTAGATACTTACAGTACATTGATGTAAATACTGAGACGGAAAAATGATATTTGTTTCAGTGGTTATAGATTTATAAATATGGTGTTAATTATGAGCGATAAAAACATTAAGAAAAAGCCCGAACTTCTGGCACCTGCGGGATCATTTGAAAATATGAAGGCTGTAATATCTGCCGGTGCGGATGCAGTATATATGGGCGGTAAAAGCTTCGGTGCCAGAGCATATGCGTATAATCCTGATACGGACGGAGTAATAGAAGCGATCAGATTCTGCCATATACGAAATAAAAAGCTGTATCTTACGGTCAATACGCTTCTTAAGGATGATGAGATAAAGACACAGCTGTATGACTATATTAAGCCGTTTTATGAGGCCGGACTTGATGCAGTGATAGTACAGGATTTGGGAGTTATGGACTTTATCAGCGAGCATTTCCCGGGACTTGATATACATCTGAGTACGCAGTGTTCGCTTACTATGGCCGAAGGAATAAAAGGTCTTACTTCCATGCTTAAGAAGCCAGCAGCGGTTACCAGACTTGTGCCGGCCAGAGAATTAAGTCTCGATGAGCTTAAAACTATGCGTAAAGATACCGATCTGGAGATGGAGGTATTTATACACGGAGCACTATGCTATTGTTACTCGGGACAGTGTCTGCTCAGCAGTCTGGCGGGCGGAAGAAGCGGCAACAGAGGAAGGTGTGCTCAACCTTGCAGAAAGTTATATAAGGCTAAGATTGGAGACGAAGAAAGTAAAGGGTATTTTCTGTCACCCAAGGATATGTGTACTATAGAGCATATATCTGAGTTAATTGAGGCAGGTATCGATTCGTTTAAGATAGAAGGCAGGATGAAGTCCGGCGAGTATGGGGCCGGAGTGGTTTCTGCATACAGAAAAGCCATTGACAGGTATTATGACAATAAAAGCGAATATGGTATAGATGCTGATGACAGATCCACTTTGTCGGAGGTATATAACCGCGGCGGTTTTAATACAGGTTATCTTTTTTCACATAACGGGAAAGATATGATGAGTACGGAACGTCCCGGGCATTATGGTGTTAAGGTGGGCGAAGTATCCGGCACTTCTTCAAGAAAAGCTTTTATCAAGGTGCTGAATCCCATTAATCCCGGTGATGTACTTGAGATACGCGGTAGTCAGGCTGAAGTCAAGCCGGTATATGAGTTTACATCGGGTTCTAAATACAGAGCAGGAGATGTATTTGACGTACTTACCATGAAGGACCGTTTGGCCGCTAAGGGCATGGATGTATATAGGACCAGGAATCAAAGCCTGTTGGATACAATATCAGATAAATACATAAAGGCTACACTCAGACATCCGGTAGATATAGAACTTGTATGTAAAAAGGGTGAGATGCTTAAACTTACCATGTCTACATATAATGATAAGGCTCAGGATCATACTGTAAGTGTATCGGTAACGGGAAGTCTGATAGAGGAAGCCAGAAATGCAGCAAGTTCGGTAGAGGCA
>JAFZQN010000121.1 GCA_017620375.1 Lachnospiraceae bacterium
AGGTCCTCAAGCATATCGTCTATATCCATATCATGAACTTCCGCTGCCTGCTTTAATGTCTCACGTCTCGCCGACGGACAGCTGCTGCAATGAAGTCCCATTTCCGCAAGTATTTCTTTTGCTTCGGGCATCTCGTCTATAAGATCGCCGATAGTTGTATCTTCCGTAATACGCATGTTATATCTCCGTTTCTTTATATAAATAATACTGCATTTGGCTTAAACACACAGTATTCCATTATACATCGTATCATACAATATCACATGTTTGGTATTATTAAAACAACCAGAAAATGAGAAATTTATATGACCAGTTATTTTTCTTGACGGTCTCACGGTAATATACTACAATTGATATATAACAAATGTTTTTCTATATATAAAGGAGTCCGACATGGAAGGAAATGCTCAAGAGCTTATAACTAAGATAAAACAGAATATACTTACTACTTTTGCAGGTACCGAAACCACTGTAGACCGCGTAATATGTTGTCTGCTCGCAGGAGGACACCTTCTTTTAGAGGATGTGCCCGGAGTAGGAAAGACCACACTCGCGCTCTCTCTCGCACATACCGTTAACTGCAGCTTCGGACGTGTATCATTTTCACCCGATACCCTGCCTTCCGATATCACAGGACTTACCATATATAATACGTCTACCAAGACCTTTGACTATCGTCCGGGTCCCGTAATGAGCAATATATTCTTAGCCGACGAGATCAACCGTACCCCTCCCAAGACTCAGTCCGCATTGCTTGAAGCCATGCAGGAGAAAAAGGTAACCGTGGACGGTACCACACATCCTTTAGAGGGTATCTTTATGGTCATAGCCACACAGAACCCTATAGAGTTTGCCGGCACATACCCTCTGCCCGAGGCACAACTCGACAGATTCATGATGAAGCTTTCCTTAGGATATCCGGATAAGGAAAATGAGATAAAGCTGGCCGATATGTTCTTAAAAGAAAAGACCACCGAAAAGCTCGAGAGCGTGTGTGAAGCAAAGGATATAGAAGCCTTACAGGAACTTGTAAAAAAGGTAACTGTCAAGGAAAACATTATAGAATATGTACACAATATCATTACCGCCACAAGAAACGACTCCCATTTCATGACAGGTGCAAGTCCAAGAGCTATGCTGGCTCTTATAAGGGCCGCTCAGGCTTTGGCTCTTATGAACGGCAGGGATTTCGTAAAGCCGGATGATATCAAACAGCTGTATATCCCCGTACTTTTGCACAGAATGCCTCTGTCCGTGGAAGCCAGGATGGCACATGAGAATCCCGAGGTGATCTTAAGGACTATGATTGCGTCGGTCGAGGTACCGGTGAGCAATTGACAATGATTATGGTGAATCTTAGGGAGCTACTACTATGACCAAAAGTCTCAAACTGAACAGACTTATATATTTTATCACGTGCGTGGCTGCCCTGGTGCTTGCAAGCTTCCGGGGCGGCCCGGTCACTTATACCCTGCTGTTCGGTCTGCTGCTGATAGCTCCCATATCACTGATATATCTTCTTGTAGTTTATGTCTTTTTTAAGCTCTACCAGGTGCTGGGTTCCAAGCACATCACCGCATATGAGCCCGTACCGTATTATTTCGTGCTTAAAAACGAATATCTTCTTAACTTCTGCCGTATCAGTATAAGCATGTATTCCACCTTTTCTTATATAGACGGACTGGAGGCCGGAGCAATGAACAACTACGAGCTTCTGCCCGGCGAAAGTGTGCGGTATGACGGCACTCTCATCTGCCGGTACAAGGGTGAATACAATACCGGTATCAAAGCTATAACGATCGTTGATTTCTTCAGGCTTTTCAAGGTGACATACAAGGTGCCGGAGCCGCTGGGCGTCCGTATATTCCCCAGGATAGTAAAGATAGAACAGCCTAAAAGCTTTCCGGATATATCCGTTACCGCACACCGTGAAAATACCAAGCTTAACACGGATTATGACGCTGCGGTGCGTGAATACGTACCGGGTGACCCTCAAAAGGGTATCCACTGGAAGCTGACCGCCAAAACAGGCACTTTAAAAAGCAGGCTTACATACGGTGAGCAGAAGCGCGGTATTTCGATCTTTTTGGACACAAAGCGTATGTCAAAGGATGAATATGTATTTATCCCGTTGGAAAACAAATGTCTGGAGACCGCATTGGCTCTTGCCAACTATTTTTCCGCATATTCAATACCCACCACCATTTATTATGATCAGGCAGGACCTGTTTCACATGTATGTTCTTCTCCCCAGGATATCGACCGGACAGTGACGAAGCTTGCCTCGATCAAATACAGGGAGGATGAAGATACTGCACAGGCTCTCGGGATAAGTACGGAAATAGGTGCTTTTTCCGACTGTATGATAGCTTTCGTCATCATCACCACGATAGACGCAGAAGTGAACAAACGTCTTTATGCACTCTCACATCTCGGGATCAAGGTAATAGTGTATTACGTAAGTTACTCTCCCGAGCTTAACAATATACTCTCGATACCGGATATCAAAGTTATAACCGTGCATCCCGAGGACGACCTTACTGAGATACTTTAAGTCGTCGAATGCTGCTTTAACATCGTTTGACAGTTGATAAGTTTAGAAACGGAGCAAAAATGTCATTAAAAGAAGAATTAACGGATGCCTTATACCGCTTTATCTTAACCTCGGCACTGGCACTCCTCCTTTTTCTTGAAATATATGATTTTATGGATCCGGAGCTTATAACCAAGGGTAATGTACTGCTTACCCTGCTTATAAGCCTGTTTTTGAACGCCTTTCTTGTGCTTTATCATAAGATAAAGTTTTATCTCATACCTGCCGTAGTCCTGGTATTTGTCGCGGTATCTTTCTTTATGAGCAGTGAGGATCTGGAGTTGCTTTTAAACAGCAATATACTTAAGCTCTTCATCATTACGACAGGGGCATTTATCGTATTTCTCATCGCTGATGCATTCCCGGTGGTAAGCTTACTCATAGCAGTTGGTTTCATAGCATATTACGTTGTGCTTTTACTGCAGGGGATAGACCCGGAGGAACATTCACCGGCTTTTGCCTTCTTCTATAATGCATGCTTTATCACCAAGTTTATAAGGAATCGTATGAAACAGGGCGATGCCAAACGGACCCGAAGCTATATGACGTTCCTTATGCCTTTCCTTTTGATCCTACCGTTAACTCTTGCGGTAGTTCCAAAGTCAGAGAACCCGATAAGCTGGGACTGGGCCGTACGATTATATGAAAATGCGGTGGATAAAATAAATGAGATAATGCATGATATCTCTCTTAAGTTTTCAGGTTCCGGAAAGAAACAGGGCTTTAACATCCATTTCGGTTACTCCGAAGTAATGGCATATGATAACAGTAATATCTCAAATGCTTCCAAGGTATTGGAATTTACTCCCGGTAATCCTGTATACGGAGACATATACTTTAAAGGAGAGGTATTTAATACTTTTGCTGATGGGAAGTGGTCCAATACGATAGTCTCCGATAAGGATTATTCTTCTATAGATGCATTTGAAACATATTACGGTATAGAATTGTTCGACCCCATGGCTCAGAGCAGTATTACCAGGAGCAATACAGTAAATATCCGCTATCTTGATTTCACATCGGATATCCTCTTTACACCGGCCAAGAATGTTATAATTAGATCTAAAGAGCTGAACGATGAGCTTCATTTTAAAGATGAACATCTGCTGTTTAATGAGATGAAAACATACGGCACCGCATACCGTATGGAATTTTTAGTGACCAATTATATCAGTAAAGCGTTTAAAGCATATATCACAACCCCTCTTGCAGATGACCGTGCGATATTCAAACAGACACAGGAAAGGTATTATGATCAGGCTTACTCGTATCTGACGTTTGAAGATCTCCTCTCGTACAGGGAATATGTAAGATCAAACTACACCTCATCTCCCGAGATAAGGCAGTCCGTAACCGACTGGCTCGCAGAGGTTACAAAGGATTCGGAAAGCGACTATGAGAAGCTTCGTAAACTTGAATATGCCCTTTCCCTTATGAAATATACATTAAGCGACGGCGAGCTTCCTTCTTATGTTAAATCCGAAGGCGACTTCTTAAACTACTTTATAATAGAAAAACAGGCCGGATACTGTGTACACTATGCTACCGCCTTTTGTCTGTTGGCACGTGCCCTTGGTTATCCCGCCCGTGTGATACAGGGTTATAAGGCTCCGGGACAGACTCTCGATACCGTACCCATATACAGCAGCTATGGGCACGCCTGGCCGGAGGTATACTTTGAAGGTAAAGGCTGGATAGCCTTTGAGCCGACTCCCGGCATGCAGGGCGAACGATATACCGGCTGGATGAGCATGTACCATAAATACAACGATTTCCCTGATGATGCGTTTGATTTCTCAGGGGTTATCCCTAAGGAGCCGGAGCTCGTGGTGGACGAAGAATACACCGAAGAACATGATGAAAGCCGTATATCGGGTATAGTGGTACTGATCATAGCCGCCACCATCTTACTAAGCCTTATACTTCTTATAGCAGTGACAATCCTGGCCAACTTCATCAAACGTAAAAAGATGGGGCCCGAAAAGTTGTATGCTTCCGATTTTAAGAATACATTGCTGTTACTTAATGAGTTTAAACTGGAGATAACTCCCGGGGAAACCCTGGAGGAATTTGCCGGAAGGACCGGCGAAGTATTATATAACGATGCCTTAAATGCAGGTTACGAAGAATATGCGGATAAGTTTAAAGATACGACGTTTATATCCGACTATGAAAGCGTGATATACGGAGATGCTGAGGTAACTGAAGAAAAGCAGTCCGGGCTTGTCTCGGCCAGGGACCGCATCATGAGACTTTTAAAGCGGCATTACGGAGCTTCGTATCCGCTGCATAAGTTAAGAATGTATCTTCGTTCCGTTAAATAATAAAAAAGCATAATAAAAACCCGGTACAACTCAATGTACCGGGTTATATTTTTACGCGTCTTATACAAGCTCAATAAGAACTTCCATAGCAGCATCACCCTTACGGGGACCGATCTTAACGATACGTGTATATCCACCGTTGCGGTTTGCATACTTAGGAGCGATGTCGTTGAAAAGCTTGTCAGCAAGGTTGATCTTCTTTGTACCCTTCTTCTTACCTGAAGCCTCTGTGGGAACCTCGGTAACATCGTAAAGGAATGCATTCATCTTTCTTCTTGCAGCAAGTCTTGAAGGCTTATCCTTCTTGATCTCCTTCTCAACATTGTCAAATACGGTTACTTTCTTTCCGTCAACTTCTTCCTTAACTCTGCCGCCGTTCATATCCTTGCGGGCAACCTTAGAAGTTACGGTAACTGTATCATAATTATCTCTTTCCTTAACAGCTAAAGCGATGAAGCTTTCAGCTATCTTACGGATCTCTTTAGCTTTAGTATCGGTAGTTCTGATCTTTCCGTGATAGAGAAGATTGGAAACCTGATTTCTTAAAAGAGCTTTTCTCTGACTAGCGGTTCTACCAAGTTTTCTATAGCCGGCCATGTCTATTTCCTCCTGATTTCTATGAATGATGAAACTCCTCGCTACGCTCTGAGTTTCTTTGATTCTACCGCGTAAATAGTCGCGCGGACCGACTGTCAAACGCTGCTAGAGCAGCATTCGACATATTATTCTTCACTTTCCTTAAGTGATAAACCAAGTTCTTTCAGCTTGGCAAGAACCTCGTCAAGTGACTTTCTACCAAGGTTACGAACCTTCATCATATCCTCGGCTGTCTTGTTAACAAGCTCACCTACAGTATTGATTCCTGCACGCTTAAGACAATTATATGAACGAACCGAAAGTTCCAGTTCATCAATATTGATTTCACAAGCTGCTGCTACAGTACCCTCTTCCTTCTTAGGCTCGATAACGACTGCCTCACGGCCCTTATCAGAGATATCGATAAAGGTCTTTAAGTGCTCGCTTAATACCTTAGCTGAAAGACTGACTGCCTCATCGGGAGTGATTGTGCCCTTTGTCCAAACATCAAGTGTAAGCTTATCATAGTCAGTAACCTGACCAACACGGGTGTTCTCTACACTCATGTTAACACGCTCAACAGGTGTATAGATCGAATCGATTGCGATAACTCCGATAGGAAGATCTGCGCTCTTATTCTTATCAGCGCTGATGTATCCTCTTCCCTTGGTGATAGTCATTTCAATCTCAAGACGGGAATCAACTCCACCGCTTAATGTAGCGATAACCTGATCGGGATTTAATATCTCAATATCCGAATCAGCGTGGATATCTCCGGCTGTAACAACTCCTTCGCCTTCGAAATCAATATAAGCCTTCTTGGGTTCATCTGTTGTGCTGTTATTCTTGATAGCAAGGTTCTTGATATTCATTATGATCTCGGTAACATCTTCCTTAACACCGGGGATTCCGCAGAACTCATGAACAACTCCGGGGATCTTGATGCTGCTTACTGCAGCTCCGGGAAGTGAAGAAAGCATAATTCTTCTTAATGAATTGCCGAGGGTAATACCATAACCTCTTTCCAACGGTTCAACAACAAAGCGACCATATTTCTTGTCTTCAGAAATTTCTGTAATTTCAAGTGATGGCGTTTCAAAACCGAACATTTACTTGAACCCTCCTTTATTCTATTATTTGGAGTATAACTCGACGATAAGCATCTCATTTACGGGTACATCGATCTGATCTCTTGAAGGAACTTCCTTAACTGTTCCTGTAAGGTTCTCACGATCTGCCTCAAGCCATGCCGGAACTAAACGTGATCCGGTTACTTCAAGGATATCCTTATATCTCTGAGCTGACTTAAACTTCTCCTTAATAGAGATAACATCTCCGGCCTTAACAGTGTATGAAGGAATGTTTACACACTTACCGTTAACCAGAACGTGTCTGTGATC
This sequence comes from Lachnospiraceae bacterium, assembly GCA_017620375.1. GTDB lineage: Bacteria > Bacillota > Clostridia > Lachnospirales > Lachnospiraceae > RUG11977. Next base: position 6,894 of record JAFZQN010000121.1, read on the forward strand.
AACGATCTGTCTTGACTCTCTTCTGGTTCTGCCGATACCAAGACGGAAAAGAACGTTGTCCAGTCTCATCTCGAGAAGGATCATAAGGTTCTCACCTGCTGTACCGGTTCTCATCTTCTCAGCCTTAGCAAACATATTTCTGAAAGGCTTCTCAAGTACACCATATATAAATTTAGCTTTCTGCTTTTCTTTTAACTGTAATCCGTATTCACTAACCTTCTTGCCTGCTCTTGCGAAAGTCCTGTTTGACTTCTTATCGATACCGAGGAAACCGGGCTCGATTCCAAGAGATCTGCACTTCTTTAATACGGGACCCATATCTCTAGCCATGTTTTTATATACCTCCTATTATACTCTTCTGCGTTTGGGTGGTCTGCATCCGTTATGAGGAACGGGAGTAACATCCTTAATGCTGGTTACTTCGATACCACATGCCTGTAATGCACGGATTGCTGCCTCACGGCCCGATCCGGGACCCTTAACCATAACATCTACTGACTTTAAGCCATGTACTACTGCTGCCTTAGCTGCAGTCTCAGCTGCCATCTGTGCTGCGTAAGGAGTAGACTTCTTTGAGCCTCTGAAACCTAATCCGCCTGCACTTGCCCAAGAAATAGCATTTCCCTGAGCGTCAGTAAGAGTAACTATCGTATTGTTAAATGATGACTGGATATGTGCTTGTCCACGGTCAATATTTTTCTTAACACGCTTCTTTGTGACTTTTTTAGCTGTTGCTTTTGCTGCCATTTTAAGCCTTCCTCCTAATTATTTCTTCTTATTCGCAACGGTACGTCTGGGTCCCTTGCGAGTTCTGGCATTATTTTTGGTATTCTGGCCACGAACAGGGAGACCCTTTCTATGGCGGATACCTCTATAACATCCGATTTCCTGTAATCTCTTGATGTTAAGAGCTGTCTCACGTCTTAAGTCACCTTCTACCATGTATTCTGCATCTACGATGTCACGAATTCTGGCTACTTCGTCGTCTGTGAGATCACGGACTCTTGTGTCCGGATTAACATTAGCCTTGTCCAAAATCTTGTTTGAACTTACTCTTCCTATACCGTAAATATAGGTAAGACCGATTTCTACACGCTTATCTCTTGGTAAATCAACACCACTGATACGAGCCATACGCGCTTTTGCACCTCCGTATAAAAAAATATAAGCCGGTTTTAAACCGGCATGAACCAAAGCATACTTCTCCTCCTTCGGGACAGTATGCCACCGTCTGTCTTTCGACAGACATTCAGCCGCTTTAAATTGTATCGTGTAACACACGAAAGCCGGAATGATGATGACACTCCGCGCTTAAGCAACAGGTCCTCCCGGATCATTGCCTACAATATCACTGCATCCTATAGATGCAGTAACGCAGAAAGCATGTGCTATCTATATTCTGTTTTCAATATGATATCAACCCTGTCTCTGCTTGTGTTTGGGATTCTCACAGATAATTCTGATGGCTCCCTTTCTCCTGATTACTTTGCACTTTTCGCAAATTGGTTTAACCGAAGATCTAACCTTCATAATCTTCACTCCTTTCAAAAAAGTCCAACAGATTGATATTATCATAATTAATTTCAATTGTCAAAGACTTTTTTTATTTTGAATGCAATTATTTATCTCGCCAGATGATCCTTCCCTTGGTAAGGTCATAAGGTGAAAGCTCTAATGTTACTTTGTCGCCGGGAACGATCTTGATAAAGTTCATTCTCAGCTTGCCGCTGATATGAGCAAGTACTCTGTGACCGTTCTCAAGTTCTACCTGAAACATGGTATTCGGTAATTTTTCAACTACAGTACCTTCAATTTCAACTACATCTGCTTTAGACATTCATTATCTCCTTTTTTAAGATCCTTCGCTACGCTCAGGATGACAAAAATATGTATTGCTTAATTAAAGAATACTCGGGGGAACGAGAGAAAGTATCTCGGGCTCACCCTTTGTTATGAGTATCGTGTTCTCGTAATGGGCCGAAAGTGAACCGTCTTCCGTAACTATGGTCCAATCGTCATCCATCCAGACTACATCAGGCCTTCCGATATTGATCATGGGCTCTATGGCAAGTGTCATGCCGGCATAGAGCTTCGGGCCGCGTCTTTTCTGGTGATAATTGGGTATCTGAGGTTCCTCATGCATCTCGGTCCCGATACCGTGTCCCACGAAATCCCTTACACATGTGAATCCATGTGGTGTAACATAATCTTCGATCGCTGCGGAAATATCAAAAAGATGATTTCCTTCCTTAGCGAACTTTATACCTTCGAAGAAACTCTGACGGGTTACTTCGATAAGCTCTTTGGCTCTGGGCGATATTTCTCCGCAGGCATGTGTACGTGCCGCATCGGACTGATATCCTTTGTATATTACGCCGGCATCAAGACTTACTATGTCGCCTTCTTTAAGTATCCTTGTTTTGCTGGGGATACCGTGTATTACTTCGTCATTAACGGAAACACATATCGATGCGGGATATCCGTCATATCCGAGGAATGAGGGCTTGCATCCGAAATCGAGTATTGCTTCCTTTCCTACCTTGTCAATGTGCCAGGTGGAAACACCGGGCTTAACTTCCTTGGCAAGTATGTCATGTACCTTTGATAAAATCTTACCGGCTTCGCGCATGAGCTCTATCTCGCGCTCCGATTTTATAGTTATTGCCATCTTTTATCTCCTAATCTAACACCCGCCAAATGTTATTATGATCAAAATTTATTTTTCAAGTATCTTTACTATGTTCTCGAATACTACTTCAACATCAACGGTGCCGTCAACATTCTGAAGCACGCCTTCCTTTGCATAGTAATCGATAAGGGGTTGTGTCTGCTCATGATAAGCAACAAGTCTCTTCTGTACGATCTCGGGCTTGTCGTCATCACGGATAACAAGTTCTGCACCGCAAAGGTCGCAGATACCTTCCTCCTTGGGAGGATTGTACTTTACGTGGAAGGTTCCGCCGCACTTTAAGCAGCAGCGTCTTCCTGACATTCTATTAATGATATTCTCATCAGGAACATCTACATTGATCGCAAAATCGATCTTATCGTTCTTCTCGGAAAGAGCCTTTGTTAAAGCTTCTGCCTGAGGAATAGTTCTGGGGAATCCGTCAAGAACATATCCGTTAGCACAGTCAGCCTTGCTGAATCTGTCCATGATAAGCTCTAAGGTAAGTGAATCGGGAACGAGCTGTCCCTGGTCCATAAATGCCTTAGCCTTCTTGCCAAGCTCGGTACCCTCTTTGATATTTGCTCTAAAGATATCACCTGTGGAAATATGGGGGATATCATACTTTGCAGCGATCATCTTTGCCTGAGTTCCCTTACCTGCACCGGGAGCTCCCAACATAACTATTTTCATAAAAATTCTCCTTAAATCTTGGACACAATATCCAATCAATGTTACCTCGAAAACGCCTTCGTCGTTTCCTCGGTAATAAAATGATGCTTCGCATCTCGTTTCAGTCGTGGCTTGTACCACGCCTGAAACAAAGATTTCCCTCCACCTTCGCTACGCTATGAGGTGGGGGATATCTTTTTATTTTATTATACTCCAGGCTATATCCGATATTTTATATCGAAAACACCCTGCGGTATAATGACTTCTAAAGCCGGCGAAGAAAAAATCTCCGCCGGCAATATAGATCAATTAATTATCCAGGAATCCCTTATAATGACGTACGGCCATCATAGACTCAACCTGCTTTAAGGTCTCGAGTACAACGCCAACTACGATTATGATAGAGGTTGCTGCAAATGAAACAT
>JAFZQN010000122.1 GCA_017620375.1 Lachnospiraceae bacterium
CCTACTGCCGAGCCTACGGCTGAACCTACAAGTGAACCTATACCTACTGTCGAGCCGGCAGATACACCTATCCCTACCGAGTACATAGTAACTCCCGATAAAAAAGATGAGGATATTAGCGGTACAGGTAATACCACTACACCCGGCGAAGAGCCTGTTATCACAGATGAGCCCGTTATTACTGATGAACCTGAGCCTACAGATGAGCCGGTATACACCAATTCAAATGTTCTTGAAGTAAAGTATACGAGCTTTGATGGCATAGATGACAATGCAAAGAGTGTAGCTGCTGATTTCGGCAGCGGATTCCTTACCGGAAATAAGGAAACTATTCTTAAGACTCTGGCATATGATGACGAAAAGATGGAAACATTAGATCAGGAATTAAATGAATTTTCCGGATTAATAGGTGAGTTAGATGATGAGATCCGGGATCTTGGTCTTGATCCTGCAACAGTTGATATCAGCTCATTGTATTATCTTGAGCCTATAGGCGGCAAAAATATTGATGCTTTAGAAGCTGTTTCCTGGATACAGCTTTCAGATACATATGTTAACGATATTACAGAGTGGGACAATTTCTGTGTAATCTCAACAGAGATGAAGGGCACTCTTGCAGAATTATTGGGATATGAGAGTCTTGATGCAGGTATTAATTTTGTGCTTGCTGAAAGAGATGGTGAATATAAAGTACTTACAACCACTTATTATGATGATTATGATTATAATGAGCTTGTAGATCCCGAGATCAATAATGATAAGCTCATTGAGATCAAGGGCAAACTATATCAGCTTAACGGTGATGAGACTGCCGATGAGATCATAGATATGTTTAACAAAGCATTTGAGGATTTTGATTTTTATACCATGCTTTCTTGCGTAGCTATTGATGAAGATTTCCTTATTGATGCGGTAGAAGACAATTCTGATAACATTGATACTTTCGAGTTAGCCAAGAGTCTGCCCGGCATGTTGACTGTCAAGGCTGAAAGAGGAGAAGCCACTCCGGTTACCGAAGAAGAACTGAATGATATTCGTATGGAGTGTGAAAAAGTAGAAAACACTGAGCTGATCACTGATGTGGTAAAATATGAAGTGTCATACAATCTGGTGATGGGCGATGATAGTGATACAGAGGTCGAGACCGTATATGTAGGTAAGTATAACGGCGAATATAGAATAATTAATAGTTTCATCTTTGATTAATACCTAAATTGAAAGGTTTATAACCCTTGAAAAAATATTGTGTAATAGGAACACCCGTCGGACACTCCAGGTCTCCCGAGCTTTTTCAGCGGTTCATCACTGAAAAGGGCTTAAGATACGGAGTTGATGCGGTTTATTTAAGAAATGAGATAATAGATACCACGCAGCTTCACTCTTTCGTTATGAAACTTAAAGCGGGGGAGTGGAGCGGCTGTAATGTTACCATGCCCTGGAAAACAGAGATGGTAAGATATATGGACGAATTATCCGAAACTGCGAGGCTGACCGGTGCAGTTAATACCGTTTCATCCAAGAACGGTAAGTTGTACGGGGACTCAACGGACGGCAAGGGCATGTTAAATGCCATAAGGGAAGATACAGGAACGGATGTTAACGGAAAGAATGTAGTTATTATCGGCTGCGGCGGAGCGGCAAGGTCCATTCTGGCTGAGGCTATCGTTAGAGGTGCTTCGGAAATAAAGATAATCTGCCGCGATGTAAAAACGCTGCATAGAGTGAGGATCGAAAGAAATCCGGATGGTCTTTCCGAGTACACAGAGACGTTAAAAGACGGATCTAATGTAAAGCTTACATTACAGATGCTCTTAAGATCGGATCTGTCGGGCTCAAAAGTAATGTTTGTTGATGATGCTGAGACGGAACTTATAAGCGCGACACTAAAGGGTGCGGATATCCTGATCAATTCCACACCGTTAGGTATGCTTGATGGGCGTGGAAACGAAGAAAAGCTTCCGCTTGCCCAAGATACAGATATCCCGTCAGAGCTCATAGTGGCTGACTGTGTATACAATCCGGACGAAACACTTCTTATAAAAAAGGCAAAAGAATCTGGCTGCAAGACGGTAAAAGGTATACGTATGCTTGAAGAACAGGCCAGATGCGGCGTGGAGGTACTTATATGACACTTGTTATCATGGCTGCCGGTATGGGCAGTCGTTACGGCGGATTAAAACAGCTTGATCCGTTAGGACCGGGCGGAGAATTTTTGCTTGATTACTCCATCTATGATGCGGTTAAAGCAGGCTTTAACAAAGTAGTATTTGTTATCAAGAAGGAAAATCTTGAACTTTTCCGTGAGACAGTCGGTGAACGTATAGAAAAAGCCGTAAAGGTAGAATATGCATTCCAGGATATAGCAGATATCCCCGAAAACGGAAGTATCCCCGAAGGACGTGTTAAGCCCTGGGGTACCGCACATGCGGTTTATTGCTGCAGGAATTATGTATCTGAGCCTTTTGCGGTTATCAATTCCGATGACTTTTACGGAGCAGAAGCCTTTAAGTGCTTAGCAGAGTACCTGGGTAAAGAAGAGAGCGGTTCGGCTCAGCCCCACAGATACTGTATGGCCGCATATATGCTGAAAAATACGCTTACGGAAAACGGATCCGTATCCCGTGGAGTATGCCTGGATAAGGACATGAACCTTACCTCCATCACCGAACATACAAAGATTGAGAGACTTTCCGACGGAAGACTTATCAATACAGAGGATGACGGTTCTCAAAAGGAGCTTAATGAAAACCTTCATGTATCCATGAACTGCTGGGGATTTACTCCTGAGTTTTTCGGCACATTGGAAAAAGGACTGGTACGCTTCTTTGATGAGAATAAGGGTGAGAAGCTTAACAAAGCAGAGTACTACTTACTTACTGCGGTACAGGACGAAATAGATGCAGGTACTGCCACAGTCAAGCTGCTTGAGACAGATGCCAAGTGGTTCGGCGTTACCTATAAAGAGGACAGACCTAAAGTAGTGGAAGCTATCAGAAAGCTTATAGCAGATGGGGTTTACCCTGAAAAACTTTGGGCATAAAAAGTGTAGCATAAGGAGAAATAAAACATATGTCAATATTAGTTACCGGCGGAACCGGATATATAGGAAGCCATACTGTAGTGGAGCTGCAGAATGCGGGATATGATGCGATCATCATTGACAACTTAAGCAATTCAAAGATGCTTGTACTTGACAGGATAGAAAATATCACAGGAAAAAGACCTAAGTTCTATAATGCGGATTTAAGAGATAAGGAAGCTTTAAAGAAGATATTTAATGAGAATCCCGATATTGAAGCTGTGATCCACTTCGCAGGATTAAAGGCTGTAGGTGAATCGGTAAGTATGCCTTTGGAGTACTACAATAACAATATCTACGGAACTCTGTGCCTGCTTGAGACCATGAGGGATGCAGGTGTTAAGAACATAGTATTCTCATCATCCGCAACCGTATACGGAGATCCTGCATTTGTACCCATCACTGAAGAGTGCCCTAAGGGTTCCTGTACCAATCCCTACGGTTGGACAAAGTCGATGCTGGAGCAGATCCTTTCCGATCTGACGGTACCTGATAAGGAGTGGAATGTAATACTTCTCCGTTACTTTAATCCTATAGGAGCTCATAAGAGCGGTACCATGGGAGAAGATCCGAGCGGTATTCCCAACAACCTTATGCCCTATATCACACAGGTAGCGGTAGGAAAACGCGATCACCTGAATGTATTCGGAAATGATTATCCCACTCATGACGGTACAGGTGTCAGAGACTACATCCATGTGGTAGATCTGGCTGTAGGACATGTAAAAGCATTAAATAAGATCAAAGAAAACTGCGGACTTAAGATATACAATCTCGGTACCGGACACGGTTACAGCGTGCTCGATATCGTAAAAGCCTTTGAAAAGGCAAGCGGCGTGAAGATCCCTTACGAGATCACACCCCGCCGTCCCGGAGATATAGCAGAATGCTACGCTGACGCCGGCAAGGCTAAGGCTGAACTTGGCTGGGAAGCACAGTACGGCATCGAAGAGATGTGTGCAGATTCCTGGAAATGGCAGAAGAATAATCCTGAAGGATATAAATAAAACTGATGAAACGGGTTCTGTCCGGGTAGCTTCCCGAACAGAGCCCTATTATTATGTCTATACCTTTGAAAAATTTTATCAGACAAATTTCGTTATTGAGGCAGTGTTTTCAAAATTGCACAAATAATAGCATATACTTAAGGTAAAATTTCTAACTGTATATTTTTAAAAAAATGTTGAAGTGTGGAAAAAGATATGCTACTATAAATCAGATAGGCAAAAAGTTGAAAATGAAGTATTTCTAGGAGGCAGATCATGGGAAAAAGAGATGACATCAACAAGGTACTAATTATCGGATCGGGTCCTATTATCATAGGACAGGCGTGTGAATTTGACTATTCGGGAACTCAGGCATGCAAGGCATTGCGTAAACTGGGTTATAAAATAGTTCTCGTAAACTCCAATCCCGCTACCATTATGACCGACCCTGATACGGCCGACGTTACATATATTGAGCCCCTTAACGCTAAGAGGCTTGAACAGATTATTGCAAAAGAAAGACCGGATGCTATTTTGCCCAATTTAGGTGGTCAGTCCGGTCTTAATTTATGTTCCGAACTCGGAAAGCTCGGCGTACTTGATAAGTACGGTGTAAAGGTAATCGGCGTACAGCTTGATGCCATTGAGCGTGGTGAGGACAGAATAGAGTTTAAGAACACAATGAACAAGCTCGGTATCGAGATGGCAAGATCGGAAGTTGCTTACTCGGTAGATGAAGCACTTGCCATAGCAGACAAGCTCGGATATCCCGTAGTTCTTCGTCCTGCATACACCATGGGTGGCGCCGGCGGCGGACTTGTATATAACACAGAAGAACTGAAGCTTGTATGTGAGCGTGGTATTCAGGCATCACTCGTAGGCCAGGTACTTGTAGAAGAGTCCATCATGGGTTGGGAAGAGCTCGAGCTTGAAGTAGTAAGAGATAAGAAGGGACAGATGATCACAGTCTGCTTCATTGAGAACATCGATCCCATGGGCGTACATACAGGTGATTCCTTCTGTTCGGCTCCCATGCTTACCATTTCAAAGGAAGTACAGGCCCGTCTCCAGGAGCAGGCATACAAGATCGTTAACGAGGTACAGGTTATCGGTGGTACCAACGTACAGTTTGCACATGATCCCGTATCAGACAGGATCATCGTTATAGAGATCAACCCCAGAACTTCACGTTCATCGGCACTCGCATCCAAGGCAACAGGATTCCCTATCGCTCTGGTTTCAGCTATGCTGGCTTCAGGTCTTACACTTGATGAGATCCCTTGCGGTAAGTACGGTTCCCTTGATAAGTACGTACCCGACGGTGATTACGTAGTTATCAAGTTTGCACGCTGGGCATTTGAGAAGTTCAAGGGTGTACAGGATAAGCTTGGTACACAGATGCGTGCCGTAGGCGAGGTAATGAGCATCGGTAAGAACTACAAGGAAGCATTCCAGAAGGCTATCAGAAGCTTGGAGACCGGCAGATATGGCTTAGGCTTTGCAAAGACCTTCCATGATATGGACTTAAAGGAGCTCCTTAATCTCTTGAAGAGCCCTTCAAGCGAAAGACAGTTTATTATGTACGAGGCACTCCGTAAGGGCGCTTCCATTGACGAGCTGTATAACCTTACCAGGATCAAGAAGTACTTCATCGAGCAGATGTTAGAGCTTGTACAGGAAGAGGAAGCTCTCATCGCTGCAAAGGGTGCTGTTCCTTCGGATGAGGTATTAAGAAAAGCTAAGCAGGATGGTTTCTCAGACAAGTATCTTGCAAAGATCCTTGAAGTATCTGAGGCAGATATCAGAAATGCAAGACTTAATGCCGGTATCGTAGAGCGTTGGGAAGGCGTACACGTAAGCGGTACACAGAACAGTGCATACTACTACTCAAGCTACAATATCCCTGAGGGTAAGGGTGCGGAAGCAGTAGACAACGGCAAGAAGAAGATCATGATCTTAGGCGGTGGCCCCAACCGTATCGGCCAGGGTATCGAGTTCGACTACTGCAGCGTTCATGCAGCACTTTCACTTAAGAAGCTCGGCTTTGAGACCATCATCGTTAACTGTAACCCCGAGACAGTTTCAACAGACTACGATACATCCGATAAGCTCTACTTTGAGCCTCTGACACTTGAAGATGTATTAAGCATATATAATGAAGAAAAGCCCGTAGGCGTTATCGCACAGTTCGGCGGACAGACACCTCTGAACCTTGCATCACAGCTTCAGGCTAACGGCGTAAAGATCTTAGGTACCACACCTGAGGTTATCGACCTTGCAGAAGACCGTGACAGATTCCGTGCTATGATGGAGAAGCTTGAGATCCCGATGCCCGAAGCAGGCATGGCTGTAAATGTGGATGAAGCTATCGAAGTTGCAGAGAGGATCGGTTACCCTGTTATGGTACGTCCTTCATACGTACTTGGCGGACGTGGCATGGAGGTCGTATATGACCGTGAAACATTAAAGGAGTACATGGCAGCAGCCGTAGGTGTTACACCCGACCGTCCCATCCTTATCGACAGATTCCTCCGTCACGCTACAGAGTGTGAGGCAGATGCTATCTGTGACGGACAGCATGCATATGTTCCCGCTGTTATGGAGCATATCGAGCTTGCAGGTATCCATTCCGGTGACTCGGCTTGTATCATTCCTTCACTTAACCTTTCGCATAAGAACATCAAGACTATAGAAGAGTACACCAGAAAGATCGCTGAGGAGCTGCACGTACAGGGACTTATGAACATGCAGTACGCTATCGAGGACGATAAGGTATACGTTATTGAGGCTAACCCCCGTGCATCACGTACTGTACCGCTTGTTTCAAAGGTATGTGCTGTTAACATGGTACCTATCGCTACCGAGATCATCACCAAAGAGATCACAGGCCGTCCTTCACCTATACATGACTTAAAGGAACGCGATATTCCTTACTACGGAGTAAAGGAAGCAGTATTCCCGTTCAACATGTTCCCTGAGGTTGACCCTGTACTCGGACCTGAGATGCGTTCTACCGGTGAGGTACTCGGTATCTCAGATAACTTCGGTGAGGCATTCTTCAAGGCAGAAGAGGCTACACAGACAGTACTTCCTCTTGAAGGAAAGGCACTTATAAGTGTAAATGACAAAGATAAGACTGAAGTACTTGAAGCAGTAAGAGACTTGGCTGAAGCAGGGTTTACATTTGTGGCTACAGGCAAGACCTACGAGCTTATCAAGGCAGCAGGATTTACTGCAGAGAGAATAGATAAATTAGGTGAGGGCCGTCCTAATGTTGAGGATATCATCATCAACAAGCAGGTACAGCTTATCATCAACACTCCTGAGAGCAAGAAGGGCAGAAACGACGGCAGCTACATCCGTAAGTCGGCTATCCGTGAGCATGTACCTTACATCACTACAATGGCAGCAGCTAAGGCAGCAGCTAAGGGCATCCTTGCAGTAAAGCACGGCCATACTTCAGATGTACGTTCACTTCAGGAGTTACACGCATCTATCAGATAATTGCACAACACATCGGAGAAGACATTGAAAAGATCGATCAAAAATAATCTGTTGAAAATAGCAGTTCTGTTACTGACTATGGTTTTCATATTTGAGATCCCTTCAGCTTATGTAAAAGCTGATGAAACTACAGATACTGCGATAGGTTTCAATTATACCGAAAAAACAATCTATGTAGGCAAAAACTTTCAGTTGGTACTTAACAATGCCCCTAAAAAGATCAAATGGTGGGCAAGTGCTGACGAAAGCATTGCCACAGTAAGTAAAAAAGGCGTGGTTACAGGAGTAAGCGCCGGTAAAGTCAAGATAAAAGCTAAGTGCAACGATATCAAGTACACTTGCGTGGTAACGGTTAAGGACCCTTATATAAGTATAGAGAAAAACTACCTAAGAGTCGGCGATACCATGAAAGCCACCTTAAAGGGAGCTAAGCTTAAGGGCTTCTACTCATCTGCACCGAACTATATATCCGTAGATGAGAAGACCGGTGAGATCACCGCACTTAAAAAGGGATCTGCAGTTATCACTGCAAAGACCAAGGATGACAGGCTTTACAAGGTAACGATCAATTCTTACGAAAACATAAATGTCATCGAGAACCCTACATTTGATGACCTGGCACCTACCACTCACATGACTTTCGAAGAGCTGGTCGGTGACACAGGCGAAAGAGGATTACCTGAGGCTATGCCGGTACCGGATACCTACAAGATAATCGTAGACCTGTACTGGAAGGTGGTAATGGTATACACCAGAGACAGTAATGGTGAATATACCGTACCTGTAAGATATATGCTCTGTTCACCAGGAGCATCTAAATCACCCACACGTACCGGTACATTCCAGATGAAGGGTACGAGAGTTCGTTTTGCAAGGTTTAAGGGACTTACGGTAAGTGCTCAGTACTGGAGCCTGATAGTAAGTGCTACCTACTTCCATTCGATCCTGTACAATTCAAATAATGCTAAGGATTATACCTCGTCTTATAACAATCTTGGAAGTGCTGTATCACACGGCTGTATAAGACTTACAGTTCCGGATGCAAGATGGATATACTATAATGCAGCACCCGGTACCGTAGTAACTATCCGCAGCGGTTCCAAGAATGACGAGGAAACAAAGGCAATAAGAGAGCAGCTGGTTCTTGCCAAGATGCCTTCCACACGTGCCACATTAAATCCCGGTGAGATCCCGTGGACCGATAACTGGGAGATAGAGGATGTTCCGCAGGATTATCCGTATGTATATGTTCCACAGTAAACGGCATGAGGAATCAACCCGCAGGTGGACTGAGTGTTATATGCTCTGCATGAGCAAATAACGAATGATGCCCTGGCTCCGTTCTACGTCGTATGTCGGAAGCATGCAGGTCGGAAGCTTACAGGCTACACAGAAGGTGGAAAATTGCCGACGTGTAGCATAAAAACTGAACAAAGTAAGAACAATGCTACACAGAAGAATTTAAAACGCTTGTGTGTAGCATATATTTTTTTAAAATGGAGTTTTATGCTACATATAAGACGGAAAGTTGCAAATGTGTAGTATGGATGTGATAAATAAGAGAATTAATGCTACACAGGGAGCAAAAGAGTCGTCATGTGTAGTCTCAAAGATGCGCAACCTGATAGAAAAGTCTTCTTAAAAAACTTGCAAATAGAGGCCGATTTGATATAATAATAAACAGTAATGATGCATGTAAAAAGTAGTGTTTAGTTGATAAAACCATATCGCAAGGAGGAGAAGGTATGCATATCACACTTACGGGAAATCTGGGCAGCGGAAAATCCACCATAGCAAAAATAATGGCGGATAAGTATGGATACACCATATATTCTACGGGAAAGATCCAGAGGGAACTTGCTGAAGAACGTGGACTTACGGTACTTGAAATGAACAAGCTCATGCAGCAGGATCATTCCTTTGACAATATCATTGATGAGAAGGTGACACAGCTCTCAAGAGACAGTGAAAAGGACCTTTTTATCGACTCAAGACTTGCATGGCATTTCGCAGAAAGAGCTTTCAAGGTGTTTTTATCGGTTAGTATAGATGAAGCAGCAAGGCGTGTATACAATGATGATAAGCGCGGTGAAGTGGAGACATATTCTTCGATAGATGATGCCAAAAAAAATCTGATAGAAAGAGCCCGTACCGAAGATGTAAGATACAAGGACATATACGGACTTGACTACTTTAACCTTAACAACTATGATTTGGTACTTGATTCTACATTTACCAAGCCCGAGGTATTGGCATCGGTACTCTTAAATGAGAAGAAGAGATATGAGGAGATCCTCATGAAAAACGGACTTCCCGAGACCTTCGATAAGAATAAGTCAGCAGATGCAGCTAAGCTAAGACTTGCTCCCAGGATCCTTTTGGCACCGGCCAGACTACTGGGGAACGCATCAGGAAACACCCGTGACAATGACGAGATATACACCTCCTGCGCTGTAGTAAAGAGCGGAGCTGAGGATATCGAGATAGTATCCGGCAGGGATGAGATTGAAAAGGCAGCCAGAGAAGGCTACGAATTCGTATCGGTAGGATATGTAAGATAATCCGGAGTAATTGATATGGGGTAAAGCTTTAACAGCTGTACCCCGTATTTTATGTCATCCTGAACAAAGTGAAGGATCTTAAAAAGGTATAGTATGGAACAGAGATTAGATATATATTTGGTTGAAGATATGGGCATAAAGAGCCGCTCGAAAGCCCAGGAACTGATAAGGGGCGGCTTTGTAACCTGTAACGGAAAAAAAGCATCCAAGACAGGCCTGTTTGTATCCGAGAAGGATGATATAAAGATACTGCAAAATGATGTTCTAAAATATGTATCCCGCGGCGGTTTGAAGTTAGAAAAAGCCATTCGGGAGTTTGAACTTGACTTAAACGGAAAAACAGTCCTGGATATAGGTTCATCCACAGGTGGATTTACCGATTGTGCATTGCAGCACGGTGCTAAAAAGGTGGTAGCGGTAGATGTCGGTACGGATATAATGGATGCAGGATTAAGAAAAGATCCTCGTGTGGAGCTGCATGAGAACACCGACATCAGGAATTTTGATATAGATAAGGAAGAGTATAGTGACATATCATATTGTGTATGTGATGCGTCCTTTATATCACTCCCGGTAGCGCTAAGTAAGCTCGGATCGTCAAACAGGGAATTCAATCTCGTTACCCTTATCAAGCCCCAGTTTGAGTGCGGACAGAAAACAGCTGCAAAATACAAGGGCGTGATTACTGATAAGCAGGTACATAAAGATGTACTGACTCGTGTCCTGCAAGATATGAAAGAGCTTGGTTTTTCGCTGCAGAAGCTCACATTTTCTCCTATAACCGGTGGGGATGGCAACATAGAATACCTGGCGCTATTTTTACATGGGAAAGGGCTAAAGTGCACTTATGAACCAAGTGGTGAAGAAATAGATAAATTGATAGAAGAAACATGGAGTAGTAACGAGTGAGGATCATACACTTAAGCTTTATTCCAGCTCAGTTAAACTGCGGTCGTTAGGCCGCTTTTTTGTTTTATCTAATTTTTAATGACGAAAAAATGTATCAAAACAACACTTTTTCGTCGGAAAAAGTGTTGCATTAATACACTTTTTCGTATATAATATCAAACAGGATTCAACAAGGTCAATAAATATGCTTCTGACAATAGGTGAGGAGGATCGGCTATGGAACGATTATTAATGCAGGAATTAATAAAATGGAAAGACAGCAAAAGAAGAAAACCATTGATACTGTGGGGAGCTCGTCAGGTAGGAAAGACGTGGTTGATGCAGGAATTTGGGAAAAGGTTTTTTGAAAACACAGTCTATATTTCTTTTTATAATAATAAAAAAATAGCGGATATTTTTGAAAAAGATTACGATACAAAACGTATTATAAATGCTCTTGAAATAGAATTACATCAAAAGATTGATAAAAGAAATACACTTCTGATCTTTGACGAAGTTCAGTCGGCACATAAAGTAGTTGAGTCTCTAAAGTATTTTTGTGAAGAAGCCGGGGAATATGCCGTTGTTGCGGCGGGTTCTTTGTTGGGGGTTACAATACATAAAGATATATCTTTTCCGGTAGGTAAGGTTGATGAAATGCACCTTTATCCTATGAACTTTAGGGAGTTTTTGCTTGCATGCGGTGAAGATAAGCTGGCAGAGTATTGTATAGATGCTTCTTCTGCGGAAGTATCTGATTTCTCAGAAAGATATAAAGAGCTTCTTAAAACTTACTATTGTGTTGGAGGTATGCCTGAAGCGGTAAAAGTCTATACAGAAGAAAACGACCTGACTGAAGTAAGGAAAGTTCAGCTGGCAATACTTCAACAATACGAAGGTGATTTTGGAAAACATGTTTCACCGAATGAACTTCCCAGAATCCGAATGGTCTGGAACAGTTTGCCTACACAGTTGGCAAAAGAAAACAAAAAGTTTTTCTTTGGACAGATAAAACAAGGAGCAAGACAGAAAGATTTTGAAGTGGCTATAGAATGGCTTTTAGATGCGGGACTTGTTTATAAAGTGTTTAAAGTTACAAAACCTGCTATGCCTTTGAAATCTTATGTGGATTTTTCTGCTTTTAAGATATTCATGATAGATGTGGGCTTACTTAGTGCTTTCAGTGAACTTGATACGGAAAGTGTTATGCGCGGGAATAACTTATTTACAGAGTTTAAAGGGGCATTAACCGAACAGTATGTCCTTCAGCAGTTGGTATCTGATACAAAGTATACTCCGTATTATTATTCCGGCGAAAAATCAGTATATGAAGTGGATTTCCTGATCCAGAAGGGTTCTGATATAATTCCCTTGGAAGTAAAGGCTGAAGATAATCTCAAATCGAAAAGTCTAAAGTATTTTTATGATAAGTTTAATTCGGGCGGGGCTATTCGTACTTCTACGGCATTATACAGGGAACAGGAGTGGATGAAAAATATACCTCTCTGGGCCATCTGTTCGGTATGAATAAATGAAAAGATGATATATATATTCCGTGGGGGACTTAAGCTGGAAAAGAGCCAAATAGAAATTATGAAACAAGTGATGAAGAAATAGACAAACTGATAGAAGAGGCGTTTCAGTAGTATGCCGTTTTGTGCATGACAAACTTGCACAAAACGCAACATTGTGCTACAATGTGCATAAAGGGGGTGCACATTATGAGATTAAACCGAGAAGTATACCTTGAACAAATACGTCCATACTATGATTCAGACATAATAAAAGTTATCGTCGGTGTCAGGAGAGCAGGGAAATCCATCCTGCTTGAAACTATAAAAGACGAATTGATCGAAAAGGGGATCAACCCCGATAAGATCATATACCTGAACCTGGAGGATATGGATTATGAATACATTGTCGACGCATCTGACCTGAATGAGGAGATCAAAGCCCGTGTATCCGGAAGCGGGAAATATTATATATTTCTGGACGAGATACAGCATATAAAGCATTTTGAAAAAGCGTTAGCCTCTTTTAGGGCATCCATGGATGTTTCATTGTTCGTGACGGGAAGTAATTCAACGCTTTTATCAGGTGAATTATCTACGCTGCTCACGGGACGTACCGTGGAGTTTGAGATACTGCCGTTCTCTTTTTATGAGATGAAGCAGTATTACGAGCTAAACAAGATGGAGTGGAGTGAGGATAAGTTCTACGACTACCTTAAATGGGGAGGTTTCCCGCTTCGGTTTGACTATAAGGATGAGGGCTCTGTAAGCAGATATATCACAAATCTGTATGAGAGTATAGTTAACCGGGATATAATAGGAAAAAGTAAGAGTGCGGATAAAAAGAGGTTTATGGATATCTCTTTATATATTCTGGCAAATGCAGGCAAAGAGCTTTCTGTGGATAATATAATAGAAGCATATGGAAAAGGGCATACTGACATTTCCAGGCGTACAATATATAATTATC
The DNA here is from genome assembly GCA_017620375.1 of Lachnospiraceae bacterium. Lineage (GTDB taxonomy): Bacteria > Bacillota > Clostridia > Lachnospirales > Lachnospiraceae > RUG11977. The sequence goes on from JAFZQN010000122.1 coordinate 13,500, forward strand.
TCGAACGGATGAAAAAAGCATTCCTTATCCATGGTGTGGGCAGGTATAATATAGTAGGTAAAGCCGCACTCAGTAACCGTGAAAAACAGTACGCTGTAGATACGGGATTCCGTACGATCAATACAAATACATTGAATTACGAGGATACTTTCTACCTGGAAAATATAATATATAATGAGCTGCGAATGAGGGGGTATACAGTATTTGCCGGTAAAACTTACAAGGGCGAGATAGATTTTGTCGCAGTCAAGGAAGGCAAGAAATGCTTCATACAGGTATCATATCTTTTAGCATCGGAAGCGACCATACAAAGAGAGTTTGGAGCATATAGCAAGATAACTGATGCATCGCCCAAATATGTGATGTCGCTTGATAAGGTAGATTTGAGCCATGATGGAATAATACATATGAACATCATTGATTTTCTGTTGAGAAAAAAAGACTTGGTAATTACCTAAAACAGTTCATCGAAAGGAAGCTTTATCGCATGAAACTTGCAAGACCGCAAAGCAAAGACATCTCAATAGTTATGCCCTGCCTCAATGAGATCAAAACTGTTGGGGAATGTGTGGATATAGCGTCTAAATACATAAAAGATCATAACCTGAACGGCGAAGTCATAGTAGTGGATAATGGCAGTACTGACGGCTCTGGAGCAGAAGCAAAGGCACATGGAGCTGTAGTTATCAGGGAGTCACGTAAGGGTTACGGTTCGGCTATAAGAAAAGGTTTAAAGTACAGTGCGGGAGCCGTAGTAGTAATAGGTGACTGTGATACCACCTATGATTTTTCGGACCTGGACGGATTTTATTACTGGATCACAGACAGCGGATACGACATGGTGATAGGTAACCGTTTTGCCAGGAAAATGGAAAAGGGAGCCATGCCGTTTACCCATAATATAGGAGTAAAATTCCTATCATTGGCCGGAAGGATTGCATTTAAAACAGATGTATATGACTTCCATTGCGGCTTAAGGAGTATATCCAGAACGGCCCTGGAAAAGGTAAGGTACGGGACTATAGGTATGGAGTTTGCTACAGAGATGATAGCGGAAGCTTCACGCCATGACCTCTCAATCCATCAGATCCCCATAGACCTAAAAACCTGTAAGTACGAACGTAGATCCAAGTTGAATGCCGTAAGAGACGGTATCAGACATCTGACATACATAATCCGTGAAAGGCTGTAAGGTATCCGGAATGAAAGAATACGCAAAAAAAGCATTGATATATATCCTCGTAGCGGTGGGAGCTTACGGGATCATGTTACTTTTTCTGGTGCTTTCAGCAAAAGTGAGTAAGGATAGCATACAGGAAAACATGGAAGAGTCGGCAGCTTATCTGTGTGAGGATGTTGTATATCCATATTATGAAGGTGAAGGAAAGGAGATAAAGCATAGTTGTATAGATAGATACGCTGATTCCATACTGTTAAATATAGTTTATAATTTTGAGTCGGATAATAGTCTAAAGTCTGTAATGATAAGTTCATATTATTATGATGATTATATGAATGAAAATCAAAACTTGTATAAGGCAGTATTTAATGGGCTGGAGAAAAATAAACAATATTTGAGATATTGGCACGGATCGGCCGGCATAATGAGAATATTCCATACATTTATGAGCATAAAGCAGATATACATATGGCATGGAGTACTTTTGACACTATTATTTGTAGTTCTTGCCTTTTTGCTGGTGCGAGTGCATTGTGCAATATATGCAGTACTTTTTGGAATCTCATTGCTTGTAGTCAGTATATGGTACGTACCGTTTTCGGTAGAGTATACCTGGCCATTCTTATGCATGTTTTTTTTCTCAATATTAGCTGTAATATTGGTGGACAAGGGAAAAGACCAACACATTGGGATACTCTTTATGCTTTCAGGTATGGTGACGATATTCCTAGATTTTCTTACCACGGAAACAGTATCTCTCTTGATCCCGCTTATGCTTACTCTTGTAGTAAGAAGGAAAAGAAAAGAATCTTCAGGGGTTTCCATAGGGAAAAGGAATAATGGTATAAAAGAAGATATTATTTATTCTGTTAAATCTGTTATTCTCTGGGGAATAGGTTATATAGGCATGTGGCTCATGAAATGGATCACAGCAGCTATAGTATTGGGTGAAAATGTAATGCCCTATATCACTGAGCACATCGAAGAAAGAATGGCCGGAGAATTGGGAGATATGTCGCTTTTGTCTTATATTATGATGGCGATAAAAAGGAATATAACATGCCTTATCCCATTAGATTATGGCTTGACAGGTGCAATAATTGCAGGGCTCCTAGTTGTGGTTATGATATATATCATGTATGTATATCATAAAAAGATAATAGATTGGAAGTATATTATTTTATTGTTTGCTCTGGGATTGGTTCCGATTATTCGTATTATCATCTTGCGAAACCATTCTGTATTGCATTGTTTCTTTGTGCATAGAGCTTTAGTAGCTTCTGTATTTGCATTCTTTATATCTGCGGTAGAAATAATAGAGATTAAGAAGAAGAATAACAGACATTAACCTAAATACCATCCCAAAACCGGGATGGTATTTTTATGAGAAAAATAATGTTTGAAAAAATTTATTAATGTTAATAAATTTTCAGCAAATGGCTTGAAAATAGGATTTTTTTCTTGAAAAACACCCTTGAAAAAAGTATAATATTGCATGGTTGGGTATCCCTTAAATTCTACCGGAGGAGGTGGTTTTTCAAGGGTTTAGCAAGGATATAAGGGGTATCAAAATAGTATAATACATTTTTTAAGGAGGAAGAAGATGAAAAGTAGTATAACAAGCCGTAAGCAGCGGTTTTGGGCTTTATTACTGGCAGTCGTAATGGTAGTGGGGTTATTACCGGTTGCGAATGTTGAAGCGGCGAAAACTTTTAGGATGGATGACACAGATGTTAGTGCTTTTGTAGTTGGGGCTATTATTGAAGCTGGAGATACAGTTACAAATAACAACGATGGTTCATCAAGTACTCACGCTGTAAAGATTATTTATAAGGATGTTAATGGGAATGAGCTGGATACACAAACCATTGCCGCTAACGCTTCTGCAACTGTACCCAAATATAGCGATACTTTAAAAACAGGTGTAGGTGCATTGCCGACGGATCGTCAATCTGATAAATGGGTTATAACATCCGCAAACAAATACGATGTTGGCACTGCAGTAGGTGGATGTGGAGATGTATCAAGAATAACGGTACAAGCACTTCCTCAGTATACTATCACGTTAAATAAGAAAGGCGGATCTAATTTTGATGTTTCAAGTCTGACTGCCGCCAATATAGTTACTAATGATGCCAATAAAATAGTATTCAAGGTTAACGATGGTGAGACTATTGATCTGTCGAAAATTGTAGGAGAAAATAGGGGATACGACTTTGCTAAGTGGATAATTCCCGATGGGACCGATCCTACAGGTGCTCTTTTGGGAGCCATGTTTGGGCCTGCTCCTAACCCCTATCAGACAATTCAGTTTGAGCAGAGTACCGGGTTTTTCAAGTTTGACGCAGCAAATAAACCTCTCCAAGCTAGTTCTGATACTGACGGTGATGATTATAATTTAACATTAGAAGCAAAATGGACAGATAAGGTTTATACGATCACATTTAATAACAATATCCCTACAGGAGAAGATACAGATAAAGCCACTGCTGATTTGACGGGGATACCATATTTTGATCCTGTTACAGCTGGCACTTATGAAGTGAATTTGCCTTCTGCTCCCGTAAAAAATGATACAACAGGAAGTCAGTATGATCATTATACATTTGATGGATGGAGTGTAGAAGTTTCACCTACTCCGTCAACAGCTCCTTATAAAACTTCTGCAAATATGGATGATCTTTTAACTGATCTTGGCGCAGATAAAAGTACTATCCCTATGATAGCTAACTGGACAGCAAAGAACTACACGATCAAGATGGATTATGATGCTCCTGCTGCAGTAAGTCCTGTTCCTGCAAATCCTGCTGATCAGACAAAACCTTATGGAACCGGAGCCGGATCTGCTGTATCTGTTGCAGCAACCATGAGTGTAAGTACAGTAAGTCATACATTTGCAGGTTGGTCATTTACTAAGGGAGCAACGACAGCGGATTATACGGCTGATACAGATATAAAGACTCTTGTTGATGCTGCTGAGAAGGCAGGTGTTGCTTTTGGATCGACTTCAGCAGTTGCTAATCTGAAAGATACATTAACGCTTTACGGTGTATGGACTGAAAACGCTAAGGGTACCATAACATTTGATGGTAACGGAAGTGATAGCGGAAGCGTTGCATCTCAGACAGATTATATTGGAGCAAATATAACAATACCGGCAAATGGTTTTACTCGTACGGGATACACATTTAAAGAATGGAATACATCTAAGAGTGGTGATGGTAAAGGTTCTAATCCGGGAGATGCATTTGCAATTGGCGGTGATAGAACTTTATATGCTATCTGGACTGCTATACCTACTTATACTGTAACTTGGAATAATTATGATGGTACAGCACTTAAAACAGATACCGTATATACAGGAGATGTTCCTGCGTATACCGGAACACCTACAAGAGCTGAAGACGCAACAAATACTTACACATTCTCTGGTTGGAGTGATGGAACTACAACTTACGCAGTAGGAGCAGCACTTCCTGCTGTATCGGCAAATATAACTTATACTGCACAGTATACAGCTGTTAAAAAGACATTTACTGTAACGTGGAATGATTATAACGGAACAGCATTAAAGACAGATACCGGAGTAGCTGCAGGTACTATTCCTACGTATACCGGAACACCTACAAGAGCAGCAGATGCAGCAAATACTTACACATTCTCCGGCTGGAACGATGGAACCACATCATATGCAGTAGGAGCAGTACTTCCAGCTGTATCAGCAAATGTAACCTATACTGCACAGTATACAGCAACGACAAATAACTACACCATCACCTGGAAAGACGGCGATGGCAATACTCTGGGCACCTCTACTGTAGCCTATGGAGCAATGCCTGCATATACTCTTGCAGCAACACCTACCAAGAAAGCAGATGCAACCAATACGTATTCATTTAATAACAACTGGTCGCCTGTCCTTACCGCAGTAACCGGTGATGCCACATATACCGCGCAGTTTACCGCTACACCTATAGCAACATCACCTGCACCTGTGTCACCCGCACCTGTAGTAATAACACCTGCACCTGTAACTACAACACCTACTCCTACCGTAACCCCTGTTCCTACAGAAGCGGTTACACCTACCCCTGTAGAAGTTAAGACAAAGTTCTACGATATCGAGTACTATGAGGAGATCGACGGCGAAGAGGTTAGACTTAAGAAGACAGCTAACCCCGATACCTACGAATACGGTGTTGGAGCTGAGATCAAGTATGGTCTTGATAAGGAAGGTTACACCTTCGAAGGCTGGTATTCAAAGAAGAGTAAGAAATACGTTACCAAGATAGGTAAGAAGACCAAGGGTACAGTTAAGTTGTACGCTATCTTTACTCCTGATGATGAAGGCTCAAAGGATGAGGGCAACAACAATTCAGGACAGCCTGCTTCCGAGTTCGGAGTACTTTGTGCAAGACTTACCGATTACACTGAAAACTCCATGACATTAACATGGAACCTGCTTGAAGATGTAGACGGTTATGATATCTTTGGATCAAGATGTAACTCTAAGGATGTGATCCGTGCTTATGAGCCTATTGATACTGTCGCAGCGGATGTAAATGAGTATCTGGCTGACAACCTCCTGGCACAGACATATTATAAGTTCTATGTACGTGCATTCATCCTGGTAAACGGCGAGAAGAGATACATTACCACATCTATCAACGTACACGGTGTTACACTTAATGATACATACGGCGTAGCCGATGAGATCAATATTGACAAAGTGGTACTAAAATATACCAACGGAAAGTCAAAGACAAAGTATAACCGTGAAAAAGATGGCGACGTAGAAGAGATCAACATCACCATGAAGGTTGGCCAGACTCTTACGATCGTAGCTTCCGAAAGCAATGCTGACGATAAAGAGATCCGTGCTCACAGACCTATCAGCTTCGAGTCATCTAAGCCTGAGGTATGCAAGATCGGTAAGAAGAGCAGCCATAAGTATGGTGTAGAAGTATCGGGTAAGGCTAATACATATAAGTCACGTACCATCACAGCCAAGGCTGAAGGCGAGTGCACCATCTATGTATTTGCACAGAACGGTCTTTATACCAAGATCAATGTAACTGTTAAAAAATGATAACCGAATAACATTTTTCAAGGCCTGTCGGTTTCCCGGCGGGCCTTGTTTTAACTCAACCCTCAAAAAAGTTCAAAAAAATGTTCAAAAAAATGTTCAAAAAAATAAATAAATTTTATGGAACCACCTCTTCAACCCCCGCGTCTAATGTTCAGAAAACGGAAAACAAAGGAAACATTCCGAAGGAGGTATTATATGAAGAAATTTAGAAAAGGCATAGTATTTATCTTAATACTGGCACTGGTCTTATCACTCACCGCGTGCGGCAGTGATGAAAGAAAAGATGATTCAGCTAAGAATGGAGCTGTCAGTTCGTCCACATCTACGACTGAAAAGGGAGCATCTATAAAGCCCGGAGATCCTGTACCGGATGGTGATAAAGCAGGCCCTGCTACCACTGATAAGATATTTGGCGGAGCAGACGTATCTACCAAGGGGGCGGACGACACTTCCGATCCCGGAGACTTCGCTTATGAGACATATCCCGAGGCTGTTACGGATTCTTTAGACGGCGGCCGTTTATACATGGCTGAGAGTAAGTCGGCATCAGGCCTGTCTGCCTCCGGCATGTTAGGCGGATCTTACGGCGAATATGAAAGAACATCCGGTGGTGATGGCGACATTATTATTCCTGTAAAGCCTATAGACGGTGATGATATCATCTGGGATCCCGATGAGCCCATTATTACAGTAGCACCTGTTATCCAGCCCAGGGCAGGATTACTTACAGCAGGTGAGTGGAATGATAATAAGAACTTTGAATTCTTAAAGAAACTCTTGGCAGACGGTCAGGATTATCAATATAAGACATTTTTTACCAACTGGGGTCTTGCACCTTTTAACAGACTTTCCATCAAGTGCACAGCAGGTCAGGATGCAGTAACAGGTGCAAACGTAACAGTCCTTGATGCAAGCGGTAATCCTATATGGAAGGGCGTTACAGATTACGAAGGTATGTGCTATGCATACTACGGATTACTTGATGCCGATATGATGCCTGCTTTAGTTATGGTATCATCAAACGGAGAAGAAAAGACATACCAGGTAGATAACGCAGACCTTATCGATTCATCGGTCATCACTATAGATTTTTCAGCAAAGAATACAGCAGAAAAGAAGCTTGACCTTATGTTCACTATCGATACCACAGGTTCCATGGGTGATGAGATCATCTACCTCCAGAAGGAGCTTGAGGATGTTATAAGACGTGTACAGGCTGACTGCGACAATATCCCTGTAAGACTCAGTGTGAACTTCTACAGAGATATGGAAGATGATTATGTAGTAAGACCTTATGAATTTACTTCCGATATCAACAGCGCACTTGCACTTTTAAATAAAGAATACGCAGATGGCGGCGGAGATTACGAAGAGGCTGTAGAACTTGCACTTCAGAGCTCTGTATTCGATCACAGCTGGGATTCAGACAGTATTAAGCTTATGTTCTTAGTACTTGATGCTCCTCCTCATAATACTCAGACCATCAAGGAAAGCCTTATCAAGTCCATTCAGAAAGCATCTGAAATGGGTATCAGGATCATCCCTGTTGCATCAAGCGGTGTTGACAAGGATACCGAGTTCTTACTCAGAAGTTTCGCTATGACTACAGGCGGCACATATACATTCCTTACCAATGACAGCGGCATCGGCGGAGATCATATCGAGCCCACCATCGGTGAGTATCAGGTTGAACAGCTCAATGACCTTCTGGTACGTGTTATAGAGGAATACATTAAATAATGACGACTTACACCATAATTGTTCCCAAGGCAAAGGCCCCCGGTTTTTATACCGGAGGCCTTTACTCTTTTTATCTATTTTGATTATGCTTCTCGATGATCTTATGGATCCTGTCTGTAGGATCTAAGAATTCGCTTATCGAGAAGTCATGATTCAGGGTATCTATTATGAGCGCTATATATTTGCTCATATCCGCATTGATGTAATACTCACGCTGGAGAAGCTCGGGAGTCTGATAGATAAGGTTGGTGGTTACTACCCTGTCAAAGATGCCTTCCTTATAAGCTTCGTCAAATCTTGCAAGTCCCTCAGTGAAAAGTCCGAAGGTAGCACAGAAGAATATTCTTCCTGCACCGCGCTTTTTAAGTTCCCTTCCTACCTCGAGCATACTGTCGCCGGAGGAGATCATGTCGTCAAGGATTACAACATCTTTGCCTTTTAAGTCTGCACCAAGATATTCGTGAGCGACGATAGGGTTTCTTCCGTCTACGACTCTTGTATAGTCACGTCTCTTATAGAACATGCTTATGTCAAGGCCGAGAGCGGTTCCAAAGTAGATGGAACGTCCCATGGCACCTTCATCGGGGCTGACTACCATCATCTTGTCGGGAGTCATCTGGATGTCGGGTACGTTGTTTAAAAGCGCCTTTATGAACTGGTAGGTGGGCTTGATGGTCTCAAAGGTTTTAAGAGGTATAGCGTTCTGTACCTTGGGCTCGTGTGCATCGAAGGTGATGACACTGTCCACACCCATGTTGTAGAGCTCTTCAAGGGCCTGAGCACAATCAAGAGATTCTCTTGCGGTACGCTTGTCCTGACGGCTCTCGTAGAGGTACGGCATGATAACGGTGATACGTCTTGCTTTTCCGCCTACGGCACCGATTATACGCTTTAAGTCCTGGAAATGATCGTCGGGAGACATATGGTTTTTCTGACCGCGTACAGTGTACTGAAGGCTGTAATTGGTTACATCGACGAGGATGTACAGGTCATAACCACGTACGGACTCGTTGATTACTGCCTTACCTTCACCGGTACCAAAACGGGGACATACGGAGTTGATAAGGAAAGTGTCTCTCTGATAGCCAGAGAATGCTATGGTCGAGGTGTGCTCGTTGTCACGCTGGTCTCTCCACTGTACCAGGTAGTCGTTGATCTTTTTGCCCAGCTCCTCGGAGCTCTTTAAGGCGATGATTCCTAATTTCCCTACCGGGATCGTTTCCAAAAATTCGCTTTGCGGCGACATAGTGAATCCTCCTGATGTATATCTTATATTTGAAGGTACTCCATTCCGCGATGCGGAACGGAGCCGTGTCATGAGGACTCCGTCAGCTTCGCTGACACCTCGTGACGTATTAAAGTTTTGTCCTAATGTCTTCTCCGATCAGCTTGATAAAATCATAATCTTTACTGAGTCTCGAGAATATTCTTTCCCCGTATCTTCCGCTTATCTGGGCGGGAGAGAGATTGGTGGAGATGAGGGTGGATAGTCCGGCCAACAGTCTTTCGTTTATGATGGAATACAGCTGCGTGGTGGTAAAAGCGGAGGTAAGCTCTGTACCCAAGTCATCGATGATGAGCAGTTCGCAGGTAAGTATCCCTTCACGGTAACTGAAGGTCTCCCTCGGATAGTCTTCGTATCTGAAATGATACTTCGACAGCATATCGAACAGTTCAAAGGTAGTATAATACATCACTGTGTGACCGCTGTCAAGTATTTCTCTGGCTATACAGTTGGATAAAAATGTTTTTCCCAGTCCTGTATTCCCGTATATTAACAGATTCCTGTGGTCTTTGTCAAACTCTGAGATAAATCCCCTGACTTTTTCCACCACACCTTTCATATGCTTATACGGGGTAGCTTGAAGATCTTTGTCGTAGGATTCTATGGTATCTGAATAAAGGTCTGGATTAAATGTGGAAAAGTTTTCCCGGTCGATGATATCCTTTACATTTGATTCCTCAAATATAAGCTCTGTCATGGCGGTCTTAAAACATCCGCAGGGTTCGGTGCCTATAAAACCGGTATCCTTGCATTTGCTGCATTCGTACTTTTCCTGCAGGTAGTCGGCTGCATATCCGGCGTCGGTAAGGAGTTTTGACTTTTCTTCGTCCAGTGCCTTGATCCTGTCCTTTAATCCGGATAGAGCTGCGGAGTCACCCATAAGGGCATTCTTTCCGGCAGCTACGGATTCGGAGGCGATGGCCTCGTCTATCTCCTTTATGCGCGGGAGCTTAGTATATATCTCTTCCTCACGCTGTTCGAGTTCATATCTGGCTTTGAGCCTTTTCTCGTCGAACTGCTGAAGGAGTCTGTCGTATTGGTAATTGTTCAGCTTCATATATACTCCGTATCGTGGTTGCCCTTAAAGTATTCCGAGCTTTTTCTTTTCTATAGCGGATATCTCAGCCTCGGTGTAAGTCCTCTGTGAATACTGAAGTGCCTGATTGGTGTTCCTGACTGCCCTCTGGGGACTGCCTGTTCTGTTGGCTGCACGGAACTCTGAAGAAACATTCTGGATATCTTCAGTAGTACGTACTCCCTGTCTGTGCCATTCTGACAGGATCTTGTCAGCGTATTCGAATGAAGGACGTGAGGTTGCAAGCAGTGTCCTGTTGCATGCATCCTGTACCACTTCGTCGGTAAAACCGTATTCGTCATACCAGCGGCGTAAATACAGAAGCTCTGCTTCACCGAAATTACGGTTGATACCGAAGGAGGTCTTAACTACGCTGTATCTGCCGTTAAATTCCTCTATTTCATATTTTGCGGCATCTACGGTAAGTATTCCTTTGCTGTGCCACTCACGGGCCACCTTTTCTATATAGGAATTGGTACGCTTGCCCTTGCCGACACAGTAGTCATATAAGAACTTTATCAGCTCTGCGGGGAATCCGAGTTCTTCAAATATAAAAGCCGGCGTCTGAAGCGAGCGCTGTGAAAGAGTGGTTCCGAGCAGGTTCTCTATATAATCGATAAGTTCGTCAAATTCGGGATATTCAGTCTTGAATGACTGTATCATCTGACTGGAGTAGTTGGGTTTTACGATGGGAGTAGTATTATCCTGTTCCGGCTCGTTTTCGGGAGCGGGCACCGGGATAGCGATATCGGTGGCACGTCTTCCGTAAGGTCTTCCGTCTAACATGGCAGGAGCGGGTTCGGGTACTGACTTCCTGTTTCTCCTTGCATCGGACAGTATTGTGACGTTACTTCCGAAATCTACTTCATTGTCATCGTCCTCATCTAAGTCATGCAGGGTGATATCCTTGATCTTGCCATTACGGGTAGTACTTACAGACAGGACATGTTGTTCGTCCCAGTATTTGAGTGCGATACGGATCTCCTTCTCAGTCTCGCCCAAAGCTTCGGCTATGGACTCTATCGATACGGGGAAGGAGGGGTTCTGAACACACCGGAGGAGATAAATATAGACCTTTACATCACTTCCGCGTGCATCGGTCATATACTTATCGATAAAATTATTTGAAACTATGGTCGAAGCTGACTTCGAACCATAGGAAAGTGTTATTTTTGAATCCATGATAAACGCCTCGTCATTTTCCTTCTCTCAAGCGAAGATTATTATAACACAAATCTTTGATTATGCAATCTAAAAAAACTCTGTAAAACACTTGTCGAAAGGGTTTGTTGACAATGTGGATAACCCGGGTTTTTCATATAAAATCAGCCTTCGCGGGCGTTTATCTTTTTTTGTGGATAATGTGGATAACTTTACTGTCCAAGTAGGTCTTCGCCTATTTTTACAACGTTTCCGGCTCCCATGGTTATTAACAGGTCACCCGGCAGACAGTTTACCAATAAAAAATTTTCG
>JAFZQN010000123.1 GCA_017620375.1 Lachnospiraceae bacterium
ATCACTGCTGTAAAAAAGGGAACGTGTACGATCAAAGTGGTCTATAAAGGCTGCGTAAAGAAAATAAAGATCACGGTGAATTAAGGAGTACGGATGAAATACAGAAATCTGTTTGCCGAAGCAGGAATACCTGAAGAAGAAGTAACAAAAAGAGTCAGGGAATGCTTTGATACAATATATAACGGACCTGAGGGTGTCAGGTTCTATGAAAACGTGGGTCCGGACATGGGCTATATAACCGATACGGGTAACAATGATGTGCGTACCGAAGGTATGTCATATGCCATGATGGTATGTGTCCAGATGAACGAAAAAGAAAAGTTTGACCGGATTTGGGCATGGACAAAGAAGTATATGTGGATATCCGAGGGCTACGGACAGGGCTACTTTAAATGGTCTTGCAAACTTGACGGGACAGTCAGAGGTAATGGTCCTGCACCGGATGGCGAGGAGTATTTCGCTTTGGCACTTTTCTTTGCTTCTCACAGATGGGGAGACGGAGAAGGCATATATAATTACTCTAAAGAAGCCAAAGACATACTTAGGGCATGTATCCATAACGGAGAATCGGGCAGAGAAGGTTATCCTATGTGGAATCATGATAATCATTATATCAAGTTTGTGCCTGAAGCTGAACACACAGATACATCCTACCACTTGCCGCATTTTTATGAATTGTTTGCAAAGTGGGCTGATAAAGAAGACAGAGATTTTTGGAGTAAGGCGGCAAAAGCCAGCAGGGAGTATATCATTAAATCCAGCCACCCTGTAACAGGTTTAAGCCCTGAGTACTCAGACTATGACGGAAAACCTTTAAATCCCGAATGGGTAAAAAGAATGCATCAGAGACATGACTGGTTCTTTAGTGATGCATACCGTACTATAGCTAACATTGCTATGGATGCCTGCTGGTGCGGAGAAAACGAGAAGCTGGCTGATATAGCAGCGAAAATACAGCGATTTTTTATCGAAGACCGTAACGGAGTGGATGACGGCATATACGAGATAGATGGTACACTCGTCGAGGAACATGCAAAGCATAATGTGGGTCTGCTGGCAACCAATGCCGAAGGATCACTGGCTGTATTAACCAATACGAAGGCAGATGCTAAGGCAATAGAATATGCTAAAAGCTATGTGCTGAAATTATGGAACACACCTATGCAGATAGGTAAATACAGATATTATGACAACTGCCTGTATATGTTCGCTATGTTAGCACTCAGCGGTAACTACAGGATATATTGATCATTGATCGCTTATTTTACCCTTGGATATTTAATGTCCAAGGGTATTATATAGAGTGAATATACGATAATACTTTTGATAGAATGGAATGAATATGAGTAAATATCAGATAGACACAAAAGAAAACAAAGACTTTTTAAACGAAAACGCTTTAAGACTCTTAGAGTTTGGACGTAACTTCCCTTCACCTAACGGAAGCAGCTACTATCTTGGAGATGACGGTACACCATGGATTGACAGACCTAGGGAGACCTGGATAACATCACGTATGGCCCATGTATACAGTATAGGCAGCATGATGGGTGTGGCCGGCTGTAAGGAGCTTGCGGCATCTGCTATAAAAGGCTTAAGCGGCGAACTTAACGATAAGGTTAACGGCGGATGGTATGCTGGAGTAAAGGCGGATGGAAGTATAATACCCGGAAAACAGTGCTATGCTCATGCATTTGTGATATTGGCAGCTTCCAGTGCAAAGCTTGCAGGGGTTGAAGGAGCGGATGAACTGTTAAATGATGCTCTAACCATATATGATAAGTACTTCTGGAATGAAGATGAAGGTTTATCCTGTGATACCTGGAATACAGAGTTTACTGAGCTTGACAGTTATCGTGGCATAAACGCAAATATGCATACGGTGGAAGCTTTCCTTGCAGCGGCTGACGTGCTTAATGACGAAAAGTACAGGATAAGAGCCGGACGTATCATAGACAAAGTTATAGACTGGGCTAAGGATAATAATTACAGGATACCTGAACACTTTACATCCGATTGGCAGCCCGATCTGGATAAAAACATTGATAAGCCCGATGATCCGTTTAAGCCTTACGGAGCTACTCCCGGACACGGTATAGAATGGGCAAGGTTGATCACACAGTGGGCTATATCTACCAATCTAAATATGCAGTTGGAGCGAAAGTATATAGAAGAGGCATGCAGTCTGTATAAAAGAGCCATAGATGATGCATGGAATGCTGACGGTGCCCCCGGTATAGTATACACAACCGACTGGAACGGCAAATCTGTGGTACATGACAGGATGCACTGGACATTGGCAGAAGCTATCAATACATCTGCGGTACTCTACAGAGTTACAAAAGAAGAGCGATATGCAAACGACTACTACGAGTTTATGAAATATCTGGATGAAACTGTGCTCGATCATACTTATGGATCATGGTATCACCAGCTTGATGAAAAGAACAGATTAAAAGGCACCGTATGGCCAGGCAAATCCGATCTGTATCACGCTTTCCAGGCAATGCTTATACCTTATAAAGACTGCAAAATATCCATAGCAAAAGTCTGCAGAAAGAATCTTTGTTGGAGCTGTAAACATACGGCATTATCTTAAAGGAGATCTCTGCTTTACCGGAGGACATATAGGAGACGGTATTAGACCAAGTGAAAGAAGAAAAGGTTACGGGACACAGATGGTAGGACTGGCTCTTGATGAGTGCAGGATAACGGGAAAGTTGAAAAACGCTACTGGATCACCCTTAATGATGAGATCGTGGAAACGGAAAGACTGGTATTAAGACTTTGAATTTAATCGACAAAGAGGAGTAAAGAATAATGATCACAAGGGACGAAGCATTTGAACTTTTAAAGAAATATAACAAAGATCCGTTTCACATACAGCATGCCCTTACGGTCGAGGCTGTGATGAAATGGTATGCGAAAGAACTGGTATATGGAGATAATGCTGAATATTGGGGCATCGTCGGGCTTCTGCATGATATAGATTTTGAACTGTATCCTGAAGAACATTGCCTGAAAGCTCCTGAACTCCTTAAAGATGGCGGAGTAAGTGAAGATATAATTCATGCGGTTTGCTCGCACGGTTATGGGATAACCGTCGGTTGCGGAACTACGATCGATGTGGAGCCTGTTCATGAGATGGAGAAGGTTCTGTTTGCTGCGGATGAGCTTACCGGTTTGATCGGGGCCGCGGCTTTGATGCGTCCGTCCAAGAGTACCAAGGATATGGAACTGAAATCCCTTAAGAAGAAATATAAGAGTAAGGGGTTCGCTGCAGGTTGCTCCAGAGAAGTCATTGAGCGTGGAGCAGATCAGCTTGGATGGGAACTTGATAAGCTTCTTGAAATGACTTTGCAGGCTATGGCAGCAACGGAAGACACTCTCAACGAGGAGTTGGCGGCTGAACAGTAAGGAGGCGGCTTATGACGATTACATCAAAGGTGTCCGGTCTTTTGCAGAAGTATCAGATGATTATAAAAGGTGAAGATAAATGAGAATTGCATTGGCTCAAATGAAGATGGAACAGAATATGGAGACCAAGAAGGCACGACAGAATATCTTGTGCTTTTGAGAAGAGAACAAAATAGAGATAGGCGGGAATCATGATCAAAGGAATTCATCATATATCAATGAAATGCGGTTCGGCTGAAGAACTTATCAGGGTAAAGGAATTTTATGTAGGCGTTTTGGGACTGAAGATCATTCGTGAGTGGCCGGATGGGATAATGATAGATACCGGAAATGGGTTTATTGAGATTTTTACTAATGCGGAAGGTGAACATCGGCTTGGAGCCATAAGACATGTTGCACTGCTTACAGATGATGTTGATGAAATGATAGAGAAAGTAAGATCTGGCGGATATGAAGTGATTGTTGGACCAAATGACAAGATTATAGAATCAAATCCGCCATATCCTATCAGAATGGCTTTCTGCTATGGTCCTTTGGGGGAACAGATAGAGTTTTTCTCTGAAAAATAACTTTTTACATAACTTGCGAGGAGGTTAATATATATGAATTACCCTTACATGAAAAGGAAAGCAAGAATTATATGACGGAGGAGATCAAAATGAAAGTACTTATCATTAATGGAAGTCCCAGGGTGAATGGAAATTCGACCATAGCACTTAATGAGATGGTTAGGATATTTGAGAAAGAAGGAGTCGAA
>JAFZQN010000124.1 GCA_017620375.1 Lachnospiraceae bacterium
AGCCTCAGCCTTGTCCTCAAACTTCCAATACTCTTCATTATTAATAAGGTCTTTAGCGATATCAAGATTGAAATCATCCTCGATAGCTTTCTTTAATTCAGGATACTTAGCACAGTACTCTGCGTAAAGCTTGTTCCATGCATCCTCTGCCTTGGCACCGTTTGCTGCAAGAGTCTCATAATTTGCATATACCTCATCGGGTACGAAGAAAGGTTCTGCACTCGGCCAGCCGATGTTTTCCTTAAGTGCTAATACATTCTCATCACCAAGAGGCTCTCCGTGTGCCTTAGCGGAACCTTCCTTAGCGGGGCAGCCCTTACCGATCTTGGTCTTGAACATGATAAAGCTGGGCTTATCCTCACAAGCCTTAGCCTGCTCTATAGCCTTTGCGATAGCGTCCATGTCATGGCCGTTTTCAACGATGATGGTCTGGAATCCGAAGCCCTCGAAACGCTTCTCAACATCCTCTGCGAAAGCGATATCGGTAGAACCTTCGATAGTGATATTATTTGAATCATAAAGAACTATGAGCTTTCCAAGTCCTAAAGTACCTGCAAGTGAGAATGCCTCTGATGAGATACCTTCCATCATACAGCCGTCGCCGCCGAGTACATATGTGAAGTGATCGAATACCTTATATCCGTCTCTGTTGTACTTAGCTGCCATATGCTTCTCAGCCATAGCCATACCTACTGCCATAGCCATACCCTGTCCGAGAGGTCCTGTGGTAGCTTCTACACCTTTTGTATGTCTGTACTCAGGATGTCCGGGTGTAAGTGAATCCATCTGTCTAAACTGCATAAGGTCTTCCTTCTTAAGACCGTATCCGAACAGATGAAGAAGTGAATAAAGAAGTGTTGAACCATGTCCGCCTGAAAGGATGAAACGGTCTCTGTTTCTCCAGTCGGGGTTCTTAGGATTATGGTTCATCTCTTTTCCCCATAAAACATATGCGATATCCGCACAACCCAAAGGAAGTCCGGGATGACCTGACTTAGCCTTCTGAATAGCGTCTGCTGCCAGTACTCTTATGGCATTTGCCGACATAACATCAATATTGCTCATAGTAGCCTCCTGAAAATAATTTGATAACCAAGCCTTTTAAAGGCGGTCGGATCGTACTTACGAAAAAGCACGTCATTTGGATTAATTATAGCATATTTTTTCTCTTTGCGCAATTATAATTTAAGAACGTTTTTTCTATAATGATCTTGTTAATCTATAAGGAAAGCTTCTTTTATCATCTTTAAATATCCACTTCTTGAAGCCATCATATATATATAGCCTTTTTCCAGTTTTCCGGTAACAGTGTTACTCTCTGCGTCAACAACCGCATCTTCTACTATAAAGACAGCATTATTATTCACATCCAATTTAATAAGACAAATATCATCTTCGTTTATATTTCCTATTTTATCCTCATAATATTCAAACGTAATATATCCGTTCACAAAATCGTTATCAGCTTCTATTTCAACCGGTATACCGACTCTGGGTTTAAAAAACGATGCTATTACCGAGATTTCAAATACGTTTTCAATATAAACTCTATCTTTTATATCTCCGGCAATGTCCATCTCCACTTTAACTTTTTTTATTGCTCCAAATGAATTTGGAATAACATATTCCGACGAAAATAGCGGTATAGTCTCTCCTATTTTTTCACAATAACCATCATATTTATATCCAAAATGTATTGCTTGCTCTTCTATGCTTTGTCTAAATTTTTCATCACCATCCTTGATTCCATTTCCATCCGAATCCTGATTAAGAGGATCATATCCATGTTCAATTTCAAAACCATCTTTAAGCCCATCTCCATCAGTGTCAGATTTTACCGGATTTGTTAAAAATATTTTCAACTCATCGCTATCCGTCAGACCATCCCTATCATAGTCCTGTTTTATATCTGAATCAACATTGTCAGGTACACTGGGGTCCGTTCTATTACGGATTTCTATCGGATCCGGTATCCCGTCTCTATCAGTGTCAATATTTCTCGGATCACTTCCAAGAGATATTTCAACATACAGTGGCATAGTATCATCATCTTCATCTGTATACAGCCATGACATGTCTTCCGGTTCTCCGAGCGGTTTTATCTTCATTCCGACAATAATATATCCATACTCCGATTTTGAAGATTTTTTTAACGAATATGTTATAGAATAATTATTTACTTCATAAGATTCATCTGTCGAATAACCTATAAAACATTTTTTAACTGCTGTATATTTCTTTGATTTCTTTTTTATGGTCAAACTATCCACATTGTAACTACACCAAAATCCTTTTTCCCCCGAATCAGATATAACAACCGGACCATATTCTGGATCATTGAACGCATCAGAAAACCTGCAACGCAGTTCATAAGTAATATATGTAGCTTTTAGCGTTTTCCCGAATAAGTCTTTCCCTGCTTTTTTGAGTTTTTTTTAATCAATAGAACAAAGCGTCTTTCTTTCGTTTTCGCTATAATTCTCATATACAGTTCGATTTCTATCAAATATCGACAACGCTGCTGCTCTGGTCATTCTGTCTTTGCTGAGCTTAACGCTATACGAGGTTCCCTTCTTCAACTCCTTGTGATCATACTCATATAAAGTGGCCAGCTCAAACTCTTCCGTCTGTTGTAATAGCTTATCTATCTCTTCTTCATAAGATGGAGTATTGGCTGCAGAAATACTTAATTCTCCTGTATTGACGATTAACGAAAAAATTAATAGCATTAATAATACTTTTTTCATGCCGACTCCTTCCTTCTAACTATGATTCATATTTGTCCCAATCATCACCAAAAATTTTCATGATAAGCTTAATGTTTTCATCATAAGAAACAAAACCATCTTCAGTTGCACATACCAAAAATCTGGTTTTCCCATTTGAATCATTTACGCCATATAATGTTTTTTTATCATAAATCAATTCTAATTTTTCATCATATAAATACTCTGGAACTCTCATCAAAGCTTCATTACACTTTTGCAATCCTTCAGTATTATAAAAAATTATATATCTATAATCACTGAAATGTGCTATTAAATAATCATATAAATCGCTCACATTATTTATAGAATTTTCATTATCCTCTATAGTATAAACCCTTTTATCACCATTGATGTCAATAAAATACCCTTCAATTTTTTTCCCTTTATCGGTTTGTTTTGCTATATAAAAGAAATAGTTCATATACTCATCAAGATAATACCTTTCAACAGTGTATGTCATATCCTCATCTATCGTATATGTATCTATCCAAGAATCAGCATTTTTCCATTTTTTTAGAGAGAAAGAATTACTCCATTTTATTCTTACTAAACCTGGTCGCCTTATTTCAAAAACCCATGTTACTGTATATCCATTTCCCCATGCTCCTCCCATTTTTTCTTTTTCTTTTAGTTCAATTATTCCTTCATCTAATATCTCAAACTGATACTCTCCGGCTTCTGGACTCTCTTCAAGTTTTACTATTATTACTTCTGAACCTAGCCACTTAAAATACCTGCGATATACCAATATGCAAAAAAGCAACACTGCTATTATAGATACAACTGCAACCACAATAATAATAACTCGAAATATAGTATTAAGATGCTTTTGTTTATCCATATAGTCAGCTCCCTCTATATGTTGTTCTTACAGGATAAACAATACTGTGCTTTGAATTCTTGAAGGTATATATTAAACTGTCCACATTTATATGCCCTCCAACCCCTAAAACCTCATCGGAATACGCTATGGAATTCCAGCATTCCTTTAAATCTATCTTTCTCTTTTGGCTCCCTGAAGAACAATATACAAATGTTTTATCCAATATCGTGTCTTGCTCTATTTTTAATATATTTAAATTATGAAAATATGTGGTATTTATATATGTCGATTCGAAAGAATACAACTTTGTCATTCCAACAATATGTAAAATTACCGGGAAATCTTCCCGTAATGTTCTCATTATTTGTTTTGCGACCTTTTTATAATCATAATAATCATCCGAATAATCATATGTATATTCGATTTCATCAATCGTTTTATCAGTCAAGTAATGATTCAGTCCATTAGATATCGATATGGGATCCAGACCATAAGTTCCATTTCCATTTGTTATCAAATCAGAAACATGAGAAGCCATTTCTTTATCTTTATCTAATATTAGAGGACCATTGCTAAGATACATTTGTAGACTTTCTTCAACATTTGTTGGTGTCACATAATTATTGTACATAAAACGAACAAATCTGTCATAGTCTCCAAAAAGTAAGTTTTCTTTAGTGACATCATTCTCCACAATTGATTTGTTTTTTAATCTATTATTATATTTTTGAAGATATATTAAACTATCCGCAGAAGCTATTACTCCACATCCTCCTTTTCTAAGAACTTTACTATTTAAGTCATTAATTCCTTCTGTATTCTCATCATAAAACCAACTCTGATTACCTCCATAGTTTCCATTTGACACTGCATAAGAAAGAGATGATGTATCCACAGAAATATACTTTTCAAATCCAGATAGCTGAACACTAATCACATTGCTTTCCATTCCTTTTGTATTATAAGTTATAGCCTCATCATAATCCGAATATCCATCATTATCATAGTCGTCAAATCTCGGATGGCTCCTAACAATGTATGTTGGAAAGAATAATGATTCAGGTGCATTATCATAATAGAGTATTTTTCCATTTTTTTCGTCTATAACAGCCTTTAGTGTACCTCTATCTACTCCCATCTCTAAGCCATCATCAAGGCCATCATTATCCGTATCAGGATTATGAGCATCTGTGGTTATGGTTGATCCATCCGGAAGTATCATGCCTGTAAGCTCTATACAGTCCGATATACCATCACCGTCAGAATCTTTATTGTCTGCTACGTTAAGTGCTCTTATCAGTATCATACTTATTGCATCATCAAATTCATTTTTGTTTGTTACACTGTATGCTTTTCCTCCCGTATCAGCTACACATCTATCCATTGCGCTTTTGGAACTTGTATCAACCGTTGCTCCGACATATATATAATACAATTCGATCCCATCATCTATATATTTTTTTATCTCATTTCGTATCAATACATCGTCAGAAACCAGTATCACCTTTTTCTTATTGGCAGAGATATTATCCACGCTATAAAAGCTGTTATATACTGCACTGCGGAAAAAGTCATAATCGCATGCTCCATCAACTGTGTATACTTTGTATAGATTCGTTAGAAATGCATTTTTATCTTCTATAAATGTCCCGCTTTCTACCTTATACCTCCATACAAAAGTCTTTTCAGTATCCGAAGGAGTTGCAACCACTTCACCCTCTGCTTCATTTCTGTATATTTCTTTTAACCCAATATCTATATCCGGACCAAATCTGTTTAAAGAAGCGTCAATCCCTGCGATCACCCCGACAATTCTGTCAGTATCCATTTTATAACACGCCTGACCCGGGTTAAACTGGAATAACACTTCATAATCTGGATAATCCGGTGACAGCATGTTCGTGATGCTGTTTATTGCTGCTTTGGATGACTCTTCATCAGACACTTTAAAGAAATCTCCTCCGATGGCTTTAAGATTTACTTTTAGCCTTTCATACATCGTATCCTCTATATCGTTACCGGTATAGAGCTGATATATCCTGATCCCGGAAGCTTTCAATTCATTGACCAGTTCCTGCCTCTGCTGTGTATAGTCACTTATCAGGAATGAACTTGAAACCCATATCACCACCTTATTTCTCTCTGTTCCAGATGAATACTGTTCAAAATATGTTTTCATGCTTTCAAGTTCCTGCATCAGTGTAGCATACTGATCCTGAACCTGTATTGATCCCAGAAAATCTCGCATCGACGGGTATGCTTTTGATAAACCCAGGCTTCTGGAATGCGTAGTATACTTCTTCCCATCTGTGACCGATATATCCTCTTCAGAGTTATCCACCTCTACCTGATACCCAAACGCAGTGCTTAAACTGATCCTGTCTTCCGGTAATTTTGCATTCGCTATCCTGGCAAATCCCCTTCTTACAAGTTCAGTATTGTTTTTATAATAGTCACTTCCCACATCGACTGCCACCTGGATATCGATATGCTGCTCGTTTTCCCCGGAAGTCTCTCTTATAAGCCTACCGATTGTAGCTTGTTTCAGATCATATATAAATTTCTTAAATGATGCCAGCAAATATATAGAGAAATGATCAACCGAACAGCTCACTGTATTGGATTCGGTATCTACAACTGCGTTTTCAAGTACCACAAAACGCTGGAGATCCTCATCATACCATAGTATACAAAGGTCATCCTCTTCTGTTTCTCCGAGCTTATCCTCATCGTATTCAAATGTTATGACTGCGTTCTCAAAATCTTTTTCTACCGTTATATCATATGGTACACCTATCCTTGAACGGATAGTTGAAGGGAATACACTTATCCCAAAAATGTTATCTATATAAGTACTGTCTTCTATATCTCCCGCAATATCAATATCAACTTTTACTTTTTTTACTGCACCAAAAGAATTCGGTATAACATAATCCTCTCCAAAGAGGGTCATCGTTTCGCCGGTCCGCCTACACATATCATCATATTCATATCCGAGATCATCCGATGTCAATTCCATTGTCTGTCTGATCTTTTCTTCACCGTCAGGTACCCCGTCCCCATCAGTATCGGGATTTAAAGGATCAAAGCCATGTTCGATCTCAAACCTGTCCCTTAATCCGTCCCCATCTGTATCCTGCTTATATGCACAGGTATTATAAGTATTTATCTCGTCACCGTCTGTCAACCCGTCATGATCAAAATCTTTATCACTTTCAAACCCCTGATCCGGCACAAGAGGGTCGGTTCCATTATACAGTTCTATAGCATCAGGTATACCATCATTATCCGTGTCAGGATCTTTAGGATCTGTCTCTACGGTGATCTCTATATATAGAGGAAGCCCATCTTCATCTTCATCAGAGTACAGTTCTTCCATAGTATATTCCGGTTGCTCAGTAGGCGTAACTATTTCTGTCGGTATTGGTGTGATTATCTCGGTAGGTGTCGGTTCATCCGTAGGTATTATCACTTCAGTGGGAGTTATTACTTCTGTCGGAGTTATCTCCTCTGTAGGGGTTATATCTGCTGTAGGAGTTATCTCTTCAGTTATGGTAGGTTCCGGTGTTATCACCTCAGTAGGTGTAACTTCTGCTGTAACAGTAGGCTCAGGGGTCACCACCTCAGTTGGTGTTTCCGTAATGGTGACAGTTGGTTCTATAGTGACTGTTGGAACAGGAGTTATGGGCATAGTTATAGAAGGGGTAGGTTCTTCTGTTACACAGATACGTACATCTGTCATATATGTATCTGTAACACTTCCATCTACTTCAACACCATATGTTCCTTTTGCGGTAAATCCTATAAATATCTGTTCTCCCGGCTTTATCTCGGAATTGTAATCTCTGTTCTTTATCAGATACCGGTTTTCCTAACGTTCTATCAGTTCGGCTGTATGGAAATCTATAACATCAATATCTGTGGTAAATCCCAAAACCCAGTCTTCTATCGTAGTATCCGAATCGTTTTTGATTACAAAACATCCATTGTAGTTATTGTTTGTGTCCCCATATATAAACGAATAAACAGTATATAGATCATCAGATATAGCTATAGTTTTTTGAGCCATACTAAAAGAAGAAGGTATTATGACCGCAGCCAGATCAGCAGGGATATTCATAGAAAAACCAATCTCAACCTGTGCTCCGACCGGTATATCCTTATTATGACCTGCGTTTTTTACAGTGTATTTGTATAAAGGAGCAAAGTCTGCATAAATGATCGCTTTTTCTGATACAACAGCATTCCAGATATTTGTTATTTCGCATCCTGTATCAAAAGCTAATGCCCAGTTATCAATAATCGTTTCTCCGGTATTCTTTATCACTAAATGTGCATTACACGCTCCCTGCCATACATCTGTAATAGATAGTTCTACACTGTAACCATCCGCTTTATAAGTGTGCGTCAAACCGGTATATATCCCATTCTGCATATTAGTTTCATATGCAGATGCTGATACATGTATGGGCAGAATACCTGTAAACAGACTGATTACAAGCATCACTGCTATCAAACGGTTCCTGTGCTTATTAACTTTCGTAGTATTCCCCATTACATAACCTCCTTCATTTCCCATTAACTGCAGCAATACTAATTGCACCTGTTTAACACATCATTAAAAAAAGCCGCAACAAATAAATGCTACAGCCAAACTATCAGTATTGATATGGCTCGCCCTTGGTTTGCCATATGATTATTATCACATATAAAAAGTATAAAGTCAATAGCAATTTCAGTAAAACACTTTCCGTAAATTTCTGCTTGACAATTATTTTAAATGCGAGTATACTCTACGCATAGTTCAGCGATTTAAAGCGTAAAAGGATGCCGATATTATGAAGAGATCATTTACAACTGCATCATACTATTACTTTTATTACTACTTTACTTTCTTTGGAAGTAAGGTCAGTTTGTGATGCAAAAGTACATGATATGTTTCATGAATTTTAGCGGAGCAGGTTGACCTGTTCCGCTTTGTTTTTTATAAAAACATGTTTAATCGCGGTAATAAATATGGTATAACATACTAAGGAGGAATAAATCATGATCGTAGTATTAAAAAAGGACGCAAACAAGGAAAAACAGGATAAACTTATCGACTGGCTGAAAGGCATGGGCCTTGGTATACATATATCTGTGGGTGATTACCAGACCGTACTCGGACTTATCGGTGATACCAGCAAGGTGGATATGGACCTGATAGGCAGTCTTGACATAGTTGACTCGGTAAAAAGAGTTACCGATACCTTTAAATGTGTAAACCGTCAGTTCCATCCGGATGATACCGTGGTAAATGTAGGTGATGTAAAAATAGGCGGCGGAAACTTCGCCATGATAGCAGGCCCCTGCTCAGTAGAATCCGAAGAACAGATCGTGGAAGTAGCCAAAGCCGTAAAGGCAGCAGGTGCCAACCTGCTTAGAGGTGGTGCATTCAAGCCCCGTACTTCCCCGTATGATTTCCAGGGTCTTAAGGGCGAGGGTCTCGAGCTGTTAAAGATAGCCCGCAAGGAGACAGGCCTTCCCATAGTTACCGAGATCATGAGCGTATCCGATCTTCCTCTTTTTGATGACGTGGACGTACTCCAGGTAGGTGCACGCAATATGCAGAACTTCGACCTCTTAAAGGAACTCGGACGTATAGGTAAGCCCATACTCTTAAAGAGAGGTCTGGCAAATACATTAAAAGAGCTGCTCATGAGTGCCGAATACATCATGGCAAGCGGCAACGAGCAGGTCATCCTCTGCGAGAGAGGTATCCGTACTTACAGCGACTATATGCGTAACACGCTGGATCTTTCTGCAGTACCCATGCTGCATGAGCTTTCACACTTACCCGTAATAGTAGACCCGAGCCACGCAACAGGTATCGCCCGTATGGTACCTCCCATGGCACTTTCGGCTGCTGCCTGCGGTGCCGACGGACTGATCATCGAGGTACATAATGACCCGATACATGCTCTCTGCGACGGCGCTCAGTCACTCACACCCGATGAGTATGCGAAGCTTGTGGTTAAGGTAAATGCGGTAAGAGACGCTATTAAATAAACAGGCCCGGTGTCTCCGACCTAGGGTAAACAGGTCCGGGGGAAACAGGCCCGGTGTCATTCTGAGCGCATGCGAAGAATCTTTATTAAGATCCTTCACTTCGTTCAGGATGACATAACTCGTAAAAATATATAATACGAGCGAAAAACAAGCATCAAATTTTCAGGAGATATAGTATCATGAAAGCAGGAATAGTTGGACTCGGACTTATAGGAGGTTCATTTGCAAAGGCATATCACGCAGCAGGACATACCGTTTGGGCTAAGGAGCTTGACCGCTCGGTTTTAAGCTTTGCGGAGCTGTCCGATGCGGTAGACGGAGAACTTACAAAGGATAATATCGGTGACTGCGATATCATCCTTATATGCGTATACCCGCAGGCGGTTATAGATTTTCTTGATGAAATGGGCCCTTATATAGGTAAGAAACCTGTAGTTATAGACTGCTGCGGTACTAAACGTGTACCCATGATCGAGGGCGAAAAAATAGCCGAGAAATACGGATTTTTATATGTAGGCGGACACCCCATGGCCGGTACGCAGTTTTCAGGATTTAAATATGCCAAGGAAACCCTGTTTAAGGGCGCTCCCATGGTGATCGTGCCTCCCGTATACGACAATATAGAACTGCTCGAAAAAGTAAAAGAACTCCTAGAGCCCGCAGGCTTCAGAAAGATCACCGTCACCACCGCAGAAAAGCACGACGAGATGATAGCATTTACTTCACAGCTGGCTCACGTTGTATCAAACGCTTATATAAAGAGCCCCACCGCACTTGCACATAAAGGCTTTTCCGCAGGCAGCTACCGTGACATGACAAGAGTTGCCTGGCTTAATCCCAACATGTGGGCAGAACTTTTCTTAGATAACAAGGATAACCTTATAAAAGAGATCGACATCCTTATAGACAGCCTTTCGGCTTATAAGGAAGCCATAGAAAAAGATGACCGTGAGACCCTTATCAAGCTTTTGGATGATGGTAAGAAACGTAAAGAGGAGGTAGACGGCTGATGGAGAAAATAAGAGTATTTGCTTCCACGGACTACGATGTCCTGATAGACTCCGGACTGCTCCCGCAGGCAGGTGAACTGATATTTTCCGCTATGCTCCCGGATACGGGATTAGACAGCTTAGACCCTATGGCTGCCAGAAAAAAAGCTGAAAGCACCACCGCCGTTATCGTCTCCGATGACAATGTATTTCCCCTTTACGGTGAAACCTTAAAAAACAGCCTGACCGAATCAGGTTACAAAACAATAGAGTATGTATTCCCCCACGGTGAAAAGAGCAAATGCTTTACAACCTATGAAGGCTTACTGGAGTTTATGTGTGAACACCGCATAAAACGCTCCGATATGATAGTAGCGCTCGGTGGCGGTGTGGTAGGCGATCTGGCCGGCTTTGCCGCAGCCACCTACCAGAGAGGTATCGCATTTATCCAGGTACCGACCACTCTTCTCGCTGCAGTGGACTCCTCCGTAGGCGGGAAAACAGCCATTGACCTTAAAAACGGAAAAAATCAGGTGGGGGCATTTTATCAGCCCCGCCTTGTAATATGCGATACCGATACCCTCAAGACCCTGCCCAAAGAAGAATACGGCTGCGGTTGCGGAGAGATCATAAAATATGCTATACTTGAGAGTGAGGAGTTTTTCGACGAACTTCTTTCTAAACCGGTATCAGAACAATATGAACATGTAATATCCACCTGTGTCAACATAAAAAAGCACTATGTGGAAAACGACGAATTTGATACAGGCTTAAGGATGAAGCTAAACCTGGGCCACACCTTCGGACACGCCGTAGAAGCCTGCAGCGGATACACCGTACTGCACGGACAGGCCGTAGCCATGGGTATGGCTGCCATAGCAAGGGCTGCATCCGGCATGGGCCTCTGCTCCAAAGAGACAGAGGTAAGGATAATGGAGATACTCGACCGCTACGAACTGCCTAAGGACATTACGTACGGACTCGAGGAAATGTATGATGTCGTACTTGTGGACAAAAAGAACTCCGGCTCCGTCACCAACCTTATCGTACCCACATCCATAGGCAACTGCCGTACCATGAAGGTCCGTACAGAAATGATAAAAGGCTGGCTTGAAGAAGGCGGCATCGTAGACTGACTGTCGGCAAATGTCAAATCCTAATGGGCCGATATTACCAATGCAAATGGAGTTATTATGAATGTAACAATCCCTTCCGGACCCCGTCATGGTACGCTCACAGTACCGGCATCAAAGTCCTGGGCACACCGCATACTTATAACTGCAGCACTGTCTGCAGAAAAGAGCCGTATCATATGCGACGGTATATCAAAGGATATCACCGCTACCATGGACTGTCTGAATGCATTGGGTGCGAATATAACATCCGAATTAAGAGATGACGGCTGTACCGAACTTTTAGTTACTCCCATAAAAATAACGGTCGATCATTCCAACTCAACAGCACTGTACGCTCCCCTTTTATGTAAGGAAAGTGGCTCTACACTTCGTTTTCTTATCCCGGTAGTGGGTGCTTTGGGAAAAGATGCGGTATTTCATATGGAAGGCAGACTTTCCGAAAGACCGATAGATGCCTTAACCGACGTGTTAAAAAAGCACGGGATGAGCTTTATGCAGGACGGAAAGTACTTATACTGCCGTGGAAAGCTCACCGCGGGACATTTCAGTATCCCGGGTAACATCTCCTCGCAGTACATATCGGGACTGCTTATGGCTACACCGCTCCTGGACAGTGCCAGTGATATAGAGATAACCGGTAATATCGAATCCGGCGATTATATAAATATGACCGCACATGCGGTAAGAACCGCCGGAGTGGAGCTCACTCAAAACGAAAATATATATCATATAGAACCCAAAGGAAGGTTCTCCGTATCGGGTGACCTGATCGTGGAAAAGGACTGGTCTTCCGCCGCATTCCCGTTATGTATGGGTGCATTTTCTAAAGAAGGTATCACTGTTACGGGACTTAATACCGATTCCATCCAGGGAGATAAAGAGATACTGAATATCCTTAAAGATTTCGGTGCAGATATCTCCATAACCCGTGAGCAGGGAAGCGATGTATCGAACGGTCTTAGTTCCGTAACCGTAAAAAGGGGAATCCTCAAAGGGCAGACGATAGATGCCTCCCGTATCCCTGACTTGGTACCAGTTATAAGCGTGGTGGCAGCAGGGGCTTTGGGTGAGACCCGCATCATACATGCAGAGAGGCTCAGGATCAAGGAATCTGACAGGCTCTTTACCACAGCCACAATGCTTAAAAACCTGGGAGCCGATATAAAAGAAACAGAAGACGGACTTATAATAAAAGGAAAAGAAACTCTTAACGGCGGTACAACAGAAGCCTTTAACGACCACCGCATAGCCATGTCGGCGGCTGTGGCAGCAGGTATATCTGCATCACCCGTTACAGTACTTGGGGCGGAATGCACCGATAAATCCTTCCCGGGGTTCTGGGATGAACTGTTATAAGATCCTTCGTCGTTTCACTCCTCAGGATGACAAATCGAGCGCGCTTCACACTCCTGTCATTCTGAGCGTAAGCGAAGAATCTTTTTATACTACCACTCTACGAAAGGATCCGATATAAATGAGCTCTAGCTACGGAAAAAACATCAGAATGACCATATTCGGACAGTCACATTCTCCCGCTATAGGCATGACCTTAGAGGGTATACCCGCCGGAAAAAAGATAGATATGGAAAAGTTATCTGCTTTTCTTGACCGTCGTGCTCCGGGGAAAAATGCATTTTCCACCCCCAGAAAAGAGGCGGACGCACCCGAGTTTTTATGCGGTATAAAGGATGATGTGACCGTCGGAACTCCGATCACTGCGATCATCAGAAATACCAATACCCGTTCTTCGGATTACGATATATTAAAGAACATCCCCCGACCCGGACATGCCGACTATACCGGATACATAAAGTACGGTGAAGACAGGGACTTTACGGGCGGTGGACATTTTTCGGGCAGGCTTACCGCACCCATGTGCATAGCAGGAGGCATGATACTTCAGCTTCTTGGCGAACAAAACATAAGGATATATTCACATATCCGCTCGATAGGGGACATAAACGATACTTCTGAGTATACAGAAGAGGACCTTAAAAAGGTTAAGGACAAAGAATTCCCTGTAGTATCTGACGCCCGGGGCGAAAAGATGAAGGAGCTTATAGCAAACAGAAAAGCAGAAGGCGACTCCGTGGGCGGTATCGTAGAGTGCGTGATCTACGGTCTTCCCGCAGGTTTGGGTGATCCCATGTTTGACGGCATGGAAAATAAACTCGCCCAGATAGTATTCGGCATCCCCGCAGTAAAAGGACTTGAATTCGGAAACGGATTTGAAGCTGCGAAACTCCCCGGAAGCGAGAATAACGATGCCTTCTGTATAAAAGACGGAAAAGTAGAAACCGTCACCAACAACTGTGGCGGTATCTTAGGCGGTATCACCAACGGTATGCCCCTCATATTCAGAGCTGCCTTTAAGCCTACGCCTTCCATAGCAAAGGAACAGAAAAGCATCAGGCTTGACACAAAAGAAGAAACTACGCTCATCGTCCCCGGAAGACACGACCCCTGCATAGTTCCGCGTGCGGTGCCCGTAGTCGAAGCAGCTGCCGCCATCGCAGTATATGATGCATACTTAGAAGGCTGAAGTAACAGTATACGACAGTCAGTCCACATTATAAAAACACATCAAAAAACCTCTTTACCGGTAAAGAGGTTTTTATCATTTTTAAACTTGTTTTATCTTTATATTCGTCAGTGCACACTGGTCACCGCTAAGTGCTACATATATATTTTCCACGGTATCATCGTTTATATCAATCGTATTCTTGATCTGTATACCGCTGTTTTCGGTGGTGACCACTATCCTGTTATTATTTCTCTTTATATGGATGGAGCAGTCAAGACCTTTTTTATTGTTGGCCTTCCAGCTTTCCCAACCGTCAAAATCATCTGCTTTGTTCGTCAGGATGCTGTTATCGACAGCGTCATCGCCTTTCCAGCTTTCGCCATCCATTCTTATAAGACAGAGCTCACGGTAGCCTTCTCCGTCCACTTTACCATCCGGTCCGGTGAAGAAGAAAAGTGAAGGACAATGCCATACAAGTCTGGCTGTAGGAAGGCTCATCGTATGGAAGGTGATATTCATTTCGTTTTTAACCGGAAGCGGTTCTGAAGCCGCTGTTCTCCAGCCATTTATCTGAACGTTCGGGATGTCTCCTTCCGGTACATCGATATAACTTATCTTTTCGACTAAACGGGGGATATCTCCTTCGGTTATCGGAGTCTCTGATTTTGTGACTTCATTGATAACTATATTGCAATACTCTCCCGTTATACCGAGGTAGCAATACCTTGAACAATCCTGTAATGCCACTGTATATTCCCATGCGTCTGTCTCGGATGCGATCTTTACGCGTACATGATCTTCACATTTAACCGCTTCTATAACATAATCGTCATCCTTTGTACGGTCGATGTCCGCATATACGCTCCGGTCACTTATCTTGGACTCCTGTACCTTTCTGGCTCCTATACAAGAGCATCTGCCGTCCGGTCTTAACTCGGCATATTCAAGATAAAGCATTTCTTCCTTTTTATTATCCGCAAAATGGGCTCTTGCATCCAGCGAATCAAAGAGGAGGACTGCCGGCATACCGGTCTTTCCTTTTCTTTTATATTCCTCATCCTCTTTTACACGAAGACGTATGAGTGTTGAATATTCCGAAAGGAGGATACCTTCGGATATGGCAGAGCGGTACTCTTCCACCTCCACCTCGTTTCTTCCTTCAAGATGGGTAACTTCCTCTCTTTCCTGCATCTCATACTCGGTATCCACATCTATAAGATGGAGCATCTCTCTGGCAAAGTCCGGATCGAACTGCGTACCCATACCTTTTACCAGTTCCTCACGTACCTTTTGCTGAGGAAGCGGATCCCTGTAGCTGCGCTTGGATGACATGGCGTCATAAGCATCCGCTATAGCTATGATCCTGGCTATAGCCGGGATGTCCTCACCTTTAAGCTGCTCGGGATAACCTTTTCCGTCATATCTTTCATGATGATAATTGGCACCTATACTTAAGTAAGGCAGCCTGCTGATACTTGAAAGTATCCTTTTTCCTATAATGGGATGTTCCTTTATCTTGTCAAACTCTTCCTTTGTAAGCTTTCCTTCTTTATTGATTATGACATCTGCTATACCTATCTTACCCACATCATGGAGAAGCGCTGTATAATATATTTCCCTGCACTCCCTGTCATCCTTGCCGGAAGCTTTTGCTATAGCTCTTGAATACTCAGCCACACGCAGCGAATGACCGTGAGTGTACTTGTCCTTCGCATCGATCGCGCCGGCCAGAGCCAGTGCGGTCTGTTCGAATATCATCTCTGCGTTTTTCTGCTCTTCTCTTATGACCTTGATCTCAATCTCCCGGGCATGCTCTACCGCATCATTCATATCAAGCAGCGAGAAGATATAGAGCAGGACTACCAGACCTACCATGGTCATATTGGTAAGTGAAAGCCCGTATGCATATATCTGTAGTAAAGACGCAAAAAACGGAACTATCGTGAAAAGGATCAGTGAAAGCCTTACACCTTTCGAAAGGCGAGATCTGTACTGCAATATAACGGTAAGTAAAAGCAAATGGATCGTAAGAGGGATAATATAGCTTATAAAAAAGCCCGAAGATCTTTGATACCTGTTAGACTCGTCAAAAGTATAAAACCATCCGAATGCAGCACCAAAAATGAGTAATACAAAATCGATGGCAGCAAGGATATGCGCAATCCTCATACGCTTAGGCAGTTCCTTGAGTCCGACCTCATTAATGCACAGGTCCCCGAGATAAAGATTAAATATGACTATGATAAGTAATGTCATCAGGTATACGCTGAAATTACATACCCTGACCATCCAGTACGCCATATCACCGGAGACTCCGCGGTAAATATATGCATACCTGTCGGATATAAGCAGAAACATGGCGCAAAGCTCCATGCCCATAAGGATAAACCTGCGTTTTAACGGGATAGCTCTTGTGATCAGCACAAGAAAAGCCAGCAATCCGCAGACTCCGATAAGGATAAGCATTATATTCAGTTGATATTCTCTTAAGAATTCCAACATTATATCAGGTGCCTCCCGAAATACATTTATTACATAATGCTACATCGTAATTTTACCACATAAAAGAAGCAGTTGCAAGGGGCTGATAATTATGATATTCTGATAAATGGTAACTATTATATTTAAGGAGCAGTACGGTCATGGAAGCAGGTAAACTAAACAGCGTTCCCCGGGATGACGGATTTCATATGCCGGGAGAATTTGAGCCCCAGAGGGGCTGTATAATGATATGGCCGGAACGTCCCGG
Organism: Lachnospiraceae bacterium; assembly: GCA_017620375.1. Taxonomy (GTDB): domain Bacteria; phylum Bacillota; class Clostridia; order Lachnospirales; family Lachnospiraceae; genus RUG11977. The sequence continues at coordinate 17,038 of JAFZQN010000124.1, forward strand.
ATCCTGGCCATACGGAGCTAAAGCAGCCAGATGTGCATTTAAGAAGATCATAACTGCCATAGCAGAAAGTGAAGAAGTATTTGTAGCAGCAAGTGAGCGAAGCTATGAAAATGCCGTAAGCGAGCTTTCTCATATAGAAAACGTACATGTGTTTAAGGCGGAAACAGATGATGCATGGGCAAGAGACATAGCTCCCACATTTGTAAAAAATGATGCGGGTATTGTAAGAGCCGTCAACTGGACCTTTAACGCCTGGGGCGGAGAATATAACGGACTGTATCCTTCGTGGGATAAAGATGATGCATTTGCTCTTTTATTTGCAAAAAAAGAAGGCTACACAGCATATGATGCCGCACCCTTCGTCCTGGAAGGAGGCTCCATCCATTCGGACGGTGAAGGCACGGTACTCGTTACCGAAGAATGCTTACTGAGTCCCGGCAGAAATCCGGACTTAAGCCGTGAAGAGATAGAGGAAAAGTTAAGACAGTATCTCGGAGCCGAAAAGATCATCTGGCTTCCAAACGGGATATATAACGATGAGACCGACGGGCATGTGGATAACATCTGTGCCTTTATAAGACCGGGCGAGGTGGTCCTGGGCTGGACTGATGACGAAAGCGATCCGCAATACGCACTCTCTTTTGAAGACCTTAAGGTCCTGGAAAACGAGACCGATGCCAAGGGACGTAAGATAGCTGTCCACAAGCTCCCCATCCCCGAAAAGCACGTGTTTATCGGTGAAGAGGACCTGTTAGGGTACGAGTTTGAGGAAGGCGAGGACGAAAGAGAAGTCGGTGAAAGACTTGCCGCCTCATACGTGAACTTCTATTTTTCGAACAACGCGGTGATACTTCCCGCATTCGGCGGAGAAAATGCAGACAGTGACAAGGAAGCCGTAAAGATCATGGAAAGGCTCTGTCCCGAAAGAAAGATCGTGCAGATACCTGCCCGCGACATATTGCTCGGAGGCGGTAACATACATTGTATTACACAGCAGATACCGATGGGACCGCAAGGATGAACCTGCCTGTGGGGATATCCAAAAAGAAGGGATAAATAACATCATGAGAAATATCACAGTAGCTGCCATACAGATGAAGTGCAGCAAAAATGTTGAAGAGAATATAGCAAAAGCCGAAAAGATGGTACGTGAGGCAGCAGCAAAGGGAGCGCAGGTGATCCTGCTGCCCGAGCTTTTTGAAAGAGAATATTTCTGCCAGCAGAGAAGATATGACTTCTACAGCTATGCCTTACCGGTGGACGAGAACCCCGCAGTTAAGGCTGCACAGAAGCTTGCCAAGGAATTAAGCGTAGTCCTTCCCATAAGCTTTTATGAAAAGGACGGTAACGTACTGTACAACTCCCTCGCCTGGATCGATGCTGACGGCTCACTCCTCGGAGTATACAGGAAAACCCATATCCCGGACGATCATTATTATCAGGAAAAGTTTTACTTTACTCCCGGAAATACAGGTTTTATGGTATTTGATACAAAATACGGAAGATTGGGCGCCGGCATATGTTGGGATCAGTGGTTCCCGGAGACAGCCAGAGCCTTAGCTCTTAAGGGTGCCGAGATCATCTTCTACCCTACAGCCATCGGCTCCGAGCCCATACTTGACACAGACAGCATGCCCCATTGGAGAAGATGCATGCAGGGACATTCCGCATCCAACTTAGTACCCGTGGTCGCTGCCAACAGGATAGGAAAAGAGGATGTCGAGCCCTGCGAGGAAAATGCGGGACTGAAATCCTCTCTCATCTTTTACGGTTCTTCATTTATAACCGATATAACCGGTGATATCATACAAAGTGCATCCCGTGATAAGGAAGAGATCCTCCTCCAGACCTTCGATCTGGATCTCAATGCCGAGAACAGACTCTCCTGGGGAATTTTCCGTGACAGACGTCCCGAGATGTACAAGGATATAGTTAAATGATCCGTAAAGGAGAAGTTAAATGCAGTATCATATTTTACTGGTCGAGGATGACCCGAAAATACGTGAAGCAATAATAGATTTCTTTTCGGAGAAGGCTCCGGAATACGAGATGGATATAGCCAAGACCGGAATGGAAGGCCTGGACAAGCTCGAAGAAAACAGTTATGACCTGATACTCCTGGATGTCATGCTGCCACAGATGAGCGGATTTGATCTTATAGTAAAGATAAGGCGCAGCATGGATGTGCCCGTCATCTTCATGACGGCCCGTACCAGCGAGGAAGACAGGCTGTACGGATATCAGCTCGGATGTGATGATTATGTATGTAAGCCTTTTTCCTTAGCAGAACTTTTAGCCAAGGTAAGCGCACTTATCAAGCGTTCAAAAGGTACCGTGCTTGATGATATACTTGTATGCGGAACGATCCAGCTGCATAAGCGTGCCCTCACGGTAAGGGTAAACGGCGAACTGGTTGACCTGCCTCCCAAGGAACTGGCTATACTTTCCATACTTATGGAGCGTCCGGGATGGACATTCTCCAGAGACACCCTGCTTGATGCCGCATGGGGCAAGGACTTCTTCGGAAATGACAGAGTAGTTGACAACCATGTTAAAAAACTCCGTAAGAGTTTAGGCGATGCGGGCGATCAGATAAAGACCGTATTTGCCAAAGGTTATAAAATATTAGAACATTAAAAAAGGATGACCGGTTTTCCGGTCATCCTCTTATTTTTCCGGCCTTAAACTAGCCGGCAGATATTCAATAAGTATCTTTTCAAGTTCCTCATATATGATGGGCTTTGACAGGTAATCGGTAAAGCCCTGTTCGATATACATCTCCCTGGCACCGGATATGGCATCGGCGGTAAGAGCTATCACAGGTACACCGTCGGCTATCTCCTGTTCTCTGATCTGCTGCAGAGTCTCTATACCTGACATGCCCGGCATCATCTGGTCAAGAAGTATTACATCATACTGGTCACGCTTAAGCATTTCTATGCCCTCTGCTCCGGATAGTGCGGATCTGATATCTATCGCGGAATTCTTAAGCAGGAACCTTAATACCTTTATGTTCATCTCGTTATCGTCTACCACAAGTATCCTGGTATTGGGTGCAAAAAGCTTGGCCTCGTATTCTTTTTCTTCCTTCCTTGCTTTTGCCAGACGCTTGGAATAATCGCCCATGGGTGTAGCGTCAGCTACCTTTTGTACCAGCTTTATGGTAAATACGGAGCCTTTTCCGTACTCACTTTCAACCTCTATGCTGCCGCCCATCATCTCGGCAAGCTGTCTTGATATATTCAGTCCCAGACCGGTACCCTCGATATTTCTGTTACGTGTGGCATCGAGACGCTGGAAGGAATCAAACAGTCTGTCCTTATCCTCAGGCTTAATACCGATACCGGTATCTTTTACTATGGTAGTCAGCACGGATGCATCCCTGTCAAAGGATATATCCACATCTATACCGCCTTTTTCGGTATACTTGATCGCATTATTGACTATGTTCAGCATTACCTGGCGGATACGGATCTCATCGCCGTTAAGTACCGAAGGGATATCTTCTGCCACATTCATGGTAAACTTAAGATGTTTATCTTCCGCCTTATTCTCGGTCATATTTACGATATCGTTAATCACGGAGGATACCTCGTAGTTTACGGGTACCAGCTCCATCTTTCCGGACTCGATCTTGCTCAAGTCAAGGATATCGTTGATGATCGACATCAGTGTTGCACCGGCACTCTTGATATCCGCTGCATATTTTTTCGTATTTTCCTCACCGGATTCTCTGAGGATCATCTCATCCAAGCCGATGATGGCGTTCATAGGAGTCCTTATCTCATGAGACATATTGGCAAGGAAATTACTCTTGGCCCTGTTCGCCTGCTCAGCCACATGTGCTGCTTCCTTGATACGCTCGTTCTCTGCTGCCTGCATCCAGTAGAATATCTCTTTGACATTTCTGTTAGACATATTGATATAAAGGACAAATCCCAATACAGAAAACGTCAGTGTGTTCATCATATCCGCTCTCAGCACGATCCCGGATTTGAAGTTTATACTGATGCAAACATATGTCAGCGTTGCGATCAATATAAACATTCCCATTCTATAAGGCTTATCATTCACTATAAGCGGCAGGAACGAGAGAAAGGCTATAAAACTTGTGGACGGCATGTCCAGAGTCTTCGGCTGAACGCTTAATATCATACCAAACAACAATACCGTAGCCAAAAGAGCATAACAGTATATAAATGCCGGCTTTCCTTTTTTAGGTTTATATAAGACTCTATATATATATAGTGCCACTCCGCCGATAACAAGTATCCAGTAAGCGGCAAGATTTTCCGTATCCATTATCATGTTCAGGAGAAAGAACAGTATACCAAGTATAACGATCACTATATTACACCTGGCAACAAGCTTGACATTTCTTTCCATGATCTTATCAAATATGTTGTCAAACTGTTCTTTTTCAAGTCCGCAGTACAGGAAAAGATTTTTATTCAACAAACTTTTTTTCATAGTGCTTCCTTACCTCCGACCGTAGGAACGGTTCTCCGGCCGGTCTGTTTCTCTTATTCAAAGATCACGATATTCTTACCGTGTTCCTTACCGTAATACATGCGTTCATCCGCAACCTTGATGAGTTCTTCGGGATTACTGTAGATACCTTTATTCTCCTCAAGACCTATGGTGATAGTCACGGGTATACGCTTGTTATAAAATACCGTCGGGTTAGATTCGACAAGTTTTCTTACATATTCCATCTTAACTTTGGCTACGGCAAAGTCATAATCCTTCATAAGAATGACTATCTCCTCACCGCCCCATCTGCATATACTGCATCCCTGCATTTCACCCTTGATCAGCTTTGTGATATGGCGCAGCACCTCATCACCGCCGTCATGACCGAAGGAGTCGTTTACACGCTTAAAATTGTCTATGTCGCAGAATGCCACACAAAAATTCCTAGTCTTTTCATCCTTCATAAGCTCTTCCATTTCGGGAAGAAAACCACGCCTGTTAAGAAGCCCTGTAAGTGCATCCTTATGTGCGTCATCCGACAGCTGCACATTCTTCTGTTCAAGATTTGTCCTTTCGGACTCACTTGAGTAAATGTATATCGTATTATAAAAGATAATGGAAAAGGCAGCTACAAATGACGAAAAGATCATAAGTACCGAAGCTGATACCTCGGATAATCTGTATACCGGCTGTGCATCATGGAATTTTAAAAACAAAAAAATATATAATGCAAAATTAACCGAGTAGATCAGGGCTATGATCCATCTTTTACCGGACTTGAACAGAAAGCTTCCGAAGTATATGATGATCGGGATAATAGAGCACAAAAAACAAAATGTACCGCTGTGCCAGCCTATAAAATAGATAGCGACAGCAGAATATACCGCCACTTCCAAAAGAATACTGATATATACCGGCATGATATGTCCGAATTTTGCGAGTACGATACAGAACAGATAAACGATGACGCTTACACTGTTTAAATATACCAGCGGCATCACATCAGAAAACAGCATTATAAGCAAAAGTACAGCATGTACCATACACATAACTATAACCGTAAACAGAATACTGTTATGCATCAGAAAATGCAACGTCTTGTCTATTAAACCCCTGCTTTTCACCCTGCTACCTCTCTATTTTCATCCCAAATAACACGCGAATATATTTTGTTTTATCGATCACATAGCACCACAGATCCGTAAACGGATACGAAAATGCCAGTGTGAGAAAGAAGCTGACCACATGTCCGACATTCAGCATCTTAAAATAGTACTGACACAGTACCACGATCGGGAAATGTATGATGTAATATACATATGATATCCTGGAGTTAAACTTTGAGAAATTACCGGTTTCATCCAGATGATCGTGTCCGACAGCCATAAGCGCCACCACACCGAATACGAATGATGCGTACATGCATATGGTGTTGATCGTCTCAAGTCCGCCTATAAACACATATATGACCGCATTTGCCACTGCAAATATCACAAATATGACCACAAGCGGCCACTTGTATACTGCGATCCTCTTTACAAAATCCCTGTCCTTAAAGAAGTAGTATCCGAGCAAATATACTGCCAGATATGTTATGAGCGGCTTCCCGAACGCACATACCTCATAGGTCGCTACAGCTAAACAGGTAAGGATCACTCCGCCTGTGAGCTTTATGTTTTTTCGGTATTTCTTCTGTAACATGTCCATAAGTCTTATGATCAGACATGATAAAAGAGAAATAACGAAAAGAACTGCGATAAACCAAAAGTGTCCGAGCGTAAATCCGCCGTCATAACCGGTCAGATCCGTATATTTTGTAAAAAACACCCCGTAGTGTTCAAAGAAATTACCCTTGTATCCGTTATGCGAGATGTCCGCTATGTAGCTCAGTATCGGGTTAATGACAAGCATACCGAATACAAACGGTATCCCGAGTCTCTTAAGTCTTTCAAGGATGAATACCTTATATCCTCTTTTTTTCAGGGAATAAGAAGCAGATATCCCGGCCAATAAAAACATGAGCGGCATAAACCACGGACTGATGACCACCACTATCCCTGCGATCAGCTTTATCTCTTCCAAAAAGATATAGTTAGCCTCTCCCCAGGTATTATATGCCATTGCAGCATGATATAAGACCAGGAGCGAAACCGTGATCCACCGAAGGTTATCTATGTAATTGACATGTTTTGTTTCTTTACCCATTTGCATTCTGTTCCAAAATAATCAAATATTAATTCTATTTTACTATACCATAATAATCTTGTAATTTCCATGTTTTTTCTTATAAAATATATTTAAGCCCATTTAAAAAGCACCCCTAAGGATGCCTTTACATAGCTTTCTTCTCTTTGTCGGATTTTTTAAATCTCTCGCGCCAGCCGATATATTTCCCGGACGAAATACGCTTGTCCGCGGGTTTTTCGGCATCTTCAGGTATGAGCCATATCTTGCCGGCTCTCTCAGCTCCCTCGATCCTGCCGGTGTTGCAGTACAGACTAAGCAGTCTCGAAGTAACATTCCATTTTTCTGCCGCCTCGGCCAATGTCAGATATCCTTTCAACTTTCTCACCCCCTAAATAAAAAAACATTGCAGGGACAGTCTGCAATGTTCTTTGATCATACATACGAACGGCAACTGGCTGACATTGGAAACACTTGTGTTTCCTTTAGTCCCTTGTAGTTTTGCGCCCCATTTTTTCAAATGGTTTGCTCTTATCATTCTTTTTACTATTTACTATATCGTCACAACTTACGATTTTCTTTACCCCGAAATCACTCAAATAATTCTAAAAGTTCTTCCGGCCTTTCGATCACATAGTCTGCCCCGGCATCCTGAAGCTCATCTTTACTTCCGTAGCCCCAAAGCACGCCGACACTATGCAAGTCATTGGCCTTTGCCCCGTCTATATCCTGATCGCGGTCACCGACCATCAATACCTCGTCTTTATCCACATCTCCCATACACTCAAGTAAATGTGCGATCACGTCGGTCTTCTTTGATATACGTCCGTCCATCGTAGCCGCACCGATGAAGTCAAAGTATTTGATGAGGTCAAAGTGTTCCAGTATCCTTACGGAAAACTCGTGCGGTTTGGAAGTAGCCAGTGCCACGACCACACCTTTTTCTTTTAACTCCTTAAGGATCTCAGGGATACCCGGATACACTACATTTTCAAATATCCCCTTATCACGAAAATTCTCACGATAGTATGTAACAGCCAGGTCAGCCTGTTCCTCATTAAATCCGTAATATTTTTTAAACGAATCCGGCAGAGGCGGCCCTATAAAGCAATAAAGTTCACTTCTGTCTTCAACTTCGATATTGAATTTTTTAAGGGCATACATGACCGAATTTGTGATACCTATACCCGGATCCGTCAGGGTCCCGTCCAGATCCAGCAGGCAATACTTATATTTCATTTTTCTGCTCCTGTTTTTACGGTACGACTACGCTTACAGTCTTACTGTATTTACCTTTGTAGGTTTTCCCGTCTGCTTTTACGTAAGCCTTTATCTTAATGTAGTACTTTCCAGGTTCAAGATTTTTAACCGTATAGCTTCTTTTTGCCGTGCCGTTCTTTGTGATCTTTTTAACTTTGTGATATTTCTTTTCACCGGCTTTTTTCATATATATGTAAAAGCCGTCGGCATATTCGGCCTTTGCGGTCGTTATCTTAATACCTGTCTTAGCTGAAGTAAGTTTAGCCGAACACTTGGGCTTTTTAGATGTTATGGCGCTGTCCGAGATGGTAAGGCTGTCCAGGAATGCATCCCAGGTCCCGTCATCTGCGGTAACTACCAGCTTAACCGTCTGAGCCCCCGCTCCGGTTGCCACATTTTTGATAGTCTTATCCGTAGGTGATGAGCTGCTAAAAGTAAATGTACCCTTGGTCTCATTACCTATCACAAGGTCTACCTTGGCTTTGTTAGATCCATCAGATGCACCGCGCAGTGTAAAGTCATGCAATCCCGAAGTAAGACTTACTGTTGCCGATGCTGTGTCATCATTTGCATAGAGTGCCACGCCGCTGAACGGTGACCAGGTATTACCTGCATAAGGACCGCTTAAGGTCATGGACTCACATTCAATCTTGTTACCATCTTTAACGACGGTATTGTTCCCACTGTTACCGCCATTATTACCACCGTTATTGCCACCATTGTTATTACCGTTTCCGCCGTTATTGTTGCCATTTTCGTTACCCCCACCGTTACCGCCGCTCTTCCCAGCATCACCGACGGTCACCTTATTAAGATATACCTCAGCAGAGCCATTACTCTGGTATCCTTCTATGGTAAGGCATGCCTCATAGAGGTTACCCATTTTCATACCGAGTTTTTCCCAAGCCTTAAAATGCTCGGTAACTGATATGGTACCGCTCGTACGCTTGGAAGTACGTACGCTCCAGTACTGCTCAAATGTAGTATTGCCGTCGATGGAAGGCTGGTTGACACGGGTGGTCTCATATATCTCATATGTACCTCCGTCCACCTCTATGGTACCCTTGGAAGTAGCTCCGGGCGGACGCCAGGTTCCCCAGCTGTCTACAATATAATATTCCACCAGCGGATCCCTCGTCCATCCGTATACACACATATACGAGTTTCCGTCAGGGTGATAATCCACACCGTATTCCACGGTGATATCTCCTATCTGCTGATACTTTTTAGTGCAGTCAAACTTGATACCCTCACGGAACAGCGCATTTCCGATATCCTTCCAGGAGCACTCAAACTTTCCGTCCCCGTTTACGGTCATGCTCGTGTTGCCGTAATCCTTCCACAGCGAGTACGTGTATTCCCCATCTCTGCCTTCTTTTGTTTCGGTCAGCACCGTTGCGGCCTTTACCTGACCGGTCCCTATAAAAGGAAATCCGAAGGTCAGCAGGATAACAAGCAGCGCACTGACTATCCTTCTGCTTTTTCTCATGTAGGGGTTACCTCCTTTCCAAGATAAAATTATATGTTTTATGAAAATTCGATCACCATACGGCGGGCATCCTCAGACATCCGCACCATCTGCTGTGATATATTTACGTCATAACTGTCATAGAGGTCGTTCGCCAGCTCGCTTAAGAACTCGTCCGTATCAAATATATCCGATTTTGCCTCACGGTATGCCTCTGTGGTATCAAATTTCAGAGTCACTTTCATATTTCCAAAGGCTCCGACCTGCGTCAATATGTAATCATACACCGCCAGCCTGTTATATCCCTTAAAGTAACATCCGTTACTCGCATAATAATTACGTGATGCGTCCGTACACTTCGGATATGTAAAATCCATGTAAGGCTGATATGCCGAGTACGAGGGTGAATTTGACAATATTCTGTCAGACAGTATCTCTTTATCGTCCACCATGAAGTAATCATAGCTCATATTGTCACGGGGACCGTTACCCTCTTCCGAATAGATGCTTCCCTCAAATACCGGATCTCCCCAGGTCACATCCACCCAGTAATACTTTCCGGCTAGCTTCACAAAGTTCCATGCATGCGGGCCCCTGCCCTTGACCTCTCCCGAGGCATATCCGCAGTATATCCCCGCTTTGTCGCAGAGATATAAAAATGTATTGGCGTAGCCGCCGCATACAGCCAGATGGTCGACCAGGGTCCTGTATATATTCTGATTTTCCGGATCATCTATCCCTTTAAGGTCATAATCCGTCGAATTGATGATGTATTCATAGATATATTTGATCTTATCGTACTCATTTTTCGGAGCATCTTTAAGTATCTCGTCTGCTATGCTCTCTATGCGTTTCATCTTTTTTCCTGCGTCAGACGGTACAGTGCAGCTGACGCTGACGGCCACATCATTTATATACGTGATGCTGACTGTATTACTCCTTATCCAGAAAAACTCCGGATGGTCGGCACGCAGTGCATATATCGCTTTATTACACTCATCGGAAGATGTGGAAGGTATCCTGATCTCCTCTTCAAATGCCATACAGCCTCTGTATATAAACTTGTAAGCCTGTTTTGCTTCATCCGACAGCTGCTCATAAAAGTAACAGGTCCCACTAAGTTCGATATCGCCCTCTTCTTTTAGCAGCTCCGCGTCATTAGCCGCGGGATCATCCATGTTTTTCATGTACCACCAGGCAAACCCGGCCACACATAACAGGATAATGATCAGCCCGACCAATAAGCCGTTTTTATCGGAATTGTTATCGTATGAACTCACTTACTAACTCCTTGTTTTCTTCTTTAAAAATCTTAAAAGGCACGCTATGCCCACCGCTATGAATACTATGACGACAAAGATCAGTATCCTGTCTATTTCTTCCCGAACAGTCTCGCAAAAAAGCCTTTCTTCGGCTCCTTCGCCTCCTGCTGCCCGGGCTCCTTAAGAGTCTCCGCAGGACTTAGCTGCGGTACCGGTATCTTCGTATCCTCATCAAGATACATAAAGAACATATCAAAAAACCCGAGACCGTACTTGAACGCAAGCTTCTGCACGAAGTCCCCGTCCGCCACAGAATATGCAAAAGCCATATAGATAAGATCATCATCGATACAATAATCCGTAAGATAAGGTGAGTCCTCCAGCTCCGGATCCTGCTCAAACTCCTCGTCGGTCGGAGCATAAGGCCCGTTCATAGCCGGATAGGTCTTGATCATCTCCATAAAGAAATCCACCAGCGGCTGATCGGTACCCTTGATATCGGAATAATCACGGTCTCCTTTCCACTCCGCTTTCTTATGAAACCATTTCAAAAACTCCATCGGATCTGATGGTGCCTTGGATTTGGAAAAAACTAACATGTCTAAACTCATGGGGGCCTCCTTCTTCATACCATATAATTAAACTTTGTAAATGTTGATTTTTCTTGTATAAATCTATTTATACGATACTATCTCCACATTACAATATGCATTATTGAAATCATCATTATCAAAATCGTTAACAAATGTGGCTTTTACGGTATATGTGTTACCACTGTGGGTATGCAGATTCACTTCTCCATTAAAGAACACGCCCTGTCCGCTGTAGAAGATCATCTGGTTGAATATCTGTCTGCACTCTTCTATCCCGGCATCATCCTTTGCGTGCATGCTCAGGTCGGGACGTCCGAATTCGATGAGCCCTCTTGTATGGAGCCAATACCCTCCATTTTCCTCGGACACAAGTATAGTCACATGATTTTGGGCATTTATCTCCTGCTCGAAAAACTTTTCTGTCCATTTCTCTTCAGAGAACATAGAAAAGGTCAGTACATCGAGTATCCCTACCGCACCCTGGTCAAAAAACGCTTTCCCGATACCTATGACATTCTGCATATAATCAAGAGTATCATCCTGCATCACATCTCCTCTGATGACGACGCAATCGGAAGCACTCCTGCACTTTTCATACAGATCCGCGTCCTGGCTGTGAAGGATATCACCCATGCTTCCACTGAAAAATCCGTCTATGTAGTCACCGTGCTCTGTACGGTTAAGTCCGTGCATTTCCAATCCTTCAGGAAAACCATCCACATGATGCTTACTTGCAGAAACCTGCAGCTGGTCACCCCTGACCCCGAATATCACGTAGAACAGAAACGGTTTGTAATCAACATCTTTAAAGTATTCTCTTTTTATCATATCAGTATCCTGCCCGCTTCTTTCCGAACAGTCTCACATATAATTACTTGATCGGTGCCTTCTGTTCTATGTCCGCTGTTTTTACATGCAAGTGGCTGGCATCTGCTGCCACCTCTAAAAATGGCATATATAATTCACCCGGAGTACGGTCAAATCTGAGTACTGTTATGCTCGTACACTGGATAAATCCTAAGACCATGCACAGATGCGGGAAAGGAATATTGAAAACTCTCGATAAGAAGGAAGTCATGGATCCTCCATGACAGAACAATGCGAATGTCCTCTTCCTGTCGTCCTCGGTCTTGCAGCGGTAGTACAGGCCTTCACGCTCGTATCCCAAGGTTTTAAGCCATTCGTCCGTGCCTGCTGCCACCTTGTCCGCATCTATGGTGGCTGTGTTCCCGTCATAACAGGGGTATTTTCTCCAGTCAGGTGTCTGCAGGTCCGCGCCCTTACTTATGAGGTTCTTCGCTTCCAGCCAGGGGTTACCTGCCTGATACAGTGCGCCTTCCCAGCCGTATCTGATCTCATGCATGAAATCAAGTATCTTGATGGGCCCCAGCCCTGAAAGTGCTGCGAAATGCTCCGCGGTCTCCTTTGCTCTCCCCTGCGGTGAGGAGTATATCTCCTGTATGCCCTCATCCATGAGGCGCTTTGCCACCAGCTCCGCCTGATAGTGTCCGAGCTCTGTCAGGCAGTCATTCTCATAATCGGGGTCCCCGTGCCGTACTATTATTAATCTCATTTATCTTCTCCGTTATGTGTTATATCTTACTTCCTGTATCCCTTGCGTTCTTCCGCTTTGTCTATGAGTGTCCTTGCTTCTTCGAAGGCTTCGGGGAGATACCTGTTAGAGTCTTCCTTCCCCTTTTTTTCTTCCTGCTTTATCTTCTCCCAGGAGGCCTTGCGCTCCTCTTCAGAGGCGAATGTCACGCCACTGAATACATGCGGATGCCTGCGCACCATCTTATCGGCCACGGTCCCTGCCACATCCTCGAACGTGAAGAGTCCTTCTTCCTCTGCCATGACCGCATGGAACATGACCTGCAGCAGCAGGTCCCCGAGCTCTTCCTTGAGGTTCTCCGCATTCCCCGTCTTTTCTAAGATATTGATGCCGCATACTACCTCTGCAGCTTCCTCTATGCACTCGGGCTTCAGGCTCGCATGCGTCTGTTCCCTGTCCCAGGGGCAGCCGTGATCGCTACGTAAGGTCTGTACTATTTCTTTTAATCGTTCTATCTCAGTCATGATTATTCTCCAAGGTTGTTATAGTTTTACACCTCATCAGTTATCTTTTTACTTCCCCTGCTTTGTTACTTAAAAGATAGATGGTTCTTTTCTGTCTGCTTCATCATAATAGTATTGGATCTGCTTTTTCAGATCATTTACCTCATATTCCCACAGAGTCCCGTATTTTAGCTGATTTTCAAGAGCTCGTGCCTGTGCTCTCAGATCTTCAGCCTCCTGTTTTTGCTCCATATAACGCTTTTCTTCAGAAAAATCATATTCCTTCTTTTGAGCCTTTTCAGTTGCTTTTACCGTAACATCTCCGCTTGCTGTGGAAGCTATTGTCTTATATGTTACGTATGCACCGAGGAATATCGTTCCGGCTATGATAACTGCGTTTTTTATCTTATTCCATTCATCTCCAACTACCACATTTCCATAAGGATGCTTTTTGTCATATTCTATATACCTGAACATCTTACCATCAGAATCGTAGTAAGCCCTGAAGCCTTCCTTAAAATACTTCTGATCACCGTTCTCAATCACGTAACAAGGGTATGTTTCTTCGCGGCAATATGTTCCGGCTGGAAGTAGAGTCTTACCATCCAGATAGTCTTGACTGTAATAAACATCGGATTCATCCAGTCCGGCACGATATACCCCGTCTTCACCCTGTGTATAATCGGCATAATGACATGTAGCGATATAGAAATCATCGGCCGCGGAATCATTGTCATAATACCAGGTTTTATCCACATACGATACTCTTTTGTCCAGGACACCGTCGATACGATAGTAATAATCTTTTTTACACTCGTGGCCATAGTCAAAATAGATTTCATCTACAGGCTTAACTACATCATATAATACATAATTGCCAGTCAGTCTGCCATTTTCCCACCATCCGATCACGACTTTTGAATGTAAGAAATCGGTCGTTACATATCTGTCACCTAAATACAACTTATTAGGGTTTATTTCTCCTACAAGCTGGAAAATCCCGTATCCCTGCGGATTGAGATCTGTGTTTATGTCTCCATAGTAATATCCGACATACGATCTTGCACCGGTACCATTGTACATATCATTGTATATTATTACCTCGGTATCGTATGTAAAAATCGGACTTCCCGGGTTATCACAGATATAGTCCACCTCGCTCCACAGTCTGCCTTCATTTACGGAACCCATATCAACAACTATCTCACCATTTTCCACTGAATGATATACTAAAGTCGGCTCAGCACTGAAGTCACCTTCTATTACAATATAATCATTTACGTCTGCATCAGGGTAATACCAAAATTCCCCCGAACCTACGATGGAATTACATGCACAGTCTCCATTATAATATCTAAAGGCTCCATCCTCATCGATATATGCAATCTCGGCAATTCCGTTTATATACCCATAATCCCATTCACCATCATAATAATTATTATAGTCAATAGTTAAGCAGCCGTTTCCCTGAGGCCTGTCACCCTTCCATTCTCCGGTGTAGAGCCCTGTCCGTCCGTAATATGTATACTCCATATCCTGAACCTCTATGACAGGAGATGAATTATACAATGCATCTTCATCCTCTTCTGCCGGTTCTAAAGTGGGCTCCGGCGTGGATGTGAGCATCTCCGTTAAAGTAGGATATGTTGTAACGGACGGCTCCGGTTCCGATGTAATGTCAGGAGTCACGACAGGTTCGGTAGGTGCTGCAGTCCCCACCTGTCCTTCTTCGCCCGGTTCGCCGGTTGTTTTATCGCCGGTTTCTTCGGAAGAGTTTGCTGCTCTCCTTCTTCCGGTACTGTTCTCCTCTGCGTTTTCCGAGCTGCCGCACGCATTAAAAACCAGAATACAGGTCAATATTATCGCTATTATCTTGCAGTATTTTTTCTTCATATATGCCACCCTTTCAGAAAGTTTTTTTAGTCACAGGCCAATCACATGGATGGTTTTCTGATTGATTTTTCTAATTCAGATTTTAACATAACCCCGATGACTTGTCACTATTATTCCCTAGTTCTACCTATATGTTTATGGTTAATAAGAAATCCATTATTGTTTTAAATGCCAGCCCGACATCCATCTGAAGCCAGTTTCTGTCTCCTGAGCGTTCTACATTTGTTTTAAACCGCTTATTCTCAAAAGTCATTGCAACCCTTTTTCTGATATCTTCCATATTTTTTTCTCTTAAAGAGGATTCATCTATAATGTACTTTCTTAAACATTTCTCCAATCTTTCCGGCTTTACATAATCCTTAAGATAACAAAAATCAAAAATATCTTTATATCTGGTAGAAAACGGGCCAAATCGCAAAAGGGATCTTAGTTTTTCAGCAAATATCTGCTCACAGGAATTAATCAACAGGCTTGCGCCTTTATCATCCATACAGACATCAAAGCAATACTCGTCCTGCTCTATATCTGAATCTGCCTGCACACCCAGATCGATTTTACTTTCTAAAGAATGACCTATATCATCATTGATAATAATGTATACTCTTTTCCCGTTATATTCCTGCTGGGAAAGCTGTTCTATCCGATTGTCCTTAATTCTTATAGCTATTCCGTCCAAACAGTTAAGTCTCGCTATAAAGCGTCTGATTGATTCATCCTCTAGTGAATACCTGATAAAATCCAGATCTAGATCTTCTGTTGCCCTTCTAACATTACCGGTAATACCTCGCATTACAACGCCACCCTTAATAGTGACATTTCTGCCAAAATTACTTTTAGAAATCGCTTTCAAAACTATATCCTGACATACTCTGGCATCTGCATTTCTTTCTGAATAACCGATATTTCTATATTTTTCTGCCATTTCTTCTATGTTAGCCATTATAATACCTCCGCCTGCAATATTTCCATTATCTTATTGCTCTTCGGAGCGGCCAATGCATAATCCTGTATCTTCTGGATATTTAATGTGGGTAAAAGCCTGCGATAATTAAGGAGAATCTCTTTATAATAATCATATGGAAGCTTGCTCTTATATCTTGCAAGTTCAATCAGCATACGTTCTTTGTTATATATATTTATCGTATAACCCTTGTAATTCTGTTTTTCTATTCCCTTGCTAAAAAAATCCACCTGTACAAAATACTGTTTTACTCTTTGATCGTGTATTTTTGCCGCATCACGGTCCGTAGCCAGGTCACACTCATCCGGAACCACATCCGTTAGACCGTGAAAATAAAAAGCACTTTTCATCGTAAGAACCGAATTTGGGTATTTATACATAAATATAGCTATCTCCGGCACATTTTCTTTTTCAGAATATACTCCTTTACTTACTTTAAACAACTTCCCTTTTTCTATATTCTTTTCGATAAAATAGTCCGATCCGTATTTTTTAAGGCACTCTGCTCGTGTTTTCATTATATGCACCTCTTTTTGATAATTGTCCGCTTTTTGAATAATTTTGCGGAGCTTTTTCTAAATAGTAACACTCTTTTTTATAAAAGTCAACAGATAGTGTCAAAAATCCTCCGCAAATTTTTATGTTTTGCGGAGGATTTTATAAATCTATGTTTTCTTTCTTATTTAATCGAGTCCCAGGCTTCTGTAAAACTCCTCAAATGCCTGCCGTACCACAGCCTTGTCTCTGTCACTCACACTCCAGCCCTGATCGAGTATCGCACGGGCCTTTTCCTTGTCACCCTCGGTGAGCATCACTATCTCTGCTGCTGCGTAATACTTCGAAGAAAACTTATCCACACCGAGTGACTTGTATGACATGAGCTTATCGGCATATTTTTTTGCCTCATCATATCCGCCCATGGTCACATAATAATTATAATATGTCACGTCCGCCATCATCGACAATATATCCATATTGTACTTCTTTTCGAGATAAGGGGCCGCGTCCGACATGATATTGGCTGCCGACTCTTTACTGTTAAGACCTCTGGCAGCCTCCATCAGAACTCCGAAATATGTGAGCACCGACATACCGCCGTCCATAAACTTAACGCTTCTGCTGACCAGCTCATGTCCGTCCACATGTCTCATTACGGAAAAAACTCTGTCATGCTGCTTCATTAAGTTATAGTAATCGGACAGATAAAAGCAAAATTCCTTAAGGTATGTAAACTCTATCTTCTCCCCCGCATCATCTGCCGCTAAGGCCTGCTCTCCGAGCTCGCGTACCTTGTCTGTATATCCGTTGGTCCAGATCTCATCCATAAACTCCTTATGGAGTTTCGCATATGGTTTTGCCATTTCACGGATAAAAAGGAGTTTTAAGACTCCGGCTGCTACAGGTATGGCCGCTACAAATATGATCAGTATCAACACCCCTATATTCATGGATATCATTGACTGGCACAATGCGACGAAAAATACACATATCGTGACCACTGTCAGGTATATCAGCATATATAATTTCATTTTTGCGTGTTTCATGTCACCCCTCCGTATACTATATGAATTTTAACATAATCCGTACTTCTTGTCACTATTATTTGGTCTTTTAATATATTTCTTTATTTGGAAAAATATCATTTATTTGACTACATGGGTGTAACATGATACAATACAGGTAATTCGTTTTACTAAATGAATTACAGGAGGAAATGAAAATGAACAAAAAAAGTTTAAGATCAATGTGCTTTAGCCTTTGTGCTTTAGCCCTGGTACTGGCTGCCGTACTTATGATCGGCACCGTTCCCGCAAAAGCTGATACAGGAAAAGCAGTAAGAGTATCTACAGTAAAAGAACTTAAGTCTGCCATGAAAAAATCAGATGTCGGCACCATTTATTTTAGGACTCAGGCTTACTTAAACATTAAGATCCCCAGTGTTAAAAACGCTTCCGGCAAGGAACTTATCATCGAAGCTCCTAACTGTGTGATCACCAATAAGTCTAAGTTCTTAAGCATCAACATCCTTAAGGCTGCTTCATATAC
>JAFZQN010000125.1 GCA_017620375.1 Lachnospiraceae bacterium
ATAGATGCATACAGGAACTATCCGATGTTTATGTATGTTTTTAACGGGAACTACGATGAGAAAACGCTGGCACGCATGTTTAGGGTAGATTTTAAGAGCAGGAAATGCAAGATGCTCGGGATCTCTGACGGGGACTATGAATCCCTGATACTGGTCGAGCCGCCGAAAGCAAAGCGGACGAAGCTGAACCAGTATCTGATGGCGGCTGATATACCGTCGTATCAGCTTATGTTAAATATGGCTACATACAGACAGGATACGTTTGAAAAGTATGCTTATAAAAAGAGAAAGCCTTACCTGGACGATAAAACCTGGTACATATATATTTTCGCAACAAAGAAGGCGTTCCAGCGCATGGGTTACGGTAAAAAGCTGATGAAGATACTACTTTCGTTTGCCGACGAAAAAGGGTACAGGTTCTGCCTCGAGACCAATGCCACGGAGAATGTAACCATGTATCAGCGGTTTGGATTCAAACTCATGGACTCTTACAATTACAAACAAAGAATGGCACATTATGTGATGCTCTATACCGGAAGGTGACTGTGGGGACAAATTGTCATATTTTGACGACGAATGTCCGAGTCGGGCATATTCATAAAACCCGTCATCGCTACGCAGGATATGCCAATCCGTCTCCGTCTTCATCTACATTTCTGACGCTTACAATCGTGGGTCCGGTTGATACCGGACCCACTTGTGTTTCGCTCAAAAATCGGTTTGGTTAACCGATTTTTGCATTATTCCGATGAGACGTATACGGAGGCATATCATCTGCTCGCTTTATGGTTTTATTCATATGTCCCGACCCGGACATTCTGATACTACTAAATATTTAGGTGACAAAGAGAACCATCCCTTTTGTTTAATTATAATATGATAATTTGCACCTATAGCTATTTAAAAAGAGATTATATTGTGGTAATCTTATATATGTAACAAATAGTTGAGTTTTGTGGTATATCCACAAGAATGGAGAGGTAGCATTGTTTATCAAATGTCCTAAATGTCAGTAACTAATAAAAGATGATGCAAAGATGTGTCCGTATTGCAAGTATGAGATCACTGCCGATGATCTAAGAAAAGCAATTCGGGAGGAAGAGGAAGAAAAAAGAGAATATGAGAACGAAAAAATGGAAGAAGTCAGACACAGAAGATTAGTACGGATTATAGTCGGTATGTGTTTTGTTATAGCTTTACCGATCATTGTTCTGATTGGATCAAAACTGGATTCAAACATAGCCGCATATCTACTCATTGGAGCCTGGGGCGTAGGATTATTATCATTTGAATTATGCACAAAATACAGCAAATGTCCATATTGTAATACATACTTACGTTATTATGGCGAGGTATGTCCGCATTGCGGGGGACGGTTAAGATAATATAAAACAAGACAGAGAACCCGACTAAAGATAAGGGTTCTCTTTTTTAATGTTCGGTTAAGGTTTATCAATTTTTATTGTAAGGTTTGGAGTGTATCCTTTTTTACAGAATCGAAAAAAGGAGAACATTTCAGATGAAAAAACTGAGCACAGTATTTATTTTTATCATTATCTTTTGTATGATGTTTGATCAGGTGGCATATGCTGCAGAGTCAGGCTCAAAACAGACACCCGGCTGTATCAGATACAGCGATATCACTGAATCCATCGACGAATATATTAAAGAAAGAGAAGGCGGGCTGGCTTCGTGTGCAGTTAGTGTCTTTGACGAAAACGGAGTTATATACGATGGATATTACGGTTACTCGGATATCGAAAACAATATAAAAGCTGATGAGAACACTGTATACGAATGGGGCAGCTGTTCTAAAATACTGGTCTGGATATCGGTCATGCAGCAGTGGGAACGCGGGAATTTGGACCTTGATGTCGATATCAGAGAGTACCTTCCGGAGGGGTTCCTTACAAAACTTCAGTATCCCGAAGAAAAGATAACCATGATAAATCTCATGAACCACAATGCAGGTTTTCAGGAAAGCTTTTTTGAGAAGGAAGACGGGGCGACCACGGACGACCTGTATGATACTCTGGAGGAAGCGGTAAGAGCTTGTGAATGCTACCAGGCTTTTCATGTGGGAGAGTGTACGGCTTATTCAAACTGGGGCACAGCGCTTGCGGCATACATAGTGGAGCGGGTAAGCGGCACGGACTATATATCATACGTGCATAAAAATATCTTAGAGCCCCTCGGTATGGAGAAAACGTCCATAGATCCCGAAGCAAAGGATAACGCATGGGTAGCAGGAAAAAGAAGCGAGTTAAAATGCTACTCGAAGACCAGAGACAGCTTTGAGGATTTCGGCGAATGCAGATCGTATGTTATACTTTACCCGGTAGGTGCTGTGATGGGTACGTTAGAAGACTTTTCAAAGCTGGGTATGGCTTTTGTAAGTGAGGACTGCCCACTGTTTGAAAGTAACAGTACCCGTGATGAGATGCTTAAAACCACCTCTACTTATGCGGATACCAATATCGCGAAATGCTGCCACGGCCTTTGGGTAACGAGGTATAAAGTGGATGTGGTAGGACATAGCGGAAATACGTGCGGCTGCACCGCAAACTTTGTATTTGATCCTGTGAGTAAGCTTGGTATCTGCTGTATGGTAAATGAAGCCGGAGAAACGGCTTTCACACAGGGTATACCCGGACTGCTCTACGGCGATATCACGGAACGTGAGGAGTATAAGAACGTGGTGATCACGGAAGATGCTGACATCAGCGGATTTTATACGATGAAACGCAGCATAGTTACAGGTGCTGCAAAGGCCAGTCAGTACATGGGCGGAGTAATGCCGCTTACACGTAACGATGACGGGACATATTCCATGAGTCTGTTCGGGATGGGCTTGGGAGATTCACGCATGGTTCAGTTATCCGACCACGAATACGTGATGACCGGCAACGGCGAAAGCACGTATATGTACTACAATGACGGTATCCTGGAGATGGCTGTTATGGACCTCGAGCAGGATGCGGAAAACTTCTTCGGATTTTTAGCCAGCTATGCGTTTATAATCTTTGGTATCATATGCTGCGTGGTACTGCTTATCAAACTCATAGCACTCATCGTAAGAAAGCTTAAAAAATCAGATAAGAAGTACACGTCAGAAGAAAAGATGATACTGATAGCGCAGGCGATATACGCCGTATCCGGTCCGATATTTGCACTGTTTATCATGATCATCGGGAATTGTAACTATGCGTTTCTCGTAATATCAGCTATCCTGGCACTGCTGCTCGGTATCGTTTCCCTTGCAAACAGTTCGCTTTTAGCCTATAATACAAATAAATCCGGTGCAAAAGGATGGAAGAAGATAAAGCAGTATATCTGGGCAGGGCTCGGCGGATCATACATGATATTTATACTGTTTATGGAGCTATATAAGTTTTGGACGTTATAATGACACCTTGCCTTCCTGTAGATGGGAGAAGGTGTTACGCGGTACCGTATGCGGAGTAGGAAATATAGGAGAAATTATGGCAAAAATCTTGATAGCAGATGATGAAAAAGAAATAGTCCGTTTGCTTAAAATGTATCTTGAGACAGACGATATAACCGTACTGGAGGCTAATGACGGGATACAGGCCTTAGAGATCGTGGAAAGCGAAAATGTCGATCTGGCGCTGGTAGATATCATGATGCCAAAGATGGACGGATATCAGCTGATAAAAAAAATCCGTCAGAAAAACGAATATATCCCTATCATAGTCATATCTGCGAAGGTGACATTATCTGACAGAGTGCTGGGTATAGACTTAGGTGCCGATGATTATATCACCAAGCCATTTGAGCCACTGGAGGTAGCGGCCAAAGTTAAGGCACAGCTAAGACGGCTAAATGCGACCACGGCAAAAGCGGAAACATCAAGCACCATAACAGTCGGAGATATCACACTTGATATTGACGAATGCAGGATCGTTAAGGGTGGGGAAGCCGGAAAATCCAGGGAATCAGTAGAGCTTACCAAGGCAGAGTTAAAGGTACTGGAGCTTTTGATGAGCCAGCCAAAACGCGTATTTACCAAAGAGCAGATATATGAGAGCGCATGGTATTCGGACACCGCGGCGGACGACAATACGATCCGCGTCATCATCAGCCGCCTGAGGGACAAGGTGGGTGCCGAACACATAAAAACTATCAGAGGATTGGGGTATAGATTTGAAGCTTAAGGATAAACTGTTTTCAACCAAAAACAAAATATTTCTTTCGTTCATATTATGCAGTTTTATCGTAGTCATCCTTGAAAAGAATCTCGAGGGGATATTTTATGAGTTTGTATATCCGAAGTATTTCGA
>JAFZQN010000126.1 GCA_017620375.1 Lachnospiraceae bacterium
CCCGACGGCCGTGAGATCACTCAGATCAGACCTCTTGCTGCAGAAGTAGATATCATTCCCAGAGTACATGGTTCATCCATGTTCACCCGTGGACAGACACAGATCTGTGACGTATGTACACTTGCACCTCTTTCAGAGATGCAGAAGCTTGACGGTCTCGATGAGAACGAAGTAAGCAAGCGTTACATGCATCATTATAATTTCCCTGCATACTCAGTAGGCGAGACCAAGGTTAGCCGTGGTCCCGGACGTCGTGAGATCGGTCACGGTGCTTTAGCAGAGCGTGCACTTATCCCTGTACTTCCTTCAGAGGAAGAGTTCCCTTACGCAATCCGCTGCGTATCGGAGACATTTGAATCAAACGGTTCAACATCTATGGCTTCTACCTGTGCATCATGTATGTCACTTATGGCAGCAGGTGTTCCCATTAAGAGAATGGTAGCAGGTATCAGCTGTGGTCTTGTTACAGGCGAGACAGATGATGATTTCGTACTTCTTACAGATATCCAGGGCTTAGAGGATTTCTTCGGCGATATGGACTTTAAGGTAACCGGTACCACAGAAGGTATCACAGCTATCCAGATGGATATCAAGATCCACGGACTTACCCGTCCTATCGTAGAAGGCGCTATCGCTCGTTGTCGTGAAGCTAGACTCTTCATCATGGACAACTGCATGAAGAAAGCTATCGCTGAGCCTCGTCCCGAGGTTAGTCCTTACGCTCCTAAGATCGTTCAGATCCAGATCGATCCTTCCAAGATCGGTGAGGTTGTCGGACAGCGTGGTAAGACCATCAATGCCATCATTGATGCTACCGGCGTTAAGATTGATATCACAGATGACGGTGCAGTATCTGTATGCGGTACAGATCCCGTTCAGATGCAGGAAGCTATCCGTCTGATCAACATCATCGTAGAAGAGTTCGAAGAGGGCAAGATTTACGAAGGTAAAGTAGTATCCATCAAGGAATTCGGTGCATTCATCGAGTTCGCACCCGGCAAGGAAGGCATGGTACACATCTCCAAGATCGCAAAAGAGAGAATTAATCACGTAGAGGATGTTCTCACCTTAGGCGACAAGGTTAAGTGCGTATGCCTCGGCAAGGACAAGATGGGCAGAATAAGCTTCTCCATCAAAGACGTAAAGTAATCAGACGGTTCTCTGTCTTAATAACATGATACATTGACCGGGCTCTGTTCAGGTAATATTATCCTGGACGGAGCCTTTTTTTGCGTCCTGTATTAAGACAGAGAACCTGTCCAGTTATTGTTTAATTGCAAATTTTACTGCAATTAGAATACTTTAATTGCAGAATCAAACGATTTATAGTATAGTAGTGTTAATGGTATAATAGTTTTACTTTATAAATAAGGAGGACTTTTATAATGACTTGCTTTACATGTAATGCTTTGGTCCCGGACGGGTCAGCGAGCTGTCCGAGATGCGGGGCTAAACTGATCGCGCCTGTAAATCCGGGCAATCAGGGAGCACAAGGCGCTCAGGGCGCTCAGGGCTACCAGGTAACACAGAGTAATCAGGAAACCCAGCCTTATCAAGGCAATCAAAGCTATCAGGGAACACAGGGTTATCAGGATAACCAAGGCTACCAGGGAACACAGAGCTATCAGGGCAACCAGGGTTATCAGAGCAACCAGAGCTATCAGGGTTACCAAGGCAACCAGAGTTATCAGGGAAATCAGGGCTATCAGGCAAATCAAGGTTACCAGGGTAACCAGAGTTATCAGGGAAACCAGAACTATCAGGCAAATCAAGGTTACCAGGGAACACAGAGTTATCAGGGATACCAGGGAAACCCTTACGCCGCCGCAGCCTGGAACAGACCGGGCGATCAGCCGCGTAATTATGCCCAGGAACAGAAATCGTTCATATTAGATGCGACAGGTTCGATAAAGAAAACATTTATTATACGATTGTGTCAGATGCTCATATATGCTGCCATAGCAGGAATAGCTATTATGTCGACTATGGTTACAGTTTGGGATGTAGCAAAACATCCGTTTGTATATAATACTCTGCCAATGATACTTAAAGGTGGATATGTAATCCTTTTCGTTCTTTTATTGATCCGCTTTTCAGATCTGTCGGGTTATGAAGAAAGATTTGCCAAAGTACTCCGTTACGGTGCTTTGAACATGCTCTTTGAAGGGGCGGGAATTTTCTTCAGTAATAGCAGCAGCGATTACAGTAGTGTTATTACTCTGCTTATAGGCATTGGTACACTGTTAACTTACATATTCTTCATGTATCACTATTGCGGAGCATTTGCGGACCTGACCGGCACGATTGATGACACTGTTGCTGCCAGGTGGAGGATGCTGTTGGTGATCAACGCAGTACAACTGATAGCACAGCTTGGCGGCTTATTGCTCATCTTCCTAAAATTAAAATATTCAAAGACCTTTAGTGGAATGTATTGGGCGCTTAAAGCTTTAAGCTGGTATGTAGTTTTAGTTCCTATAGTGGCAACAATAGTTTTGATCATCGAGTTGGTCATTTTCTCAAAAACAGTAAAGAGCTTCGAAAGCGAGCAGAGCTATCAGTAATTGACTTGGCATAATAGCGGCCACATTGACTTTATCTCAAAAAATTGATATAATTCCTTTTTGGTATATAATTTCGGACGAACAAAAAAGAATTATGATCAGGTGATAGATATGGATTACAAAGGTTTTTTGGCTAACTTTAGACGAGTTGCCTGCGTAATGTCCGTAAATCTTAATGAAGAAGGAGACAGCAGGTATCGTGTAGTTGATGCAAACGAAGCATACAAAAAGACTGTTGTGCAGAATCTTGATGATTTCAAGTACGACGTGCCTTATACACAGTATATCCCCAAGGCTGTCAATTTCGAGGCCCTGTGTGATAACTGCGTCACAAATGACAGACCGATCCATACATATTTCGATATTGAGCTTTACAATGCCTGGATGGAAGTATTCCTGACTCCTCTTGAATCTGACGATCCAGACAGAAAAATGTTGCTTTTCTCGTATGAGATGAATCCCAAGGCCGATATAGACAAGCTGGCGGATATTTCTTCGGAGACGGCCGGCAATGTTATAAAGACATGCCTAAAGCTGCGTGAGACCAATGATTTCCAAAAAACCATGAATGCAGTGGTCAAGGATATCAGAGAACAGTGCGGAGCAAAAGGCTGCTGTATCCTTCTGTCCGACTTTGAGAAAAGAAAATACACGATACTGAGTGAGGATTTTGATGCTACGGTAGGGGCGTTACCCGAGACATCATATCGCTCTGACAGGTTTAGTTATGTCGTTGAAACCT
The DNA here is from genome assembly GCA_017620375.1 of Lachnospiraceae bacterium. Lineage (GTDB taxonomy): Bacteria > Bacillota > Clostridia > Lachnospirales > Lachnospiraceae > RUG11977. The sequence continues at coordinate 3,307 of JAFZQN010000126.1, forward strand.
GGCCTCGACTCATGCAGAAAAGTAACTGCTTCATGTTTACCAATCAGAAAGAGATGGACGAGGCAAGAAAGATCGCCCCGGAATGGATGGATACTCTTACGCATGATGGCATTAAGAGCCTGGTTATTTACCCGCTGCGTTCGGATAACAAGACCATCGGATATATCTGGGCGGGAAATTTTGATCCAGAAAAGGTCATGATGATAAAGGAAACTCTTAGTCTTACCGCATTCATCCTGTCTGCAGAGATCGCTAACGAGCAGAACAACCGAAAGATCAAGATCATGAGTCAGACGGATATGCTGACCGAAGTATACAACCGTAACGCCATGAACAATAGGATCAGCGACGACCTGGAAGGTAAAAATGAGATAAAGAGACCCTTCGGAGTATTCTTTATAGATGTTAACGGACTTAAGACCGTCAATGATACAAAAGGACATCTGGCCGGCGACAACCTGTTAAAAGATGTAGCAGGTTCGCTTAAGGAACTGAATTCCATAAAAAACGAGATCTACCGTGTGGGCGGAGATGAGTTTATGATCATCGCACCCGAGACAAGCAGCGAAGAATTCAAAAGCCTGGAGAAACGCCTGTTTGAGAATGCGGAACGTAGCGACCATGCACACTTCGCAGTCGGAAGCTGTCACAGCGACGAAAGCGCAGATATCCGCAAAGCCATGCAGAACGCCGACGCCAGGATGTACTTGCGAAAAGCAGAGTACTACTCCAGACATCCTGAGTACGAGTGGCACAGTAAACGTGGATAAAACTATTACCGGTATGCAGATAATGCGTACCGGTTTTTCTTTTTCGTACGGCGGCCGCCGCAGTTTATTTATGTCATGAATCAGCATTGGTTTGTTGTATGATTAACAGAAAGTTCGGTTGAACATAAATAGACTTTACTGTATAATATGATTATTCTAAACTATTACAGAAGAAGGAAACTATATGGCAAATGGGTTTATCACAGCAGACGAAGAAAACATTTGGCAGTTTAAGTTCTGGTTTATAGGATGGTGTGTCAGTGCTTTTTTAGTATTGGGAGCGTATATATACCTTAGATTCGGCGATTCTGATCCTTACTGGCAAGAGTTAATGCTTATGATCCTGGTCATAACGGGTGTAGTTTTTCTTATATTAACTATCAAAAGTCTAAAGCTTTTTCATGCTTTTCGGACAAGAAAAATACTTGAAAAAGATGGGGAAGAGATTCCGGTTATTGTTGAATGGATTAAGTGGGAAAATATAACAAGTGTATTAGCACCCGGGTATTGGGTTCAGGTATCCTATATATATGAGGGAAAAGTAAAAGTATGGACATCTCAGAGGTATAATGTCGATCCAAAGCGCTTTCTTTCTTTTTCGAGTAAAGCTTCTAACTGTAAACTGCTTGTTAAAGGCCACAGAAAAATGTTGGACAGGCGTGTTTATGCACATTATGTACAAGGTTTTGAGCGTGATTATTACTACAATAATCAAAAGAGAAGTATGTGGATCTTGACAAAAACAAATAGGGTTTGTTATTCAACAGGACTTTTCTTTCTGTTACTTGTTATGATAGCGGGAGGAAAGGCCGTAATACCCAAAGGATATTTTACCTTGGCTGATAAATGGTGCCTGTGTGCATTTTGTATGTTTTGCGGTGCGGGGATACTGTTCTTGGCATTTGTAGTATGGTGTATAAAGTCCATAAAAAAAGAACAGGAGATAGCAGAACAGCATTGGAAATAGACTGATTGTTTTGAGGTATTTATATGGGAATATTTGAAGATTTTAAGGAGATAATGAGAGTCAAAAAGGAAAAAAGCGTAGATAATAAAATATCAAATACAACCACACCTAAACCTGATGAAATATTAATGGATGTTGAATCTCAGATAAAAAAAGATGTTAGAAATGTTTTATCTGACAAGGTTCCTGAGGTTGACATTGAAAATGTAATAGAACAGGTTTGTGATGGTGGAGCGGTTTTTCCTTCGGATTATTTTATTAATGAATTCCCTATTGAAACGTGGGAATCATTATCTCCTGATAAATTGAAAATTGCGCAGGATAACTGGTTTGCAATGTCAAATGTCATAACAGAAAGGTACTATCATTTCTATCCAATTGAATCAAAAAGTACGTTATTTGGGTCGTACTCAATTTATATTGAAATAAGATATGATGGTTATCCAAAGGTAGATTATGAGACTTTAGAGAATCTTGAAGAACAGGCTACCGAAAAGATAAACGGTATGAAGATAAGAACGAAGACAAAGGATGCAAATATCAAAGAAATAAAGGACTATATGAAATATTTGCTAAATAAGGTCAACATAGGAGTTAGAGTAACTGATATATTTGTAAAAATATGGTAATGAGGACACAGTCTCACTTGTCACATTTAAGGATAAAGTAGAAGAGGATATATGAATAAGAAAACGTTTATAGTAATATCCGGAATAGTAATAGTTGGGTTAGCGATAATACTTGTCTTATTGTTAAATAACAAGGATAATTCAAACGAAAAGATACCTGATAAAGAAGATATCGATATAAGTCAGATCAATGATTGGGCAGGATTAACCGATCTGTATCAGGAGAAATCATTTCAGTCCTTGAGTGACGACAAGAAATGCGAAATCATCGATAAAGTGATAATAAAAGTTAAAGATAAATACGGATTTGAATCATATGAATACAATATCGAACAGAATCCTTTGATTATTACTTTACATTTTTCGGATGGACACATTGAGGCTGTTCAACTTGGAGAGTTTGATTCACGTATGAATTGAATAATATTTTTCATGAACTATTACCGGTATGCAGATAATGCGTACCGGTTTTTCTTATAAGTACGGCGGCGGCTCGGGCGTGGCGAAATCTTAATATCGCATACAGACATATGAATAAGGGCACGTGACGTACGGCACGAGGTGTCAGTCGCAACGCGACTGACGGAGTCCTGGTGCCACGGCTCCGTTTTGCGAAGCAAAATGGAGTGCCTCAAGGTTGGTGGCAATCTCGTCCAGGATGCTGCCCGGACAGAGCCCGTAAGCTTATCTCCTTGCGATATTAAGATTGGGGCCGCCGTACGTGGAACAAATGTAAGCATTGGATAACTAATTTCTTGCATTTTGCAGAAATCGGTGTTAGAATGGGCACAGTTAGAGGTAGAAAAGAAGGAAAAAAATATGACTTTGAAGGATTTGAAAAAAGGAGAATCCGCTGTGATCACCACTGTTGGCGGACAGGGTGCACTCAGGCAGCACTTCCTTGACATGGGAGTGATACCGGGAGCGGAGGTAACCCTTATAAAATATGCACCCATGGGCGATCCGATGGAGCTGACGATCCACGGATATGAGCTGACACTGCGGCTTGCTGACGCCGAAAAAATAGGCATAGAGAAGGTAAAGGCTGCCAATATATCAGATGAAAATGGAGAAAATGCTGTCTTAGAAAACGGTCAAAAATCCGGGAAATACGATAAAGACGGAAATGACGCAGAAGATGGCAAAGACATCAAAAGTGGTAAACCGGGTAAACCGGCAAAACCCTCCAAGGAGCTCCGTAAATACCGCGAGCACCCCGGATTCGGTGAAGAGGGTATATACCACGACCACACCAATGAGAACCCTCTGCCCGATGGGACGCTGCTCACCTTTGCACTTGCAGGCAACCAGAACTGTGGCAAGACCACGCTGTTTAACCAGCTGACGGGAGCCAATCAGCATGTCGGTAACTTCCCCGGTGTAACTGTCGACAGAAAGAGCGGTGCGATAAAAAACAACCCTTCTACAGAAGTAGTGGACTTACCCGGCATATATTCATTGTCTCCATATACGGACGAGGAGATAGTATCCCGAAAGTACATATTAAATGAAAAACCCAAGGGCATCATCAACATCGTAGATGCCACCAACATAGAGCGTAACTTGTATCTTACCATGCAGCTTATAGAGCTTGATGTGCCTATGGTACTGGCCATCAACATGATGGATGAGATGCGCAGCAACGGCGGAGCAGTACGTATCAACGACATGGAGGCCATGCTCGGCATCCCCGTAGTACCTATATCGGCGGCTAAAAACGAAGGTGTCGACGAGCTCATACGCCATGCTGTACATGTAGCAAAATACCAGGAGCGTCCGGGCAAGCAGGATTTCTGTGATGAAAACGACAACGGCGGTGCCGTACACAGATGCATCCACGGCATCATGCAGCTGATAGACGATCATGCAAAGCGTGCGGAGATACCTGTAAGATTCGCAGCCAACAAGATCATAGAGGGCGATGAGAGAGTTATCGAAGCACTCGATCTTTCACAGAACGAAAAAGAGATGGTAGAGCATATCATCCTCCAGATGGAGGACGAACGCGGCATGGACAGATCCGCGGCCATGGCAGATATGCGTTTCTCATTCATAAAGAAACTGGTAGCAGCATCAGTAGTTAAGCCTAAAGAGAGTAAGGAAAGACAGCGCAGCGAAAAATTCGACGCCTTCCTTACCGGAAAATATACCGCGATACCCGCATTCATCGGTATCATGGGTATCATCTTCTGGCTGACATTCAACGTGATAGGAGCCTGGCTGCAGGAACTCTTAGAGTCCGGCATCGGTTTCCTTACCGACAAAATGGACGCACTGCTCGAGACCTGGAAGGTCAACGAAGTCATCCGTTCACTAGTTATAGACGGCATATTTACCGGCGTGGGCAGCGTCTTAAGCTTCCTGCCGATCATCATACTCCTGTTCTTCTTCCTGTCACTTTTGGAGGATACGGGATACATGGCGAGAGTTGCCTTTGTGATGGATAAGCCCCTTAGAAAACTCGGACTATCCGGACGAAGCATCGTGCCTCTCCTTATCGGATTCGGCTGCTCGGTACCTGGCGTTATGGCCGGACGTACACTGCCTTCGGCACGAGACAGAAAACTTACCATCATGCTCATACCTTTCATGAGCTGTACGGCTAAGCTTCCGATATATGCGTTCTTTACCTCGCTTTTCTTCCCCGGCAGGGGAGCGCTCATCATGGTGGGCCTGTATTTATTCGGCATCATCATGGGTATCATCACCGCATATATCTCAAAAAAGACAATATTCAAAGGCGAAGCGGTGCCTTTTGTCATGGAGCTGCCCAACTACCGTATGCCCGGCATCAAAAACGTGGCAAGACTCCTCTGGGACAAGGCAAAAGACTTCCTTACCAGAGCGTTTACCGTTATATTCGTGGCAACTATCGTTATCTGGTTCCTGCAGAGCTTCAGCTTCAGCTTCGCACTTGTTGAGAACTCAAAAGACAGCATGCTGGCAGTTATAGCAGGCATCATAGCACCTATATTCATTCCTTTGGGATTTGGAGATTGGAGAGTAACCACCGCGCTCATCACCGGATTTATGGCGAAGGAGAGTGTAGTATCGACATTCTCGGTACTGTACGGCGATACAACTGAGATGCTCACTGCCATAACACCCGCGGCAGCTATGGCACTGCTCGTATTCTGCTTACTCTACACACCCTGTGTAGCAGCGATAGCATCCGTAAAAAGAGAACTTGGGAAAAAATGGGCGGCAGCGATAGTGGTGTTCCAATGCGGCATCGCATGGATCACGGCACTTGTGATAAAACTGGTATTTTCAATGTTCCTTTGATCATTCCAGCCTTTCACCGCAATCTTTATCAAACAGACCTGATATATAGAACTGCGAGCCCTTACCGGGTTCGGAGGTGACTGAAAGCTTAAGAGAAAGCCTTTCAGCCGCAAGTTTACACAGGTACAGGCCCAGTCCGGAGGATTTTCTTCCGCTGCGGCCGTTAAAGCCTGTATATCCCTTTTCAAATATTCTGGGAAGATCTTCACTTCGGATACCGATACCGGTATCCGATATTTTTATGCTGTTTTCGAGCACTTCTATGGACACGGTGCCTTCACTTGTGTATTTAACGGCATTAGAAAGCAGCTGCTCTATGATGAAGCTCAGCCACTTATCATCCGTAAGTATCTTAGCCTGCACCGGCTCATAGGACAGTTTCAGTTTTTTGTTTATGAAAAGCGGAGCATATTTTCTGATACAGCTCTTGATGAGTCCGTCCAGCTCCACCTCTTTATATGCGATATCCTTGGAGTTAGACCCGAGCCTAAAGTAATTGAGCACCATATCCACATATTGCTCTATCCTGAACAGTTCGACACGGCAGTCACGCATCTCCTGGGAGTCGTCCTTAAGCAGCATATCGAGCACCGAGATAGGAGTCTTTATCTGATGTACCCAGAGTGTAAAGTAGTCCTTGCTGTCCTCCATCTGGAAGTCATGCTCACTAAGTAAGCTGTTGCAGCGCTGATAGAGGAGCTCTATGATCTTGGTGTAATCCTCAGCCTCCAAGGTCTGCGGATCAATGGCGGCATAGTCGTTATTCTCAAGCATCAAAAGAAGCTTCTCTCGCTCCCTGTGACGGGCAACGTACCTGAGAAATGAGATACAGAGCCCTGAGAAAGTAAAAAACACATTAAGCAGAAAGGCATAGAAAAAAGGAGCCATATCAAGTCTGTACAGGAAAAAAATGGTAAGCATGACGATATTACAAGCTGCAACCAGCAGTAACACATCCAGTTTTTCCCTCAAGTATCGTCCTATTAGTTTTCCTGTACCAAGTTTTGGCATCTCCGTACCCGGTTTTCCAGTACCAAGCATCTGCTTCTTGCTACCGGGCATCTGCTTATCTGTGCTCGGTTTCCTGCTATCTATACCCATCGCATTTCCCTTTTCAGTTTCTATCAGTCTTCTTCAATCCTATATCAGTCCTCTATCAGTCTTCTATGATATATCCCTGACCGACCTTGGTCTTTATAAACTCATCAAGTCCTTCGGCCTCAAGCTTTTTTCTGAGTCTTGTGACATTGACCGTGAGAGTATTCTCCTCAACATAGCAGTCATCCTGCCAGAGCTTGGTCATAAGCATGTCACGGCTGACGATCGTATTTTTCTTCTCCAGAAGAGTAGTCAGTATCTTAAACTCGTTTTTGGTTAAGTCTATCTGCTTTCCGTTATAATCCAGAGTGCCGTTATTAAGGTTCAGGGTGGCACCGCGGTGCTCCAGCACGTTCGGAGCGGTATTCATATTGTAAGCACGTCTGAATATCGCACCTATCTTGGCGGAGAGCACATCCAGATCTATGGGCTTCGCGATAAGGTCGTCACCGCCCATGTTCATGGCCATGACTATGTTCATATTGTCCGAAGCAGAAGTGATAAATACTATCGGCACGTTGGACTGCTTTCTTATCTCGGTGCACCAGTAAAACCCGTTAAAAAACGGGAGATTAATGTCGAGCAGCACCAGTAGCGGCTGTACCTCCCGGAACTCCTCGGAAATATGCTGAAAATCCTTCGCTACTACCACCTCGTAGCCCCAGGTCTCCACCTTATCTTTTATGGCTTTTGAAAGGGCGTGATCGTCCTCTACAAGCATTATCCTTTTTCCCATATCGGTCCATCCTTAAATGATAGAAACCTTCCGCTTTGTTACAGGTTTCCTTTGATTGACCGCGCCAAGCGTCGCGCGGACCGACTGTCAAACGCTGCTTCGCAGCATTCGACGACAGAAAACCCTTTGTTATACGAAAGGGTTTTCTTTGATTATACAATATTATGATAATATGTCAAATTTAGCTTACGATCCTGTAATAGGTCCTTGCCGTAAGACTGTATATGGCTACGTATATAAGCGAGAATATCACGAATACGATACCGGTACAGAGCAGGAATATGTTAGTGGTTGTGAGCAGTGACATTATCTTTGAAAGGATGGAGTATGCCACAAGTGTATGTATGCCCGCCACCGCGAGAGGTATGAAAAATACCGTAAGTATCTGACTTCTTATAGTCTTTTTTATCTCGGGCTTTGAAAGACCGACCTTCTCCATGATCTGGAAACGGTTCCTGTCATCATAGCCTTCGGTAAGCTGCTTATAATATATGATAAGTGCCGTAGCAAAGAAGCAGACCATGGAAAGCAGTATGCCTAAGAATAAGAGGCTGCCGTTAAGGATGATCTCTTCTTCCTGCTGCTCCCAGCGCATGGCGGGATTATAAATATTGCATGAGGTCCCCTTTGCTTCTCCGTACTCGTTGAGATTTTTGCGGATTGTCTGGAAAAGTTCCATTTTCTTTTCTTCCTCGCCCTCTATATCCGCAAAAAACTGACTTTTTACCAGGTAGAGCTCTTCTACGTATTTCTTTGTAAGTTCCGAATCGATATGCTCAAAAACATCACCGTTCACCACAAAAAGGAAACAGTTTCCGACTTCGGCTACGCTTGATGAGAGAGGATTCTTTTTGATGGTATGTACATTTTTAAGTTCCAGTCCAAGTAAGTTTACCTTTTCGGGAGCCCAGTTATCGCGGCTGAGTTTTGCGAAAGCCATCTCATCATTTTTAAGGCTTAAGCTCTCGCCGGTCAGGATGGCATATGTATCGGTAGATATAAAGGTGATGGATTTGACATCTTTTCTTGAGACAAAATTATAATTAAAGCTGATCCCGCCATCATCGCTGTCGGATGTGATAAGGTCATCACCCTTAAGCATAAAGGGTATCTCCATGGATTCCTGTTTGCCAAAGTTAGTTACTTTAAGGCCCAGGCTGTCACATGCTTCCTTTAAGGCAGCCAGTCCTTCTTCTTCGGTAAAATCATGGGCTACACGGTTATTGTCCGACCACTCCCTGATGTTAAAATACATATCATGAGGGAATTTATTTTCTATATCTTCATCGATGCCGCGGTAGAGTGTGACCGTGGTAGCCAGCATGATGAGTACGCCTGTAGCGAGGATCGCGATACTTGCAAGTCCGGCTGCATTCTGCTTCATCCTGTAGAGCATGCCCGATACGGAGATCATGTGCTCCGGCTTATAATAATAGCTCTTTTTGCTCTTGAGCATTTTTAAGATGAATATCGAACCTGCGGTAAACAGGAAATAAGTACCAAATATAACACAGATCACAGCCACAAAGAAGAAGCCTAACGCTTCCATGGGCTTTTCTATGGTGAGTGCTATGTAGTAGCCTGCACCTAAAAATGCCAGCCCAAGTATAAACACGATCCATTTGATCTTGGGCTCTTTTTCACCGTAGGATGCGCTGAGCAGCAGCTCGGTGGTCTTAAGTCTTACCAGAGAGACGCAGTTAAAAATATAGGTAAGAGCGTATATGATCACAAATATCACCAGAGTATAGATAAGTGCTCTTACGCTCAGTATATTTATGTTATCTGCGACCTCCAGCTGATAGAGCTTAAATATGACGAGGCTCGCCAGTCTGTAAAAGAGTATTCCGAGCGCCGTACCAAGTAAGATCGAGACGGTGTGAGTGATGATATTTTCCACAAGCATAATGTTTATGATATGCTTTTTCTCTAACCCCAGCACATGGTACAGGCCGTACTCCCTCTTTCTCTGTTTCATGAGGAAGTTGTTCGCATAAAAAATGATGACGAGGGACAGGATGGATATAACAACTACACCCAGGATCATGAAGATACCGATATAGTCCCCACCTCGGGAATGTTTAAGAGCTTCCTCGTAACAAAGGGAATACATGATGTACATTATCGCAAACATCACTGCAGTGGAGATGATCTGCGGGACATACAGCTTCAGGTTTTTCTTTAAACCGTTCAGAGCGGTTTTAGTGTAAAATTTGATCATGACCGGTACCTCACTTAAGGATTCTTGACAAGTACCGTGAGAGCTTCGGTGATCTTGCGATAGAACTCTTCGTTATCGGCATCGCCGCGGTACAGCTGATGATATACTTCGCCGTCCTTGATAAAAAGGACACGTCCCGCATGGCTGGCGGCCTTTACGGAGTGTGTGACCATAAGTATGGTCTGGCCGTTTTTGTTGATCTGCTCAAAGGTCTCGAGCATGCTGTCGGTGGATTTTGAATCAAGCGCACCGGTAGGCTCATCGGCAAGTAAAAGCTTCGGACCTGTGATGATGGCACGTGCTGCCGCAGCACGCTGTTTCTGGCCGCCTGATACCTCGTAAGGGTACTTGGCAAGGATATCGCTTATACCGAGAGCGGAAGCGATGGGGTCAAGCTTACCCTGAAGCTCGCTTACGGGTACACGGCTAAGTACTAAGGGGAGCAGGATATTGTCCTTTATGGAAAATGTATCGAGCAGGTTAAACTCCTGGAATACAAAGCCTAAGTGCTTACGTCTGAATGCAGCCATCTCGTTTTCTTTAACACCGGTGAGATCCATCCCGTCTAAGATAACGCTGCCTGAGGTGGGTCTGTCGAGTGCTGCAAGGATATTTAACAGGGTGGTCTTACCGCTTCCGGATTCACCCATTATAGCTACGTATTCGCCCTGATCCACGGAAAAGTTCACGTTTTCAAGTGCTCTTACGCTGTGACCTCCGAGACGGGTGGTATAGATCTTTTGTAATTTCTTAACTTCAAGGATAGACATTTTCATTAACCTTCCATATGTTTTTTTGAATCAGCTGTTTCATTTCACTGCATATATTATCACAAAAAGAAGAGTGTGAACATCTTTTTTGGTGACATTATATTGGGACCGTCTTACATTTTTGTAAGATTAAGATTTTTTTATGTTGTAAATCAGGCGATGTTTTGCTATCTTTGAATATAAGAGAAATTAATACTATATAGATTTATATAGATCAGCATGAAGATTTTGATGTAAATAACTATAAAGTTAATTATACAGATTAATATAAAGAAAAATATAGAGAAAAATATAGAGATTAATATAAAGATAAGTATAAGGAATAAAATAAAGGTAGAATGCATATGCGTGGATTAGATTTGGCACAAAAATATTATGAAGAATACGGAAAACCGATGTTAGAAGAGAAATTCCCCGACATCTTTGATACCCTCACCGTCGCCCTAGTCGGCAGCGGCTCCGAATGCTTCGGATATGACGATGATATATCGCAGGACCATGACTTTGAGCCCGGATTCTGCATATTTATCCCGGGGGAAGACGTGATAGACGAGAAGACCGCATTCACCCTCCAGCGTGAATATGATAAGCTCCCCGCTGAGTTCATGGGATTTACCAGGCAGAAGATGAAGCCCGTGGGAGGAAACAGGCACGGAGTTATCCGGATACCGGAGTTTTACGAGTCTAAATGCGGTAAGAAGGACGGTGCACTTACTGTTGCCGACTGGCTCTACGTACCGGAGCATGCACTTGCCGAGGCAGTAAACGGAAAAGTGTTTAAGGAAGGAAATAATAACTTCTCCGAGATAAGAGAGAAGTTAAAGCAATACCCCGATGATATCAGGCTTAAGAAGCTGGCAGGGTATCTTCTCACCATGGCGCAGGCGGGGCAGTACAACTATCTGAGGTGCGTAAAGCGTGGGGAGACCGCAGCTGCACAGATGGCGGCATTCCGCTTTACCGAGGCGGCACTGCACACTATCTATCTGCTGAACCGCGAGTACATGCCTTATTATAAGTGGTGTTTTAAAGGACTGAAAGACCTCGATAGACTCGGCAACCTCTATGACTCCTTAGAGTATCTTATCTCATCGGATAACGATGCGAAAAAAGCCGACGTAAAATACGGCATGATCGAGGACGTAGCCGCTCTCATGATAAAAGAGCTTAAAGACGAATCACTGTCTGACGCCACCTGCTTTGACTTAGAGAAGCACGCATACTCCGTCAATGACAGGATAAGCGACGGTATGCTGAGGACCATGGACATATTCGCAGGTGTAAGCTGAAACAAAAGATGACAAACAGCGCAAAACGTGCTATAATAAAAAGTACTTTGCATCATACACAGCGTGAGGTGATTACATGGATTACTCTAATTTTGTGAATTCACTGAATAAAATAGCCTGCGTAGTATCCGTTAAGAAAAACGAAGACGGATCCTTTGGTATGCCCTGTATTGCTGCAGCCAACGAGCCTTACTTGGCATCGGTAAACGTTAAAAAAGAGGATTTTGTCCCGGGTAAGCCTTATACCGATTACATCTTAAAGGACAGCAATTTCGAGGACATGAGCGCCAGGTGTATACGCGAAAACAGGATGATACATGCTTACGTGGATGCAGAGTTTTACCATGCATGGATGGATATCTACATGATGCCCATGCAGTCGGATGAAGATTACGGATATTGTCTTTTCTCATATGATATGAATCCCAAGGCCGATACGGACCGCTTAGCGGATGTATCGCCGCAGACATCGCTCCAGGTCATAAAAATAGCGCTTAAGCTGAGGGAAAATGATGATTTTTATAAAGCGATCAATTCAGTCATCGACGATATAAGAGAAGTATGCAAGGCGGACAGAAGCTGCCTGCTGCTCTTAGATCATGTCAACCACACATGTAAGGTACTGGGCGACAGCGTAAAAGACGGCGAAAACGTACCCAGGATGGATACCTACATCAACGAGGAATTCGTGAGGATCGTCGATACCTGGCAGGATATGCTCGGCGGCAGCAACTGTTACATCATCCATGATGAAAAAGAGTTGGAGAAAGTAAAAGACGTCAACTACCCCTGGTACATGTCCATGAAGATGGCGGGTGCATACAACCTCGTACTGTATCCCTTAAGGTCTCACGGCGGGACCATCGGATACATCTGGGCTACCAATTTTAATGCTACGGACACCTTGTATATCAAGTCCGTACTGGAGGTCACCACCTTCATACTTGCGGCTGAGATATCCAACCGCCTGATGTTTGAACAGGTACAGAAGCTGAGTATCACAGACCTTCTTACAGGCCTGTATAACCGTAACGCCATGAACAACAGGGTAACGGATGTAGTGACCGGAAAGAGAAGCATACCCGACAAATACGGCGTTATATTCATAGACCTTAACGGACTTAAAGCTGTAAATGACAGGGACGGACATGAAGCGGGCGATGAGCTGTTAAGAGAATCCGCCGGCATACTTAAGGAAGTATTCCCCGACTGTGAGCACTTCAGAGTGGGCGGAGACGAATTCCTGGTATTTGCGCCCGGATTTGATGAAAAAGATTTTTATGACAGGATAACTCTCTTAAGAAAACGATGCGACGAATCCCCCAATGTCAGATTTGCCATAGGCTCATGTTACTGTACGGACGGCGAGGATATCAGAGATGCCATGCACATCGCGGATGAGAGCATGTACAAGGATAAGGACGAATACTACGTACAGCATCCCGAGTTAAAATACAGAAGCAGCAGATAAGATATCAATCGGGTATTGACTTACCTACTTACCCTGTAGTATAATAGGGTAAAAGATAAAAGGGTGGTGAATATATGATATCAACCAGAGGACGATATGCCATAAGGATCATGCTGGATCTGGCAGAACACGATAACGGAAAATATATGCCGCTTAAGGATATAGCCGAAAGGCAGGGGATATCCAAGAAATACCTCGAGATCATAGTCAAGGATATGGTAGCGGGAGGCCTGCTTGTGGGTGCCAGCGGCAAAGGCGGCGGATACAAGCTGTGCAGGAAACCCGATGAGTACCCGGTAGGCGAGATACTGGACCTCATGGAGGGTTCGATGGCACCTGTAGCCTGTATAGTGGACGGCACAGTATCATGTCCCAGAAAGGACGGCTGCCAGACACTTCCCATGTGGGAAGAATTCGATAAAATGGTCCATGATTTCTTCTACGGCAAGAAGTTATCAGATCTGATCAGAAAGTAACGGTAAACATATGGCTGATAAAAACGGAAATAAAGAAAACTATATCGATGTCATAGTACAGAAGATCCTGTCGGATATCGACGGCGAGAAAAACATCGATGCATTCAATATACACAACAAACCCGATAAGGATGAAGTAACGGACATCCTGTTTAAGCTCATAAGGATCGTGTATCCCGGATATTTTAAGGAGAGAGCTTACAAGATCTATAACCTGAAAAACAGCTTGGCAGTCACCATAGAGGATATCTACTACCACCTCCACAGACAGATAGAGCTGGCATTATCGATAGGAAAGAACGGAGAAACACTTCCGGCAGAAGAGATAAAGAACAAGAGCGAAGAGATATGCGGTGCCTTTTTTGACAGGATCCCCGCGATAAGGGAGACCATCGAGACAGACCTGCTCGCTACATTTGACGGCGATCCGGCTGCAGGCAGTTTTGAAGAGATCATACTTGCGTATCCCGGTTTACTTGCGATCACGGTATACCGCCTTGCACACGAGCTGTACCGGCTCCATGTACCGATCATCCCCAGACTTATGACGGAATACGCACATTCCGAGACCGGTATCGACATCCATCCCGGTGCTACCATCGGCAAATATTTCTTCATCGATCACGGTACCGGCATAGTAGTCGGCGAGACCTCCATCATCGGTAAAAACGTCAAGATATATCAGGGCGTGACCATCGGTGCTCTGTCCACCAGGGGCGGTCAGAAGCTCTCGGGCAAGAAACGTCATCCTACCATCGAGGATAACGTGACCATCTACGCCGGAGCCTCCATCTTAGGCGGCGAGACAGTCATCGGTGAAAACTCCGTCATCGGCGGCAACACCTTCATCACCAGCTCCGTGCCAAAGAACACCAGAGTCAGCATGAAGAACCCCGAGATGGAATACAGGACTTACGAGAACAAAGTGAAAAAAGAAGAGATCGCTCAGAGCGAAGAGTGGTACTACATAATATAAACGAGGAAACGCTTAAGGAGTTTTCGAGGTTACATTGATATTTAATGGTCAAAGGCGACCGTCCGGGGGATCCCCTCCGGGCGGTATTTTTTCACAGGGACAATAAAACCATCTGCGGTGTATGTATATTCCGGGTTAAAATAATGGTTGTAATTTGGATGGTATTACTTTATTATATGACTTGCGAGTTTAAGAACACATAGATTGTAACTTGGAGTTTGAAATATGATAAACATCCTTAATGTTGAAAACGTCTCAAAAACATATATGGCAAAATCGGTCCTCAACGATGTCTCGGTCGGTATCAGCGATACCGATAAGATCGGCGTGGTAGGTATCAACGGTACCGGTAAGTCGACACTGCTGGCTATCGTGGCAGGTGTCGTCGAGTCCGACAGCGGGCAGGTAGTCATGAACAACAACCTGCGTATATCGTATCTGCCTCAGAATCCCGTATTTGATATGGGAAAGACCTTACTGGAGAACATAACCGATAAGATATATGCCGGCGGCGACCATTGGGACAAGATGGGCGAGATCAAGGCTAACCTTGCTAAGTTCGGTATAGACGATCCCGAGTGTAACCCCGAGGTCCTGTCCGGAGGCCAGAAAAAAAGAGCAGCACTTGTAGCAGCAATTATGACACCGTCCGACCTTTTGATCTTAGATGAGCCGACCAACCACCTGGACTCAGAGATGATAGAGTGGCTGGAGGATTTCTTAAAGAGATTCAAAGGTGCACTGCTCATGATCACGCATGACAGATATTTCCTCGATGAAGTGACCAACCAGATCATCGAGATAGATAAAGGAAACGTATACCGTTACGAGACCAATTATTCAGGTTTCCTGGAGTTAAAGGAGCAGCGTCTTGAGTACGAAAAGGCAGCAGAGAGAAAGGCAGCCTCACTGTACAGAAAAGACCTTGCCTGGATGCTAAGAGGTGCGAGAGCGAGATCCACCAAGCAAAAAGCTCACATCCAGAGATTTGAAGCATTACGGGACAGGCAGCTGCCGGAAGAAGAGCGTTTTGTAACACTCAGTTCCCTGCCTACCAGGATGGGCAACAAGACCATCGTGATCGAGGGCATATCCAAAGGTTACGACGGACGCGTGCTTTTCAAGGACTTTTCATACACCTTCGGGAAGCTTGACCGTATAGGAGTCATAGGCCCTAACGGCTGTGGCAAGTCGACATTTTTAAAAAGCATCATCGGCGATGTAAAGCCGGATACAGGCTCCGTAGAGATCGGTCAGACCATCAAGATCGGTTACTTCGGGCAGGAAAATGAAGCACTTGATGAGAAGAAAAGAGTGCTTGACTATATCAAAGATGTAGCAGAATTCATCAAGACACCTGATGGCATGGTATCAGCTACCATGATGTGCGAGAGGTTCCTGTTTACACCCGATATGCAGTATGCACCTATCGCTAAGCTATCAGGCGGAGAGAAGCGTAGATTATATCTGCTCAGAGTCCTCATGGATTCACCCAACGTGATCATCCTCGACGAGCCGACCAACGACTTAGACATCCAGACACTGCGTATACTTGAGGACTACCTCGATAGCTTCCCCGGTATCATCCTTACAGTCAGCCACGACAGATATTTCCTGGATAGAGTAGTCACCAGGATATTCTCGTTTGAAGGAAGCGGAGTGATCCTCCAGAGCGAGGGCGGATACTCTGACTACGTAGTTAGGAAAAAGGCGGACAGAGACGGAAGCGACAACTCAGATAAGTCTGGGAAAGGCGGAAGTACAGGTAAGGCAGGCAGCGGCGCACAGCAGGGCGGAGGTACAGGTAAGGCAGGCAGCGGTGCACAGCAAGGCGGAGGTTCTGGTAAGGCAGGCAGCAGCGCACAGCAAGGCGGAGGTTCTGGTAAGGCAGGTGGTGGCGCGAGCCAGGGCAGCTCAGATGACACATCCGAAAAATCAGCAAAAGGATATCGCCCGGTACGTGAGAAAACCAAGCTTTCGTACGCCGAGCAAAAAGAATACGACAACATCGAGTCTGAGATAGAAGAACTCGAAAACAAGTGCAAAGAAGTAGAAAAACAGATAGCACTATCAACCACTGACTTCACCCGCCTCATGCAGCTCGAGAACGAAAAAGCAGAGCTTGAGGCTACTATAGAAGCCAAGATGGAGCGCTATATCGAGCTCCAGGAGATGGTGGACAGCTTCGCAAGTAAGTAAAGTACTACACAGCAAGTCAAAATATGTTTGTATGTAGCATAGACTGGCTAAGAAATTTGGTTCATGCAACACAAAAGGACAGAATACAATTCTGTGTAGTAAATTTGAAAAAAGAGTTAAGACAAATGCAACATAGAAAGCCAGGATGCATTTTTGTGTTGCAAACCCTGAGAATAAGGGAAGAAAAATGCTACACAGGACATAAGTATATAATTATGTGTAGCATACAAGGGAAATACGAGATCATGAACAATAAAAAAATGCTGGGAAACGGGATCTTACTGCTCACCGCCCTGGTCTGGGGCACCGCATTTGTGTTCCAACGGGTGGGTATGGAGAAGATAGAACCCATAACATTCAGCGCCGCCAGGATGGCGTTAGCTGCTGTCATGGTAGGGCTGGTAGCGTACTTTACGAGACGCAAGAAGAAGTATGCATCAGCGACCGGATCTACTGAAGATGAGAAGAAGGAACGTTTCTCCAAGATCCGCACCGCCGACGAACAAAAAGAATACAACAAGAACACCATACTTGGCGGCGTTATCTGCGGCACCCTCCTTGCTATAGCCAGTATCTTACAGCAGGCGGGACTTGTATATACCACAGCCGGCAAAGCGGGATTTATCACCGCTATGTACATACTGATGGTACCGATATTCGGATTCATCATATTTAAGAAAAAGAACTCTAAGTTAGTATGGCTGGCAGTACTCATGGGAGTAGTCGGAATGTATTTCCTGTGTATCACCGACGGCTTCAGCTTATCGAACGGAGATGCACTTGTAGCTTTGTGTGCGGTTGTATTCAGCTTCCATATCTTATGTTGCGACCACTTCACACGTAAAGGTGACTCCATCACCATATCGGCCATACAGTTCGCTACAGCCACAGTCATATCGACAGTGATCGCATTTATCGCAGAGACACCGAGCTGGGATGGCATAGTAGCAGCACTCGTACCGATCCTGTACTGCGGCCTGATATCAGGAGGCTTAGGATACACATTGCAGATGGTAGGACAGAAATACACCGATCCCGCCATAGCCTCACTGCTCCTCAGCATGGAGTCCGTATTCGCCCTCATCGCAGGTGTGATATTGCTCAGCGAATCCATGAGCGGACGTGAAATAATCGGCTGTATTATCATGTTAGCAGCTATCATTTTAGTGCAAATACCGAAAAAAGTAGCAAACCCAAAATGACATATAAGACAGAGAACTACGCTCTGTCTTTTTTATTTTTAGCATATATAGACGGTTCTGTGTAAGCGCAGACTTTTTGCGGTTAGCGAGCCGATTCTGCTCGCTGCAAAAACTTTTTTCCCGCAAAACGAGCGATGTAACGAAATATATCTGAGCCTGACCGTTCTATAATAAAAGGACACAACCAGAACCGTCACCTCTTGCAATTTGCATGATTTTGCATTAAAATGTATGTATTATTATTTTTTGTGGGGCTTACCCTGGAGAAAGGCGGAACTATGAAAAAACATTCCTTGGCTATAGCAGTGTGCGTACTTATCGTAGCTATAGCGGCGATTGTGATCACGAATCTTGTAACCGGTGAGGACTTCGCATTTAGCGGAACTGCATGGGCACTGTTTCCTGCGCTGGTAGCGATCATCCTGGCACTCATCACCAAAGAAGCATATTCATCACTCTTTATCGGTATATTCCTCGGTGCATTCATGGTATCCGAGTGTTCGATACTGGATACGGTCGATACAGTTACCACAGCTGGTGTCACCGCAGCTATATCCGACACCGCGGGCGTCCTGTTCTTCCTGGTAATGCTCGGTATCATAGTAGCACTCATCAATAAATCAGGTGCCTCCAGAGCCTTCGGTGAGTGGGCACAGAAGCACATCAAGACAAAAGCCGGTGCACTCCTTGCAACATTTGCACTGGGCGTACTCATATTCATAGACGACTACTTCAACTGTCTGACCGTCGGTTCGGTTATGTCACCCGTCACCGACAGCAAGAAAATATCCAGAGTAAAACTCGCATACATCATCGATGCCACCGCAGCACCCGTCTGCATGATCGCACCCGTATCCTCATGGGCGGCAGCAGTATCGGGCTGTGTTGACTCTGAAAAATACGCGAGCTTCGATCTTTTCGTAAGAGCTATCCCTTACAATTTCTATTCCATCCTCACATTCGTATTCATCATCACCATAGTAATCTTAGGATTCGACTACGGAAAGATGAGCGGCTACGAGATCAAGGCCGAGAAGACCGGCGACTTAAGCATGCTCGCAGTAGCTCTTAACGATGAACGTGAAGAGTTGAACGTAAAAGAAAACGGACCTGCAAATCCTGCAAAAGGCAAGATCTACGACATCATCATCCCTGTGCTGTTACTTATCGGTGCATGTATCTGGGGCCTTATCAGAAACGGTTACCAGAATATCGGAGAAGGCACCCTTCAGGAAGCATTTTCTGATACAGACGCTACCATAGGACTTCCTTGGGGCGGTATCTTAGCACTCGTACTCATCATTATCTACCTTGTAGCACGTAAGGTAGTAAGCTTTGAAGATGCCATGAAATGCATCCCTAAGGGATTCATGGCCATGGTACCCGCGATCACGATCCTTGTACTTGCTACATCACTTAAGAACATGACCGGTTCTTTGGACGCAAAAGCATTTGTACAGGAGATCATGGCAAACGCATCCGATCTTCAGTGGGCATTACCCGCTATCGTATTTGTCATCGCATGCATCATCGCATTTGCTACAGGAACATCATGGGGTACATTCGGTATCCTTATCCCTATCGTAACTGCAGTATTCCCCGAGGACAGCTCACTGTTCTTCGTAGGCATCTCGGCATGTCTGGCAGGTGCTGTATGCGGCGACCACTGCTCACCCATATCCGATACGACCATCATGTCATCGGCAGGTGCACACTGTGACCATATCGCACACGTAGAGACACAGCTTCCTTACGCTATCTCGGTAGCAGGTATCTCATTCGTTACATACATCCTGGCCGGTCTGCTTGATAAGGCAGGAATGGTAGTACTTTCCATCCCGATCGGTATAGTACTTACCATATGCTTCCTTTTCGTAATGAAAGCCATGGTTAAAAAGAAAGCTTAAAAAAATGAAAAACGAACTCAACCCTTACCTTAAGGTGACCATAAAAAACGAGATAATGCGTGCGGATACGTTCCTCAAGCAGTGCAGGGCTGCGGCATTAAAGGACGACGGCGTGGTCACGAAAGAGGAACAGGAAGTAATAAAAAAGCTGCAGAAAGCCATGCAGGACTACGTAAAGACCCTGGAGAAAATATTGGGGTAGCAGACTAAAAAGAAAGGACATATGCCATGCAGGACTATTTTGTATATTATGCATCAGCTAATATAGTAGGTACGATCATATTCGGCGTCATGCTGGCACATGACCGTATAAGCGTCGACAGGCAGGAAAAACAGCTGAAATACGACCAGACACTCGTAGCATTCATGCTGTATTTCATATCAGATACCATATGGGCGGCCGTTGACTCGGAACTTATAAATAAGACACAGTTACCTGTATCCATTACGAATTACGTGAATTTCATACTGATGACAGGTATCACATATTCATGGCTTAAATACGTCATGGCTGTGGAAAAACTGGAAAAAAGAAACCGCCTGGCGGTAAAACATGGGATAGTGTTCCCGTTTGCGGTATCGGCGATAATACTGCTGGTGCTCTTTATAGCGGCCCCTCACTTACTGTTAGAGGACTCGCTCAGCGTCACACCTGTATTTGACGGGTTCATGATCGTGACACCCTCCATCTACATCGTAGCAGTCATCATGTATGCGTTAAAAGAGATCAAACGCGAAGACGACCCCATAGAACGGAGAAAGCACTTCTACATCGCATTTTTCCCTGTAATGCTGGTAGCGGGCGGACTGCTCCAGATGATATTCATGCCCACACTGCCCTTGTTCTGTTACGCCGGGACTATATTCATGCTGATATTCCACATGAAGACGACCGATGACCAGATATCGACAGACCCCTTGACCAAGCTCAATAACCGAAGCCAGCTCATCAGATACGTGGCCCAGGAAAGCAACATGAGGATAGAGGGCAGGGCTACCTACGTAGTCATGATGGACATCAACGACTTTAAAAAGATCAACGATAACCTCGGACACGCTGAGGGTGATATGGCACTTGTGTTATTTGCCAAAGCTCTTGTAGACACGATCAAAAACTGCAATATGCCGATGTTCCTCGGACGATTCGGCGGCGACGAGTTTGTACTTATAGCACATCCCATAAAGAAAGAGGAGATAGACGCCCTCATCGAGGAGATCCGCAGCAACGTACGTAAAGAGTGTCTTAAGGAGGAGAAGCCTTACATCATATCCGCAGGCATTGGATACGACGAGCTCCTGAACCCTCCCGACACCTTCCAGAAATGCATGCAGCGTGCCGACAGCAAGCTGTACCTCGACAAAGAGTACTGCAAGATCAATGGGCGCAGTACCGTTATAGAGGGGATGTGACAATAGGGACTGTGTGGCGGCCCATATCTTAATATCGCAGGAAAACAAAGAACCGGGCTCTGTCCGAATAGCATACCGGACGGAGCTTTTGCTCTGTCTTGGGGTACTCCATTTTGCTTCGGAAACTATCCGTCACGAGCCCTTGTTTTATATATGCTTGACAAAAAAGTAACATTATCGGAAAATAAAAATGTTAGATAATTGATAGGAGAATCGTTAAAAACGACATGTTAGAGAACGTAAGCAGAAAATCAATACTCCTTGGCTGGCTGAGGATCGTGCTGGGGCTCCTGGTATTCTCGTTTGGAGTGCATCTGACGATATATGCCAACATAGGGCTTGCACCCTGGGACTGCCTGGGGATGGGCATGGCCAACCATACACCGTTCAATTACGGCGTATCCATGACCATCATCGCGGTCACGGTGCTCATCATCGATATCATCCTTAAGGAAAGGATCGGATTCGGCACGATCATAGATGCGTTCCTGACCGGCAACTTTATACAGGCATTTAACAGCCTCAACCCGTTCCCGGAGAATAAGAGCACATGGCTGGGGATAGCCCTGATGCTCGTCGGATTCGTGTTTATGGCTCTCGGCATGTGGATATACATGAAAGCCGAACAGGGCTGCGGCCCCAGAGACGCACTGATGGTAGGTCTTGGGAAAAGGCTGCCGAAAATACCGATCGGCATAGTCGAGATCATGCTGCTGGCAGTGGTGCTGCTCGCGGGATACCTGCTCGGAGGCCCGGTCGGCATCGGTACGCTGATAAGCACATTCGGTGCCGGACTCGTGATGCAGCTGGTATACACACTGATCAAATTTGAGCCGAGAAAACTGAAACACAAAGACGTAGTCACACTGGCAAAGGTATTATTTAGAAAATAAGAGGGGTAAACAAAATGGCAAAATACGGAGAAGACAGTAATTACAACAGCGTGGGAAACAGGAGTGTAGCTGGTGTACCGGACAGAGTCATCGAGACGAGAAAAGCCTGGGCAGAGAGCGATGGCAAAAGGGATGAAGGACTTAATGAGCCCGAGAGCATAGAGAAATACGCAGATATCTCATACGGACCTTACGATGTATGGAACCTGCTCGATGTATACCGCCCGAAGGCAAAAGCCGGAGAGAAGCTGCCGGTGATAGTAAGCATGCACGGCGGCGGATACTTCTACGGGGATAAGGAGTTATACAGGTTTTACTGCATGCATCTCGCAGAATTCGGATTCGCCGTGATCAATTATAATTACAGGCTCGCTCCGGAAAACAAATTCCCGGCGCCACTCGAGGACGCTCTATCCGTATTTAACTGGATATCAAAGTACAGCGAGAAGTACGGACTTGATAAAGGAAACGTGTTTATGGTGGGAGACTCTGCGGGAGCACAGCTCACAAGCCAATTCGCAGCCATCTGCACCAACAAAGCATATGCGGATGTGTTCGGATTTACACTCCCGGAGGATGTGAGATTAAAAGGCGTATCTTTAGCCTGCGGCATGTACAATATCAGGCTAAAATCAGTGAGCAACGGCGAGATAATGCAGGATTACCTTGGTGACATGAGCCTGCTGCAAGACGAGAGGACTGAGGTATATAACTACATCACCCCTGACTATCCGGCCGCATATGTATTCTCGGCTGAGAATGATTTCTTAGTTACAGAGTGCATGCCGTTTGCCGAGTTCTTAAAAGAAAAAGGCATAAAGGTGGGTGCAAAGATATACGGAAAGAAAGAAGACACCGAGGTCGGGCATGTATTCCATGTTAACTTAAGGCTGCCTGTAGGTGAGGAAGCCAATAGAGACCAGACTGATTTCTTTCGCTCGCTTCTAGACTAATGTACGGGCTCTGTCCGGACAGCATCCCGGACGAGATTGCCACCAAAGGCAATTCGTCCTGGGAACTGTCCGTCACGAGCCCTTTGTTAAAGCTAGAAAACGATAGAAAGAAAACAGTCTTATAATAAGGAGTAAAAATGAAAGTACTCATAGCAACCGATTCATTTAAAGGGTGCCTGTCATCGAAGGATGCGGGCGAAGCTATCGGCAGAGGAATACTAAAAGCAGATCCCGGCACAGAGGTAAAAGTGGTCCCGATATCCGATGGTGGTGAAGGCCTCACCCAGAGCTTAAAGCAGCTGTGCAGCGAATGGGTGGAAAAAGAAGTAACCGGACCTGAGTTCAAGAAGGTCACTGCCAGATACGGTATCAACAAAGACAATAAACTTGCAGTGATAGAGATGGCGGCTGCAGCCGGACTACCGCTCGTAAAAGGAGAAAAAGACCCCAAGCGGGCTACGACATACGGAGTAGGGGAACTGATCGCAGATGCCATAAGTAAGCGCATCAGGAAGTTTATCATCGGTATCGGAGGCAGTGCCACCAATGACGGCGGAGTAGGTATGCTTGCGGCACTTGGATACAGATTCTTAGATAAAAACGGAGCGGAGATATTACCTACTCCGTTAGGTATAAAAGAACTCGCAGACATAGATATAACAGGTGCACATCCGGACTTAAAGCAATGCGAGTTTACGGTCGCATGTGATGTGGATATACCGCTGTGCGGAGAAAACGGATGCTCTAAGATTTTCGCACCTCAAAAGGGTGCAGGACCTAAAGACATAGCAGATATGGATCTGTGGCTCTTACACTATGCAGAGTTAACCCAAAAGGTGATGCCTGACACAGACCCCGACTACCCGGGTTCAGGAGCTGCAGGTGGGATGGGATATGCACTAAAGTCGTATCTGGGTGCCACACTAAAGCCCGGCATAGAGATAGTCATATCAGCACTCGAACTAGAAAAAGACATAGCTGGAGCCGACATCGTAATAACAGGTGAAGGCAAGATAGACAGTCAGACCGCCAGAGGTAAGGTGGTAAGTGGCGTATCGCATCTGGCAAGAAAGTATGGAAAACGAGTGATCGTTTTTTGCGGGAGCACCGATGTGACATCTGATGTGGCAGGGGTGGACGAGATATATGCAGTCACTCCCAAGGACATGCCGCTCGAGGTCGCCATGCAGCCGGATATCGCCATTCAAAATATAGAGCATACCGCGGAATGGTCCATGGGGACGGGGTCAATGTCATTTAATTAACACAAAGTAATAAAAGTATGATATAATACTTTTGATAAAAATACAACTATTATCGAAACAGTTCTCGAGTTTACGGTCAGATTTTCTAAATCTGAAAAAGGCAAACAGACCGTCATCGGAGGCG
>JAFZQN010000127.1 GCA_017620375.1 Lachnospiraceae bacterium
AAGATAATCCCGTAGTTAAAAAGGAGCAACTTTTTAGATGAAAACGTTCAAAAAAAGCCCCTGGAGCTCGGCAGGACCTATATATGTGGCTGCAGCAGCTTTTGTTGGCGGAGTACTAATCTTTCCGGCTACGGCTTCCGGCATGGTTTTGGCAGGTATGTCTTCTTTCTGCGGTTGGGCTATCAGTAAAATGTTCTGGCCCAAACAGCTTGTAGAACTTGAAGATACTTCCAAAAATCCAACACCGGCTCCCGAACCCGAAAAGCAAGAGGAAAAGAAACCGGAACCCGATCCGGGCATCAAGAAGAGACCGAGAACCGGAGATGCATCCATAGATGCACTTCTTGATGAAGAAGAAAAGGCTATAGCTGAAATGAGACGACTCGACAAGGCTATAGAGGATGAAAAGGTATCCGGACAGATAATCCATCTTGAAGAAGTAACTACAAAGATAGTTAACTTCATAGTAGAGAATCCTTCCAAAAAAGGACAGGTCAGGAAGTTTTTCAATTATTATCTTCCTACCACTCTTAAGCTTTTAAATGCTTATGACAGGATGGATGAGACCGGTATTTCCGGAATGAATATCGACGGTACAAAGGGTAAGGTGGAAGAAATGATGGATACCTCCTTAGCTGCCTTCGATAAACAGCTGGATGCACTTTATGCCGATGATGCGCTTGATATTTCCGCAGAGATAAAAGTTATGGAAGGAATGCTTGCACAGGAAGGGCTTAAAGACGACGCGATTACAGGCTTAAGATAAAATACAATCCTGTAATTTGCTTTAGAAATGGATTTTTTAAGGACTATTTAAGAAAATCTACTCTATGATATATTTAAACCGTATGGTATATTATCTAAGAATCCGGTGAATTACGGATTGATGAGGAGGAAATTTTTTATGGATAACGGAATACCTTCATTAACACTTGAACCTAATGCTATGGCAGCACCTGCAGCCCCCACTGCTATTGAGGCTCCTTCAATGCCCCAGGCAGTAGCCGCTCCCGCACAGCCTCAGGCTATACAGGTATCTGCTGTTCCTGCAGCACCTACACTTACACTTAATCCTGAAGCAGAGCAGCAGAACGGACAGCAGGCTCAGCAGGAAGCAAATCCTATACAGATCAATGAGGATATGCTTACAGAAGAGGAAAAGGCTATTGTTAATGACTTTGCATCCAAGATCGATATTTCCGATTCAAATATGGTTATGACATACGGATCCGCTGCACAGCAGCATATCGCATCATTTTCTGAATCAGCACTGAACAGTGTTAAGACCAAGGATCTCGGTCAGATCGGTGAGACACTTTCATCATTGGTAGTTCAGCTTAAAACCTTAGACGAGCCTGAGAAGAAGGGTATCGCAGGCTGGTTCCAGAAGAAGAAGCGTGACGTAGCCACAATGAAGGCTAATTACACAAAGGCTGAGGCCAATGTTGATAAGATAGTAGAAATGCTTGAGCAGCATCAGGTTACACTTATGAAGGACATAGCCCTCTTTGACCAGATGTACGATCTTAACCTCAAGTATTATAAAGAACTTACCATGTATATCATAGCAGGTAAGAAGAGACTTGCAGAGGTACGTGCCGGTGAGCTTCAGGAACTTCGCAAAAAAGCTGAAGAGAGTGGTTCACAGGAAGATGCACAGGCTTATAATGATTTCTCAAATCTCTGCGATCGTTTTGAGAAGAAACTCCATGATCTTGAGCTTACCCGTATGATCTCCATTCAGATGGGTCCTCAGACCAGAATGCTTCAGAACAATGACACATTGATGGTAGAGAAGATCCAATCCTCTATCGTTAACACCATCCCGCTGTGGAAATCACAGATGGTACTGGCACTCGGTATTGAGCACGGACGTCAGGCTACAGCAGCTCAGTCAGCTGTTACCAATATGACAAACGAACTCCTTAAGAAGAATGCCGAGACATTAAAGATGGCTACTATTGAGACTGCCAAGGAGGCAGAGAGATCGGTAGTTGATATCGAGACATTAAAGACTACAAATGAGAACCTTATAAGCACATTGGACGAGGTAATGAAGATCCAGAGCGAAGGTAAGGCAAAGCGTCAGGCAGCCGAAGTCGAACTCGGTAGAATCGAAGGCGAGTTAAAGCAGAAGCTGATGGAGCTTAAGAGCTGATCATTTAGACAAGATTTAAGAGGTTTTATCAAGTGGGAAAGATAAAGAAGTTTTTCCAAA
Source organism: Lachnospiraceae bacterium (assembly GCA_017620375.1). GTDB lineage: Bacteria > Bacillota > Clostridia > Lachnospirales > Lachnospiraceae > RUG11977. The sequence goes on from JAFZQN010000127.1 coordinate 2,219, forward strand.
GAACGGGCGTTGCGATCGCTGTACTTGCATGTACCATAATCGGAGCCGTTAAGCTTTCTCCCGCACTTACTGATGCGAGCATGTTCACACATGCAATAACTATAGCTGCAGGATTGGTCGGAACCGGTGTACTTATGGCCGGATGCGGTATAGGAAAAGCAATACAATCTTCGAAAGAAAAAAAGCTTTTGGAACAGTATAACGGTCCGCAGATCGAGAGTCCCAAGCAGAATGCACAGGGTGTATTTAACGGAGCCGGACAGGCTGCTGGGAGTTTTGCCAACGGATTTAATTCCACATCAGGCAGCTTTGGCCAGCGTATGAGCCAGACTGCTGAAAAGATTGGCGAAAAGGTAGGTCAGGGAGCCAATAAGCTTGGTATCGAGATGGGCAAGTTATTTAACAATAATAACAGACCCAATACCTCAGCCAATCCTTACAGTTCCACGGTTAATCACGGCGCTAATCCTTACAGCTCAAAGGACAGGATGAGTGCAGGATACGGCGGAAGATATAACGGTCAGAATTATAATGCAAGTATGACCGGAGATGTGAGAGATGCACAGCGTACCGGTCAGACAGGCGGGTATTACAGCAGCAACAATCAGAATTACAGCAGCGGCCAGCAATACAATTACAACCAGCAGTACAATAACGGACAATATAACAACGCTCGTCAGAATAATAACCAAAGACGTTATGAAAACGTACAGGGCGGTCAGGGCGGACGTCCCGGACAGAACGGATATAACGGATATGCTCCCAACAACGGAAGCTATAATCAGAACGTTCAGTACGGCGGCGGAAACAACCAGAATTACAGACCGGGTAACAATATGAACAATCAGAATGTTCAGTACGGTAATTATCAGAACGGCGGTTCAAGACCTGCTCCGAATACAAGCGGTCTTGAAGAGAGTGCAAAGAGCAATTATTTTGAGAATGAGCCGGGAAGCTCATCCTACAGAAGCGGTCCGTTAAAAAAGGAAAGATAGGATTTTTCTATATACGGGAAGAGCCCTTAAAGTTCTTCCCGTTTGTTGTGTATAAGGCAAGATCTTAAGATCCAAAGAGAGGTAAATGAATGAAGTTTATATCGTGGAATGTAAATGGACTGAGAGCTTGCATGCAGAAGGGCTTTATGGATTTCTTTAAGTCAGTGGACGCCGATATCTTCTGCCTGCAGGAGACAAAGCTTTCGGAAGGGCAGCTTGAATTTTCGGCGGAAGGGTACCATCAATATTGGAACTATGCCGAAAAGAAGGGCTATTCTGGTACAGCTCTCTTTACAAAGGAAGAGCCTATATCGGTAACTTACGGTATCAACGTGGAAGAGCATGACCATGAGGGAAGGGTGATAACGGCAGAATATAAGGATTTCTATTTTGTGACCGTATATGTGCCCAATTCACAGCGTGAACTTGCACGTATCGATTACAGGATGGAATGGGAAAAAGCATTTCTTTCCTATATAAAAGGGTTAGAAAAGAAAAAGCCCGTGATATACTGCGGAGACCTTAATGTGGCACATAAGGAGATAGACCTTAAGAACCCGGATTCCAACCATATGAACGCAGGCTTTACAGACAGGGAGAGAGACTGTTTTACCAAGGTTCTAGAAAGCGGCTATATAGATTCGTTCAGGTTCTTTTATCCCGATAAAAAGGATGCGTATTCCTGGTGGTCATATATGTTTAAATCAAGGGAAAGGAATACAGGCTGGCGTATAGACTACTTTGTAGTATCCGAGAAACTTAAGGGTAATCTTAAGGATGCAGTGATACATTCGGATATTATGGGATCGGATCATTGCCCTGTTGAACTTGACATTGAAATTGGCTGATTTATTTCAAAAACTGCTTGACATATACGTGGTTTTGAGGTAATATATCTCTTGTCGTTGTGAAACGAATGTGTGTGTAGCTCAGCTGGATAGAGCGTCTGGCTACGGACCAGAAGGTCGCGAGTTCGAATCTTGTCACACACATAGGCCTCAAACATTTGGTTTGGGGCTTTTATTTTGTTATGGGATAACCCGTAAAAAAAAGAATCAGACAAAAGAGTAATAATAAAGAAATAGGAGTATAACATGTTTACAATAAAAAGAACAGGAAGAGTCATGCTGCTGCTTCTTATCATGACCTTCTCGGTAATGATTATGACTGCATGCAGTTCAAAAAAGGATGAGAATACCAATGGAAACGAGACTGCTGCATTTACATCAGAGTCCGAGGAAGAGGTAAACGATTCATTTGCCGGAAAGCTTGCGGGAAAACTTTCCGGACTCCCGGATGAACTGGTATGTTTCATCATTTCCATGGTACCGGTTATTGAACTTAGAGGCGGACTTATCATAGCTGCCATAAAAGGTATCCCGCTCTTTAAAGCGATAGGTATATGTATAGCCGGAAATATCATACCTGTTCCGTTTATCCTGCTTCTTATCACACCCATATTTACATGGTTAAAGAAGACAAAACTGTTTAAGCCCGTAGTAGAAAAACTTGAAAACAAGTCGATGGGTAAGAGCGAAAAGATCAAAAAATATGAGTTTATAGGACTTGTCCTGTTTGTAGGTATACCGCTTCCGGGTACGGGAGCATGGACCGGTTCACTTATCGCTTCCTTATTAAATATAAAATTCAAAAAGGCATTTCCTGCAGTTATTTTAGGATTGCTGATGGCTACCGTTATCATGTGTCTTATCTCATATGGTATTCCGTGGCTGATAGCAAATGTTTTCTGACGTGTACATAAATCAGAGGGTCATATATGGAGAAGAGCATTAACCGGGAAGAACTTAAAGAGCTGTTAAGTAAATACGATATCGGCAAAAAGCCTTTAGCTGCACTTCTCGGGTGGGGAGAGACAACGATAATACTGTACGGTAATATGGAAGTCATCCCGAACAATGAATATTCAAGGGAATTATACAGGCTTTACACCGATAAAAACAGATTCCGGGATCTGCTTGTAAAAAACAAGGATACTCTTACCGGTGTGGCTTACAGAAAAGCTATACATACACTGTATGATCCGATACTCAAAAGCAGGATACTTACCGTATCCCAGTATATTATTGACAACTGCCCGGGGGTAACTACGGAAGTACAGCTGGACGTGATCCTTTTGTGGTCACAGATACTATCATTAAAATTCTTAAACAAGCCTATATTTGAAGATATATACCAACCTACAAAAGGAAACGGTAACTCACCTTATAAGAGCGTAGCACAGAGCTTTAAAGACGGTGTATTTTTTATGGAAAGCAATCCGGAATTAAAGAGTATGCTTACAGAAGATCTGACTGAGATATATAAGCTTGATACATCAGATATCATAGATGAAGAAACCGCAAATATCATTTCATTTGTCGGCGAAATGTTCTCATGGTATGGGGAGAGAGCATTTAACAGCCTGCTTGCAGCGGAACGTTTCAGATTATGCGGACCACCACAGGAAAAAACAAGACGTTCCGTATCAAACGAACTGTTGAAAAAAATCTATACGGATATATTTGATCAGGCAAAGATTAAGAAAATGAAGGATGTTGAATCCTTTGTTTTCAAGAGATTGGAGACTATAAGAAAGAAGACTGTTACGTCTTCCGAAAAATAAGCTATATAAAAAGGCTCTGGCCCGGTAAACATTCCGAACGAGATTGACACCAAAGTCAATTCGTTTCGGAAGATTACCAGGCCAGAGTTTTATTTTTATGTTATTAATAAGAGTTTATATCAGGATTTCTTGAATCCGGCACGCTTTCTTAAAGTGGGATCAAGTATCTTCTTTCTGATTCTTAAGTTCTTGGGAGTGATCTCAAGGAGTTCATCATCATCGATAAATTCAAGAGCCTGCTCTAACGAAAGGATCCTCGGAGGAGTAAGTCTTAATGCTTCATCAGCGCTTGATGAACGTGTATTTGTCATCTGCTTTCTCTTACATACATTTAGCTCTATATCCTCGCCCTTACCGCTCTGGCCTACTACCATGCCGGCATATACCTGCTCGCCTGCACCGATAAACAGAGTACCGCGTTCCTGAGCATTGTAAAGACCGTATGTAACCGACTCACCGCTTTCAAAAGCGATCAGGCTTCCCTGTTTTCTGAAGGAGATGTCTCCCTTGTAAGGACCGTATCCGTCAAATATCGTATTAAGTATGCCGTTACCCTTTGTATCCGTCATGAACTCACCGCGGTAACCGATGAGACCTCTGGCGGGGATTGAGAACTCCAGACGGGTATAACCGCCCGAAACAGTTGACATATTGAGAAGTTCGCCCTTACGTGTGCTGAGCTTTTCTATAACTGTACCGGAAAACTCTTCGGGCACATCAACATATGCCTTTTCCATGGGCTCGAGTTTCTCGCCGTTCTCACCCTTCTTAAAGATAACCTGTGCCTTACTTACCGCAAATTCATAACCTTCACGTCTCATGGTCTCTATAAGGATCGAAAGATGAAGCTCGCCACGTCCGGATACCTTAAAGCTTTCAGTAGTATCTGTTTCCTCTACCTTTAAGCTGACGTCAGTATTTAGCTCTCTAAAGAGTCTGTCTCTTAAGTGACGTGATGTAACCCATTTGCCTTCCTTACCTGCCAAAGGTGAATCATTAACGACAAAGTTCATTGAAAGGGTGGGCTCTGATATCTTCTGGAAAGGGATGGCCTCTACATCGTCGGGAGAGCAGAGAGTATCACCGATATGGATATCCTCTATACCCGAGAAAGCTACTATCGAACCGATACCTGCTTCCTGTACTTCAACCTTCTTTAATCCGTCGTATTCGTAAAGTTTGCTTATTTTAACTTTCTTTGTCTTATCGGGATCGTGATAGTTAACGATCAAAACTTCCTGACCTACCTTGATGGTACCGTTGTCAACCTTACCTACACCGATCCTGCCTACATATTCATTGTAGTCGATGGTGCTTACAAGTACCTGGGTACCACGGTCGGGGTCACCCTCGGGAGCGGGGATGTACTCTAAGATGGTATCAAAGAGAGGCCTCATATTCTGAGGTGTATCGCTAAGTTCTAAGATAGCCACACCGGACTTGGCCGAAGCATATACGAAAGGACAGTCAAGCTGTTCATCGCTTGCATCAAGCTCGATAAAGAGCTCAAGTACCTCGTCGATAACTCTCTTGGGGTCAGCTTCGGGTCGGTCTATTTTATTGATACAGCATATAACAGGAAGGTTAAGCTCCAAAGCTTTCTTTAATACGAACTTGGTCTGGGGCATCGGACCTTCAAAAGCATCAACTACCAGGATAACGCCGTTGACCATTTTTAATACACGCTCAACCTCGCCACCGAAATCTGCATGGCCGGGAGTGTCAATGATATTGATCTTGACGCCGTTATAATTAACCGCGGTATTCTTGGAAAGGATTGTGATACCTCTTTCTCGCTCTAAGTCGTTGGAGTCCATGACTCTTTCTTCAACAACCTGGTTTGATCTGAATACACCGCTCTGACGGAGAAGTGCGTCGACGAGCGTGGTCTTACCGTGGTCTACGTGTGCGATAATTGCTATATTTCTGATATCTTCGCGTTTCATTTTAAACCTCTTAAAAATATAAAAATCCTACTTATCCTACAAAACCTATTTATTTTAACAATTATATACAAAAAAGGCAAGTAAAAATTTTAAACGGGGCATACCTCTATTTTGTGAAAATTGACAAAAACGTCGAATGCCGATTTAGCGGCGTTTGACAGTCAGTTGACAAAACACAGCCACGGTATTATACTAAACGGGATACTGATTGTTTAATGTTCGGTGACTAAGGCAGGCAGATCACCGATATGCACCATGCCTGCGTCAAGGTATATGTAAAAATGAATATAGTATGTTTGGATTTAGAGGGTGTACTTGTACCTGAGATTTGGATCGCCTTTTCCGAGGCAAGCGGTATTCCTGAGCTCAGAAGGACTACAAGAGACGAGCCGGATTACGACAAGCTTATGAAATTCAGGATAGGTATATTAAAGGAGCACGGCTTAGGATTAAAAGAGATCCAGGATACTATAGCAAAGATAGATCCCATGCCCGGAGCCAAGGAGTTCCTGGATGAGCTCAGAAGCTTTACACAGGTGCTTATCTTAAGCGATACATTTTCACAGTTCGCCGGCCCTCTTATGAAGAAGCTCGGTTACCCCACCATTTTCTGTAATACTCTGGAAGTAGCAGAGGATGGCGAGATCACAGGCTTTAAGATGAGATGTGAAAAGTCTAAGTTAAGTACTGTAAAAGCACTACAGTCCATCGGCTTTGAGACTATAGCTGCCGGCGACAGCCATAACGATCTCGGTATGATACTTAACAGCAAGGCAGGCTTCCTGTTTAAGAGTACCGCCCAGATCAAGGCTGATTATCCCGAACTCCCCGCATATGAGACCTACGAAGAGCTCATGGCCGCCATAAAGGCAGTCTGTGATTGAAAATAATAAAAAAACACGCAAAAACGTTATGTAAAACGTTATAATAATCGTAAAAAAGTACGATATACTAAATAAGATGATTGCAAAAGCAATCCGCGAGTCTATCAAGAATTATAACGAGCAAGAGAGGAGGGCATATATATGTACGATGAATTCTTGCAGCAAATGGTACAGATCAATTTTCTGCCGTTGTGTATTATTGTCTTCCTTATTATATTTATCGGGTTCAATGATGTATATGAGCACGAAGTAACGGTAATGTTCATAAAACCGATATTCTTCCTGATACTCCTTATAGTGATCGACAACTTTGATTATTATATGGTCAACGGACATAATGCCACGATCATACACAAGATCATTACCATACTCGGATATAATATCCGTATAACGCTTATGCTTTCACTTATCTTTATCGAGATCAGGGATGAAAGTCATAGAGCGAAAATGCTGCTGCATATTCCGGCATTTGTGAATATAGTCATCACCTTTATGGCGCTGTTTACAGATCTGGTATTCACATATGCAGAAAACGGTGATTTTGTAAGAGGACCGTTAGGATTAACTCCGCACGTTGTATCATTCATATATTCCGTGATATTGTTTGTATACGGTATCCACATCTTAAAGTATGACAGATGGCGTGAAACCGTGGTTGTATGTATATCTACAGTACTGTCACTGCTCGGTACCGGAGTGGAGACGCTCTTCATGTTAAGAGGTATCCTGATAGGAGTCATCTCACTTGTAGTTGCATTTTTCTATATGTTCCTGCATGTGGAATACTTTAAGAGAGACATACTGACAGGAGCGTTGAACCGTGTAAGCTTTTACGCCGATACGAAAAACCTTGAGAGTAAGGATATGGTAGCGGTATTCTCCATAGACTTAAATGACCTTAAGATAATCAATGATACTCAGGGTCATTCGGCAGGAGATGATGCCATACGCGGAGCCGCACAGGTTATAAGGAAAAACCTGATCAAGGGTATGCATTTCTACCGAATAGGCGGAGATGAGTTCGTAATAGTCTGTATTGGTATAGAAAAAAGTATCATAGAATCGACGGAGATGAAATTACGTTCCGATATGATATTATCAACCTATAAATTTGCAATGGGTTGTGCATACATGGAAGATGACGAAGTATTCGAAGATGTATATAAACGCGCCGACAGGGAAATGTACCTGAATAAGCGTATGATGAAGGGCGAAAGAAGAAAAAATCTGCAAAAGCCCACATCTGTTTAATAAGTGTCTTTCCGCAAAGGTTGTAAAAACGATAAAAGCGTAATATAAAACCCCGAGGGATCTCAGATCCTTCGGGGTTTTCCTGTATATTATATGTAGTCTCAAACAAATTTACTGTCAAATGTAATACTCTACATTATAAACTTTCTTGCCTTCTTCTGCTACAATGAGGTTGCCGTCCTTCTGTACGCCGTCTACGTAAAGACCGGACTTACCGCCATCCTGGATAACACTTATATTATAAGTAGCGCCTCTGTATTTACGTACTACAGAGTAGTTACCGAAATCCTTTGTAACGCAAGGCTTGATAGCAAGACCGTTAAGAGTGGGCTGTACACCGAGTATTGCCTGTGTGATATCAACCACTACCCATGCAGCTGTACCGGTAAGGAATGAGTTCTTTGCCTCGCCGTAATGAGCTGCAGCACGACCTGCGATCATCTGGCTGTATACATAAGGCTCTGTACGGTGGATCTCGCTTACATCCTCAAGGAATGCAGGACAGCTTCTCTTATAGATATCGAAAGCCTTCTCAGCATCACCGATAACTGTAGCTGCTACAGAACACCAAGGATTGTTATGTGTGAATATAGCACCGTTCTCCTTGTATCCGGGCGGATAAGAGGAAATCTCGCCAAGCTCTAAGTGGTATGTGGTATAGCAGGGAGCTAAGATCTCGATACCGTAATCATTCATCAGATGCTTGTAGATGGAATCAAGTGCCTTAGCACCGAATCCCTTCTCCTGACCGATACCGGCCATTGTACAGAAGCCCTGAGGCTCGATGAAGATCTTACCTTCCTCGCACTCGTTGGAACCAACTTTGTTTCCGTATGCATCATATGCACGAAGGAACCACTCGCCGTCCCATCCGAATTCCTCGGTAGCGGTCTTAACCTTATCTACCTCAGCTCTGATGGCAGCTGCTTCATCGGTAAGACCGATATGCTCACAGATATCGGCATATTCCTTACCGTACTTAACAAACATACCTGCGATAAATACAGACTCTGCAACAGGGCCTTCTGAAGGTCCGAAGGTCTGGAAGGATTCGCCGGGCTCGCTTGAGAAGCAGTTAAGGTTCAGGCAGTCATTCCAGTCTGCTCGTCCGATAAGAGGAAGACCGTGAGGTCCTTTGTTATTGATGGTGAAGTTGATGCTTCTGCGTAAGTGCTCCATAAGGGGCTTCTCACTGCCTTCAACGTTGTTGAAAGGAGTAGGATGGTCAAGTATCGAAGTGTCGCCTGTCTCACGGATATAAGCAGCGGTACAAGCTACAAGCCATAACGGGTCATCGTTGAAGCCGCCGCCGATATCTGCGTTACCGCGCTTGGTAAGAGGCTGATACTGATGATATGTTGAACCGTTCTCAAACTGGATGGAAGCGATATCGATGATCCTGTCGCGTGCTCTCTCGGGGATAAGATGCATGAAACCGAGCAGATCCTGACAGGAATCTCTGAATCCCATACCACGCCCGATACCGGTCTCCCAGTAGGAAGCGGAACGGCTCATATTGAATGTTACCATAACCTGGTACTGATGCCAGATATTAACCATGCGGTTAACCTTTTCATCCTTGCTCTCTACATGGTAAATGGAGAGCAGATCTTCCCAGTACTTCTTTAATGCGTCGAAAGCTGCATCGCATGCTTCGGTGGTATTGTACTTATTGATAAGAGCGATAGCGGGCTTCTTATTGATAACGCCCTTTGATTCCCATTTCTGATCGTTGGGTACTTCTATATAACCTAACTGGAATACATATGACTTTTTCTCGCCGGGAGCTAAAGTAACCTTAATTGAATGACTTGCGATAGGATACCAGCCGCTTGCTACTGTATTTCCGCTCTTTCCGTTTTCAACTGCTACGGGGTTATTCCATGCACGTCTTGCACCGAGGAATACGTCACGGTCTGTATCGAAACCGTCGATCTCGGCATTTACGGTAAAGAAAGCGTAGTGATTACGTCTCTCACGGAACTCTGTCTTATGGTAGATTGTGCTTCCGATAACCTCAAGCTCACCGATGCTTAAGTTTCTCTGGTAATTCTGTGAATCGTCAACCGCATTCCAGAGACACCACTCTATGCCGCTGAATAATGTAAGTTCCTTAGTCTCATTTGACTCATTGGAAACCTCAAGTTTATGAAGCTCGCAGGCATCTCCCAAAGGAACGAAGAAAGTAAGCTTTGCGTTAACGCCGTTCTTCTTGCTGTTAAATGTGGTATAGCCCATACCGTGTCTGCATTCGTAGCTGTCAAGCTCGGTCTCTGCGGGACGGTAAGCAGGACTCCAGACGGTATTGCCGTCTTTAATGTAATAAAGCCTTCCGCCTATATCACCGGGTACATCATTGTAACGATATCTGGTGATACGTCTGAGCTTTGCATCGCGATAGAAGCAGTAGCCGCCGGCGGTATTGGAGATTAGGCCGTAAAAACCGTCATTCCCAAGGTAGTTGATCCAGGGAAGAGGAGTAAAAGGAGTGGTTATGCAGTATTCTTTTGCTGCATCATCAAAAAATCCGAACTTCATAAAAAGAATCCTTTCCTTTATATGTAATAGTGATAAATCATATGTCCATTTTATCATAAAATCATGCTTTTGCAATGTATTATTTTGACCAGAGCACAATAAAATTTTGTTGACATCTATCTGCCGTAGCGTTAAAATAGTAAATTAGATTTATATGTAAATATCTTATTTGCAATTTTTTACATCTTATTATTATATGGAGGTATATTATGTTTTGTGAAAAATGCGGAAGCAAGATACCTGACGGCAGCGCATTTTGTCCTAATTGCGGAAGCAAGGCGGCAGCTGCGGCAGTAAAAAAAGAAGTAAAGAAAGAGGCTGCTAAGGCAGCTGAGGTTGTAAAGGCAGAAGCAGCTGAAGTACAGCAGGAAGCAGCTGCTGTTCAGCAGGAAGTTGCAACAGTTCCTCAGGAGATTCAGGCTCAGGCACAGATAGCACAGGATCAGGTACAGAATGCTGTTCCCGTAGCTGAAAAGCCCCCCAAGCAGAAGAAGGAAAAGACAGGTAAGGGTATCTCACCTGTAAAGATCGCACTTATCGCAGTTGCAGCTGTAGTGGTTGTAGTTGCAGCGATATTCTTATTATCGAAGTCTGCAAGAAATGCGGTTAAGAAAGCATTCTCTTCAGATGAGAGTTACTTTGCAAGTGTAGAGCAGTCAGCAGTTGAGGATCTTGCAGACATGCTTGCTACAGCTTATGAGAGCGATTTCTTGGAATTACTTGATCTGTACAAGTCAGAGCTTGCTCTTTCAGGTGATTTTGAGATCAGCAAAGATGCAGAAGATTTATTGGATATGTTATATAAGGCATCGGGCAAGAGCGTTGATCTTACATGGCTTAAGACCGGTAAAGTTGAAGCTGCTTTTGCTATGAAGGATGGAAACTTCCAGATCAACGGCGGTATCACAGCCAATAAGAAAACTCTGTTTGACTTTGATTTCATCGTAGATTTAAATGATGCAATGGCATATATAGGATTACCTCTCCTTAACAGCGAATATGCTGCTATCGATCTTTCCGATAAACTCGGCAGCGAGGATTATCTTGAGAAGATCGAGCAGATGGAACAGCTTAAGGAAGCACTTCCTACCAAGAAAGAAATCAAGAGTCTTGTTTCAAAGTATACCGAGGTAGCACTTTCAAAGATCAAGAAAATTAACAACGTTAAGAAGGACGTTAAGCTTTCCGTAGGCAAGGCTAAGGGTGAGTACACCAGATACAGAGTAGTACTTGATGAAGATCTTCAGAAGGACATTCTTGATGCATTATATAATGCAATACTTGATGATGGTGAGCTTGAGAAGATCCTTGTTCGTATAGAAGATACCGGTATGGCAGGAGAATTTGTTGACAGATTCTATGACGGTATCAACAATGAGCTTGATAATATCGACAACAGACATTACAATGAGATGTCACTTGAAGTATATGTTGACGGAGCAGGAGATATTGTTGCACAGCATATTTTCGATGCAGACGCTAAGCTTGTATATGCTTATCAGTATGTTATCGGTGAAGAAGACAGCTTCGGATTCGAGATCGGCGAGTACAGAAACGATGAGTTAAGAAAAGGTTATTCGATCGACGGAACCATCAGCGGAAGCAAAGTATCCGGTACAGTTAACTATGTTCGTTCCGGTTCTGTAAGAACTTCTATCGACTTCCTCGATGTTGATGTAAGAAAGCTTCTTTCAGGTAACCCTTCAGGAAAGCTTGAGTATGACCTTGCTAAGCTTACAGGCTCATCATCATTCAGAGGTATCACTCTTACTGTTGATTTCGATCTTGTATTAAAGAGTTCAAAGGTTAATATAGAGCTTAAAGAAGATAAGAATAAACTTTTAACTGCAGATCTTTCATTAAAGAAGTCTTCAGCTTCTACTATCAAGGCTCCTTCAAAGACTGTTGATATCGAGAACAACAACGATATCAAGGACTTCTTAGAGGATCTTGACTGGGATAAGATGATCGAGAACTGCGAAGCAGCAGATATGCCTGATATGTATACACGTGCTCTTGACAAGCTTTCAAGAAACGGTCTGAGCCTGGATGATCTTACAAGCATGCTTCCCCGCAGTATCAGAAGGATGATCAGATAATTACAGATACAATTTGATTGGAGTTTTTAATGATTTATGCAAATGCAAAAAGAGTGGGCTTAGTATTAAGCCTACTCTTTGTGTTAGGATTAATATGTTATCTGCCGGTACAGGCAGCGGGCACCGAAACGCAAAACGGATACAGGACAGATAAGTATGTGATGCAGTATCTGACGATCGATGTTCCCGAGGATTACATTGTGCTTGATACCTCTCTGAAGGATGCTGATTATAGATGGGTGGATGCCGAGATCAATGATCCGGGTACTATAAAGAAGGAATATGAATCCCGCGGTGTTGTTGCAGTGTATTTTATACCGGGTACACATTCCTATATCTATTTCATACAGAAAAAGTCGGATGAAGCTTTAAAAACATTTGATATTACGGAATACAGTGATGACGATCTGATAGCATATGCAAAGAAACAGTTACCGGAGATGGAAGATACTGTATATGACGTAAGTACATATGATCATCCTGATATGAAAATGTACAGGGTCAGTGTCGTACAGACTACCGACGACGGTATTTCGGAAGTCATCTACGGTACCATAGTAAACGGTATGGGAATACAGTTTAGTATGGACGACAGCAGGAACAGGGAAGGCCTCAAAGAGGAACTGCTTCTGGACTTTATCAACCACATAAAGCTTACCACCAAGATGACCAGGGAAGAATATTCCGCAAGAGTCAGAAAGACCTGGATAACCATAGGATGTTTCTTCGGCGGCGGTATATTGCTCATGGTGATCATGTATATCATAAGCAAGCAGCAGAAGAAGAAAAAGAAGAAAAAGATAGATACTGTATCGAAAAAACTTTACGATTTCCGTATGCGAAGAAAAGACGGAAAGGTAGATCTGACAAATATAAAGTACGAAGTAGAGACCGACTACGATGCAAAGCTTATCGAAGCATACAGTACTTATAATTTCTGGTTTAAGAATATTAAAAAAGAGCTTGTTATGGCTTTGATATATGTAGCATTTGTAGGATATGCCACATATCTCGGCAGTACATTCGTATGTATAGTCGGCATAACGGTAGCTTTCCTTCTACTGTATTTCAAGTTCTCCGGGAAAGAGAAATTCCAGGATAACCAGATGAAGCGATATGAGATAAAGAAGAAAAAGAGTGTTACCGCAGTATACAGATTTTATGATGAATTCTTTACTTTGTCTGGTATCGATTCCATAGCCGAATATATATATCCACAGGTATTTAAGATGGCGAATTATCAGGGATATCTGTTACTGTACATATCCGATGATAATGCACTGGTTATCGATGTTGAGAAGCTTCCCGACGAAGACAGGACAGCATTTATAAACTTTATTTACGAAAAATCAAGATGAAACAGAAAGGCTTTACAATATGACACAATCAAGGACACACAACTGTAATGAACTCCGCATCGGTGATGTTGGAAAGACCGTTACCTTATGCGGCTGGTATGAAAATATGCGTAAGGTCAGCAAGACCTTAGGTTTCCTGGTACTCCGTGACTTTTACGGCACCACACAGATAGTGGTTGAGACCGAAGATATGATGAATATCTTAGACGGGATCAACAATGAATCAACCATCTCCGTAACAGGTATCGTAAGAGAGAGAAGCAGCAAGAACCCCAACCTTCCCACAGGAGATATCGAAGTAGTACCCGAGAAAATAGATATACTCGGAAAATGTATATATAACGAACTTCCCTTTGAGATCAACAGATCCAAGGAAGCCGACGAGAATACCAGACTTAAGTACAGATTCCTTGATCTCAGAAATCCCGAAGTAAAATCAAAGATAGTACTTAGAAGCAAGGTAGTGGCTGACTTAAGAAGAGCTATGACCGATGAAGGCTTTTTGGAGATCACAACTCCCATACTTACAGCATCATCACCTGAAGGCGCAAGAGATTATATCGTTCCGAGCCGTAAGTTCCCCGGAAAGTTCTATGCACTTCCCCAGGCACCCCAGCAGTTTAAGCAGCTGCTCATGACCTCGGGCTTCGATCGTTATTTCCAGGTAGCTCCCTGCTTCAGAGATGAGGATGCACGTGGTGACAGAACTCCCGGTGAGTTCTATCAGCTCGATATGGAGATGGCATTTGCTTCTCAGGATGATGTCCTTGGTGTATTTGAAAGAGTACTTCCTCCCGTATTTGAAAAGTACGGTGTATATAAGAGGATTTCTCCCGCACCTTTCCGTAGGATCCCCTTCCGTGAGGCTATGGAAAAGTATGGCAGTGATAAGCCCGACTTAAGAATTGATCTTGAGATACAGGATGCAACAGAGCTCCTTACAGGTATCGGCTTTGATGCATTTACAGATAAGAAGATAAAGGTGATCACAGTATCCGACTTCACAGCTACAAGAAAGCAGATCGATCAGTTAGTAGCTGATGTAGAAGTACAGACAGCACGTAAGACCTACTGGTTCCGTATGGACGAGCAGGGTGAGATAGTAGGCGGTATCGCCAAGTTTATCCAGCCTGTAAAGGACAAGGTAGCAGCTGCTCTTGATCTTAAGCCCGGATATTTCGTTGGCATAGCTGCATGCGATAAGCTTGATGCAGCACAGAAGACAGCAGGTGTTATGCGTTCAAAACTCGGTCAGCTCTGTCCTAACCACATGGACAAGGATCAGTATCAGTTCTGCTGGATAGTTGACTTCCCTATGTACGAGATAGGTGAGGAGTCCGGCGAGCTTGAGTTCTGTCACAATCCTTTCTCCATGCCCAACGGCGGATTAGAGGTGCTTGAGAAAGCAGAGAAAGGTGAGGTTGATCCTCTTACCATCAATGCATTCCAGTATGACTTAGTTATCAACGGATATGAGTCGGCATCGGGTGCCGTAAGAAACCACAATCCCGAGATCATGGTTAAGGCGTTCAACCTTGTAGGTCTTGGTGAGGATGAGGTTAAGTCCAAGTTCCCCGCTATGTACAATGCGTTCTGTTACGGAGCACCGCCTCACGCAGGTGCAGCTCCCGGAGTAGACAGAATGATCATGCTGCTCACAGGCGAAGAGTCCATCAGAGAGGTTATTCCTTTCCCGATGAACGGCAAGGCACAGGATGTCATGGTAGGAGCTCCGAGCGAGGTAACGGAGAAGCAGCTTAAAGAGGTGCATATCAGGATCGCGGAAGAAGATAAAGAAAATTGATGTTCCGACCGACCACTAATGAAACGTTAAAAACCCGGTTTTGATAACCGGGTTTTTCTTTGTCTCAATATATTCAAAACTGTAGCATATTCTCTGCATGCTTTATGATCATATACCGTGAGCAGTCATTACTGCCGCCCGTGACTAAGACATAATTATGCGTCGAGTTTACGAAGAGCCGCAGATAACATCAGCTTAATACGGTTAAGCTGGTTAACCTCACTTGCTCCCGGATCATAGTCAACTGCAACTATGTTTGACTCGGGATACTGACGTCTGAGCTCCTTTATAACGCCCTTACCTACGATATGGTTAGGCAGACATGCAAACGGCTGTGCACATACGATATTGGGTACGCCTGACTTTATAAGTTCAACCATCTCACCTGTAAGGAACCAGCCTTCACCGGTCTGGTTACCGAGAGAACAGATGGGAGAAGCAAGTTCAGCCAGATGCTCTATTCTCATAGGAGGCTCAAAACGTTTGCTCTTTTCAAAAGCAAGTCTTGATTCCTTACGGCAGAATTCTACGATCTTGATGATCATCTTGTTATACTTAACATCCTTTTTGCTCTTACCGAGGCATTCGTATTTGAACTTTGCATCGAATGAACAGTAGAGGATAAAGTTGAGCAGCTCGGGACATACAGCCTCTGCACCTTCTCTTTCCAGCAGATCTACAAGGTTGTTGTTTGCCATGGGAGCATATTTTACCAGGATCTCGCCTACTATACCGACTTTGGGTTTTACAAGACCTTCTATCAAAGGAAGCTCATCAAATTCTTTAATGATATTTCTTACATTCTTTTTGTATTCTGACCAGAAGAAGGTATAACGAAAATCTTTTCTGGAAAGAGATTTGGTTACTATATCCAGCCATTTCTTATGAAGAGCGTTGGCTGAACCCGGTTCTTTTTCATAGGGCCTTGTACGATATAAAACTTTCTGGAAGATATCACCGTAACAAAGACCGTGCATAACCTTTACTATAAGCGAAGGGGTAAACTTAAATCCGGGGTTCTTCTCTATACCGGAAGTACTTATGGACAGTACAGGTACCTGAGGCATACCGGCTTTTGCAAGTGCACGTCGTATCAGACCGATATAGTTGGTAGCACGGCAGCCGCCACCGGTCTGTGTGTAGATGACACCGACACGGTTAACATCATATTTACCGGACTGAAGAGCCTGGATAACCTGGCCTACTACGATCAGAGAAGGATAACATGCATCATTGTTTACGTATTTAAGTCCTACATCTATCGCACTTCTGTCATCGTTCTGAAGGATCTCAAGATTGTATCCTTCGGACTTTATGGCAGCTTCCAACACTTCAAAATGTATAGGTGACATCTTGGGAGCGAGCAATGTATAGGTCTTCTTCATAGCCTTTGTGAAAACTACACGCTCAACAGCTGCGGAATGAACGTGAGGGATATAATTATTCTTTTCCCTGTCTTTAACGGCTGAGAGAAGAGAACGAATCCTTATTCTTGCAGCACCAAGATTGTTTACTTCGTCGATCTTTAATACGGTATAGATCCTGCCGGATGCATTAAGGATATCCGATACACCGTCGGTTGTGACCGCATCAAGACCGCAGCCGAAGGAGTTGAGCTGTACAAGCTCAAGGTTCTTTTGAGTACGAACGTAGGATGCGGCAGCATAAAGTCTTGAATGGTACATCCACTGGTCTACGACTATAAGAGGACGGTCAACTTTTCCTAAGTGAGAGATACTGTCTTCTGTAAGAACAGCCACACCGTATGAGTTGATCATCTCAGGGATACCGTGGTTGATCTCTGGATCGATATGATAAGGACGACCGGCAAGTACAATACCTTTACGACCGGTACGCTTTAAATAATCAAGAGTTTCCTCACCCTTTCTTTCAACGTCACGTCTGGCAGCATTCAGTTCGAGCCATGCTGCTTTTGATGCGGCCATGACTTCATCGTGTGTGAAATTCTGGTAATGAGGTGCTTTTTCATCACAGAAGAGTTTAACAAGTCTGTCTGTAACTATCTCTTCACTTTCGAGTGAAAGGAAAGGATCCATGTAGATGATATCATCTGCACGAAGTTCCTCAACGTTATTCTTTATATTTTCACCGTACGAGGTAACTATGGGACAGTTATAATGGTTGCCCGCACCTTCTGTTTCTATTCTTTCATAAGGTATGCATGGATAGAAGATAAACTTGCAGCCTTCCTTTAACAGCCACATGATATGTCCGTGTGCCAGCTTAGCGGGATAACACTCTGATTCCGAAGGGATGGATTCGATACCCATCTCATATATTTTCCTACTCGAAAGAGGAGATAATACTACTCTGTATTTAAGCTTGGTAAAGAAAGTATGCCAGAACGGGTAGTTTTCGTAGATGTTCAATACTCTCGGTATACCTACGGTACCTCTTACAGCCTCGCTCTCGGGGAGCGAAGTATATCCGAATACTCTGTCCAGCTTATAATCATAGAGATTGGGGATATTGTCCTTATTCTTTTCACCGCCGATACCGCGCTCACAACGGTTACCGGAGATAAAGCGGCGCCCGTCACTGAACTTATTGATGGTGAGCATACAGGTATTGGTACAGCCTTTACATCTGCTCATGGATGTTTCAAAGGTAAGGGCTGATATCTGCTCGATGGTGAGCATGGTGGTGGGAGTGCTCTTATCATAGTCGCGTCTTGCGATAAGAGCGGCGCCGAAAGCACCCATGATACCTGCTATATCGGGACGGATGGCATTACAGCCGAGTATGGACTCTAATGCACGTAAAACAGCATTGTTATAGAAGGTTCCGCCCTGAACTACTATATGATCGCCCAGATCCTTGGGATCGGTAACCTTTATTACTTTATATAATGCATTTTTGATAACGGAATAAGCAAGGCCTGCCGAGATATCGGCTACGGTAGCACCTTCTTTTTGGGCCTGCTTAACCTTGGAATTCATAAATACGGTACAGCGGCTTCCGAGATCTATGGGATTCTCTGCAAAAAGAGCGATCTGTGAGAAGTCGGATATTTCATAATCGAGGGATTTTGCAAAGGTCTCAATAAAGGAACCGCATCCCGAAGAACATGCCTCATTCAGCTGTACGGAATTAACCGCACCGTCCTTTATCCTTATGCATTTCATGTCCTGGCCGCCGATATCGAGTATGCAGTCTACTTCGGGGTCAAAGAAGGCAGCAGCCTGATAATGGGCAACAGTCTCAACTTCGCCCTGGTCGAGCATGAGGGCAGCCTTTATAAGTGCTTCACCGTAGCCTGTGGAACAGGAACGTACGATCTTCACACCCTCGGGCAGCATACCGTATATCTCTTTTATGGATCTGATGGCAGTTTTAAGGGGACTGCCGTTATTGTTTGAATAGAATGAATATAAAAGCTCGCCGTTTTCACCGACCAGTGCAACCTTAGTGGTGGTGGAGCCTGCGTCGATACCTAAAAAGGCATTGCCTTTGTAATTATCAAGAGAAGCTTTCTTAACAGAATGCGATGCGTGTCTCTTCTTAAACGCTTCAAATTCATCTTCTGATGAGAAGAGGGGTGCCATACGGCTTACTTCAAACTTGATATTTACATGGTTTCTTAAAGTTGTATATAAATCCTTAAGACTGAAATACTGAATATCGCTTGCAGCCTTCGGATGTCCGCCGGGAAGGAGACATGACGAAAGTGCTGCACCTGCTGCCGCAAACAGATGTGAATCGGCAGGAGAGATAGCTGTTTCGTCGTTAAGATTTAATGTACGAATAAATGCAGCCTTTAATTCGGAAAGGAAGGTAAGAGGACCGCCCAAGAATACGACTTTTCCTCTGATGGGCTTTCCGCATGCAAGACCGCTTATAGTCTGATTGACAACTGCCTGGAAAATAGATGCGGCAAGGTCGGGCTTAGTGGCTCCTTCATTGATAAGGGGCTGGATATCACTCTTTGCGAAAACTCCGCATCGTGCAGCTATGGGATATATAGCTTTATAACTTTTGGCATATTCGTTAAGCCCTGCTGCATCTGTTTTAAGTAAGGAAGCCATCTGGTCGATGAAGGAACCTGTACCTCCGGCACAGATACCGTTCATACGCTGCTCTATAGTGGAGCCGAAGTATATGATCTTAGCATCCTCGCCGCCGAGCTCGATCGCAACATCGGGCTTTACGGGAAGCGATTCTATGGCAGTGGATACAGCTATAACCTCCTGGGTAAAAGGAATACCAAGAAATTCGGCTATGGCAAGTCCGCCCGAACCGGTGATGGAACAGGCTGCTTCTATATCAGGATACTTCTCTAAGGCCTCTGCTGTAAGATCTGCCAGAGTTTCCTGAATATTGGCAAAATGCCTTTTGTAATCGCTGAAAAGCTTATTGTTGTTTTCGTCCAGGAGCACTACTTTGACGGTAGTGGATCCTATATCAATACCATATTTATACATTTTATACTTCCTATGTAGTTTTACATTCAATGGAATGTAGTTTTTAAAACAAGATGTAGTTCTTACAACTTTAGTAGTATAGCAAATAATGAAATTAATTACAAGTCGGGATTTGATTTTTATAAATAATTAATATTTTGCTTTCCTTTACTTTTTGGTACGGAAATGCTACAATGTATATTGGTTATTTGTGCGGATTGATCTAATACTTGTATTGGGAGGATTAAGATATGGCATTTTTGCTTTCCGATGGCATAAGGACTTCAGAAATTTACCTTGATACAAAAGAATACAGCGGAGTTAAGACAGCAGCCGGCTGGCTGGCAGATGATATTGGGCTCATCAGCGGAAAGGAAGCTGAGGTAAAATGTATTGATGCGGGAGCATCGGATATTAAAGATATCAAAGGCATCATAGCAGGTACTGTCGGTATATCCGGTCTTATAGATCAGACTTTAGCTATATACGGGATAGATCCCGGAGCCATCAAAGGCAAACGTGAAGTATATGGCATATATGTTCTTGACGGTAAGGTGATAGTTGCCGGAAGCGAAAAAAGAGGTACCATATACGGACTCTTACATCTGTCTGAGGTGATAGGTGTTTCACCTCTAATCTATTTCGGAGATGCCGTACCTGTAAAATACGGAAAAATATACTTTTATGAGGATAGTGAAGATTGTATCGACAGCGGTGCGGAGGATACCCTTAAGGTTAAGGTGTCAGGCATTTCAAAAGAGCCTTCGGTCAGATACAGAGGATTCTTTATAAACGATGAATGGCCTGCATTCGGTAACTGGTGTAATAAGAACTTTAACGGCTTTACCGTAAAATGCTATGAGAAGGTATTTGAATATCTTTTAAGGCTCAAAGGAAACTATATGTGGCCCGCTATGTGGAGTTCCACATTCAGTGAAGACGGTCCCGGCACAGCTTCGGCAGAGCTGGCAGATGAACTGGGCGTTGTTATGGGAACATCCCATCATGAGCCTTGCTGCAGGGCGGGCTCTGAGTTCGTCAACCTTAACAAGGAACATGAGGAATACGGAAAGGCTTGGAATTTCCTTACCAACAGGGACGGTATCATAAAGTTCTGGGAGGACGGACTCAAACGTAACGGTAAATTTGAAAACGTAATAACAGTCGGTATGCGCGGCGAACAGGATTCAAAGCTGTTTGATGATGCCGGACTTATCGATAATATCAACGTGTTAAAGAGCGTTATAGAGTGTCAGAAGGAGCTTATAGCAAAATATACGGACGGAAACAGTCCGCTCATGCTTGCAGTATATAAGGAAGTGGAAGAGTATTATAAGGGCAGCGATGAAGTACCCGGACTTAAAGACTGGAACGGACTTGACGATGTAACGCTTATGCTCTGCGACGATAATTTCGGCAACCTGCGTCTCATGATGGATGATGATAAACGAAGCCATAAAGGCGGCTACGGAATGTATTATCATTTTGATTATCATGGCGGTCCGGTATCATATGAATGGGTAAACAGTTCATATCTTCCGAAGATCTGGGAGCAGATGACAACTGCATATGATTTCGGTATACGTGACATATGGATAGTTAATGTTGGCGATCTTAAGAATCAGGAGATCCCTCTTAAGTACTTTATGGATCTGGCATATGATTTTGACAGATACGGTACAGAAGCTCCCGGATCCTATACAAACTATCTTAAAGATCTGATATCCGAACAGTTTGGTAATTTAAATGCTGAGGTTTTGGAAGATATCCTGGAGACAGCCGACGGATACATGAGGCTCAACAATATAGTTAAGCCCGAAGTATGTTCCTCCGAGACCTTCAGTATCAATCACTATAACGAAGCGGAAAGAGTCCTTGATATATGTCTGGAACTGGAAAGAAAAACAGAAAATATCATGGAAAAACTGGATAAAGAAAACAGGAATTCGTTCTTCAGTCTTATCGGTTTCCAGGCACTTGCTTCATATAATCTTATAAAGATGCAGATATATTCCGCTTACAATAAAAAATGCGCTTTCTCCGGAAGAGTTATCGCCAACAGATATGCTGATATGATAAAAGAATGCATTAATAAGGACAGGAAGCTTACGGAAAGCTTCCACACCATGAAATTCGGCAAATGGTACGGGATGGGAATGTCCAAGCATATCGGATTCAGGAGCTGGAATGAAGAAGGCTGCAGGCTGCCTGTAATGGTATATGTTGAGCCTGAAGCAGGAAACGATGTAGTGGTATCGGATAACGATTCGGATGCATTTAGCGGCGGCGGAGCATGGACATCACGCCCGTTAAAACTTACGGGATTTGATTATCGTGACTGCGGAGGCTTCACTGTTTCTTCAGCAGGACGTAACCCTGTCACCTATACCATAGAATGCAGTGACAAGGATATAGTATTTACGGGAAAAGACAATAAGTTTGTTTTATCCGGACTTGCAGATGCAGAAAACGACGCTGTGATATATGTTACGGCAAAAGAAGAAGCAGCTGAAGGTAAACACGAATTTACCATAAAAACAAGCGCAGGAAACGTAAAAGTGTTCTTTGAACTTAAGGCAAAAGAGAAGATCGAAAATACAGAAGATAATTTATGCGTTTTTACCGGCAGTACATGTGAAATACCTGCGGTTAAGTATTCAAAACTTATAAAAGGTAACGACGGAGAGTTTAAGGAGATAGAGAACTTCGGAAGACTGCTGCCCGGAGAAATGGGCGGAGCTATAAAAGCATATCCGCAGGATATTTTCTTTAAGGCAGGTCCCGAGGTACAGTACCGTGTATATGCTCCACAAAAGGGAGAATATACCATGTATCTTTATACGGCTCCTTCCAATCCTTCATCACCGGATAACAGGATATCATGTATGCTGAAGGTAAACGGTACAGACAGTATAAAGGTCGATACCATACCCGAAGGATATGCGGGCGGAGAAAACTCCTGCAGGGAATGGTGCATGGCAGTCATAGAAAACGTTAGAGCCACCAAGGTAAGTATCGGACTTGAAAAGGGAGTCAATACAATCTCGATAAGCCCTGTATCACCCGGTTTTGTATTGGAAAAGACAGTACTTGTACTGCCCGGAAACGAACTGAAAGCATCCAGACTGGGGGCAGGCAGCTAAACACGGCACACAGCGTATAATATATGCGGGATAACGGTATATGAAAAGAGAATGTGTAAAATACCAATCCATGGTAGAAAGTTTTTTGGCGGGAAAGCTTTCGGGATATGACAGGCAGGACTTCATAGAGCACGTGAAGAATTGCAAGACCTGTCATGAGGAACTGGAGATATACCACGTTATATTTTCGGTTATAGAGGAGCTTGATAACGATTCGGGCAAGGAAACCTCCAATTACATGGCAAGCCTTGAAAAGAAGCTCGGTTCCGGCGGCAAAAACGATACCAGGGATAAAAGGGCGGATGCGGCATACGGCTTCCTTATCGCGGGAGTATCTGCGATCATAGCCGGAGTGGCACTTCTGCTGTTTGGATAAATCCCTTACAGAAAATGGGGACGGAGAAGAAAATGGATAACGATTATTTACTTTTGGTGGATGGTTCCAGCCTGCTTACCACACAGTATTACGGTAACCTTCCGCGTGAGATACTGTTCGCTAAAACAGATGAGGAAAAAAAGAAGCATTATCATAAGATCATGCAGACCGCAAGCGGTATATACACCAATGCCGTATACGGATTTATGCGTACGCTCTTAAAGATACTTAAAAGTCAGAAGCCGAAGTATCTGGCAGTGGCATGGGATAAGAGCAGAAATACCTTCAGACGCGAGATATATGCCGATTATAAAGGTAACCGCGGTGAAACACCTGTACCTTTAAAGGATCAGTTCATATTATGTGAAGAACTGCTTTCATCAATGAACATAAAGCAGTTTATGGATGACAATTTTGAGGCTGATGATTTTTGCGGTACGCTTTCACGTAAGTTTGAGGATAAGGTTCCCGTAAAGATTTTTACAAAGGACAATGATTATCTTCAGCTTGTAACAGAAAAGACCAATCTGTGGCTTATGCATGCAAGCTCCGATAAAACAGAGGCCCTTTATAAAAAATACGGTATAAAGCATGATGACAGTGTTCCCGACAGAGCATTCAATCTTACTCCCGAACTTGTTAAAAGTGAATTCGGAGTATGGCCGGGATCGATCAGTTCACTAAAGGGACTTCGGGGAGATTCTTCCGACAATATAAAAGGTGTACCCGGTGTAGGACCTGCTACGGCAGTATCACTTATAGCCGCATACGGATCGGTAGATGCACTTTATGACGATATAAGAGACCTTGATGAAAAGGGACAGAAGGCTAAAGCTTTGGAATGGAAGGAAAAGCTTGGCATATCAAGGTCACCCTTAGGACAGCTCTTAAAGAAAAGCGAGACCGAGCTTGTCGGGGAAAAAGCGGCAATGATCAGTAAAAAGCTGGCTGATATAAAATGTGATATCCCGATGGAGGATGTAACACTTGAATCCCTGGAGCTTCATTTGGATACCGCTAAAGCACGACAGGAATTTATGAAACTGGAATTCAGTTCCCTACGTATAGAGGATACCGAAGAGACCAAGCCGGAAAAAAAGAATGAGGAGACAGTGATATCGGATTATTCTGAATTTGCGTCACTTATCAGTACACTTTCGGATGGCGGAGATGTAACGGGTGTCTCTCTTGCAGTTGATGACACGGTACGATTTCATGGCTTTAAACCCGAAAAAATACTGGGTGCAGCCTTCTCAAAAGGTGATAAGAACTATGCCGTATACGTTGAGGGCTTTATCACCGGAGCGGTAATAGCCGAATTTATGGCACGTCTGGTTAAAAGCGGAACACCGCTTGCGGTTGCAGACCTTAAAAAATTCATGAAATACACCGGTATATCCGAGTATGGAAACTGCTTTGATGTTTCAATAGCAGCATATCTGATCAATCCTCTTTCATCAGGCTATGATTACGCCGTAGCAGCTTCAATAGCGGAACTTGATATACCTTTATCAAAACAGGATATACTTGGGAAAGCATCCGTGGCGGAAGCTTTCATTACACAAAAGGAAAAACTTGGCAAATATTTGTTTTGCGAGGCGGAAACACTTGCAAAATGTGCTCCCCTGTTAAAAGATAAGCTTAATGATAGCGGGATGACTTCCTTATATAATGATATCGAGCTGCCTCTGACGGTGGTACTTAAAGAAATGGAAGAAAACGGTATCGCTGTACTTAAGGATGAGCTTATAAGCTTCGGTAAGAAGCTTGATGCCGATATAAAAGTACTTGAAGAGGAGATATATGCCGGCTGCGGTGAGGTATTTAACATTAACTCACCAAAACAGCTCGGAGTCATCCTTTTTGAAAAACTGAAACTTCCGGGAGGAAAAAAGACCAAGACCGGATATTCCACTTCGGCAGACATACTTGAACAGCTTAAGATCGAAGATCCCGTAGTAGAAAAGATATTGAACTACAGGCAGCTTACCAAGCTTAAGTCCACATATGCGGACGGACTTAATGAGTATATAGATGAGGACGGAAGGATCAGGACCAGTTTAAATCAGACGGTTACTGCCACAGGCAGGCTTTCGAGTACGGAACCCAATCTCCAGAATATACCCATAAGGGAGAAACTAGGTCGTGAGCTTCGAAAGGTATTCGTATCCGAACCCGGGAAAATCCTGGTCGATGCCGATTATTCTCAGATAGAGCTCAGGATACTGGCATCACTGTCAGGGGACGAGAAACTTATATCTGCATACAGAAACTCCGCGGATATACATTTAAGTACTGCTGCTGCGGTATTCAAGGTACCTCTGGAAAACGTGACCAAGGAGCTGAGAAGCAGGGCAAAAGCTGTCAATTTCGGTATAGTATACGGCATAAGCTCCTTCGGACTGGGTACAGGACTCAATATTCCCAGAAAAGAAGCGGAAGAATATATAAAGAGCTATTTTGAGACCTATCCGGGTGTAAAAAAATATCTGGATGAGTGTAAGGCAAAAGCCACCAAGGACGGATACAGTACTACGGCCTTCGGACGCAGACGTCCGATACCCGAGCTGTCATCCTCCAACTTTATGCAGAGGTCCTTTGGTGAAAGAATAGCAATGAATTCACCGGTACAGGGCAGTGCGGCTGATATCATAAAGATCGCAATGCTTAGAGTGTACAGAAGATTAAAGAAAGAAATACCTTCGGCCCGACTCCTTCTTCAGATCCACGATGAACTTCTGGTGGAGGCAAATGAGCAGGATACGGAAGCCGTAAAAAGGATAATGACGGAAGAAATGCAGGCTGCAGCGGATATGCCTGTGGTACTTGAGGTCGGAGCATCCACCGGTAAAAGCTGGTATGATGCTCACTGATGATAAAGAAAGGGCAGAAGCGGTATGAGGATAATCGGACTTACCGGAGGGATAGGAAGCGGAAAATCCTTTGTGGCTCAAGTGGCAGAAAAGAATTTTTCGGTACTTCATATCAGTTCGGATGAGATTGCCAGAAGGCAGATGCAGAAGGGCGGTATCAGCTACAAGCGTGTGGTTGAAGAGTTTTCGGGTATGACTGACGATCTGTTATGCGAAGACGGCGAGATAAACCGTACAGCGTTGTCAAAGCTGGTCATGAACGATCCTGTACTCTTAAAAAAACTTGATGCGATAACCCATCCTGCAGTGATAGATGAGATCAATACCATCATTGCCATAGAGGACGAAAGAAAGATATTTTCGGCAGTCATGGTGGAAACCGCACTTTTATATGAAGCGGGGATCGACAGGATGTGCGATGAGGTATGGTATGTATACGCACCTTTGGCAACAAGGAGCTCAAGGCTTATTAAAATGAGGGGATACAGTACCGAAAAAACCGAAATGTTCCTTAAAAACCAACAGCCTGAAGAAGAATTCTTAAGACGATCCGACAGGACTGTTCCGAACGGTGAGGATGTCACCGAATCGGATATGATCAAGATCATATCCGCATATCTTAATTGCTGAAAGTTAAGAAAAATAGAGGAGAAAGACAGATGGATGAGGTTAAATCCTTTGACAATATGGTTTTCGGTCTTGATATAGGTACCAGGAGTGTAGTGGGTACTGTAGGATACAGGAAACCCTCCGGAGAGTTTATCATCCTGGCACAGAAATCAGCATGCCACGAGACAAGAGCCATGCTCGACGGTCAGATACATGATATCGGAAAAGTGGCCGATACAGTATGCCATATCAAGTACGAGCTTGAAAAAGAGCTTAACATGACACTTGATAAGGTATGCATAGCTGCAGCGGGAAGAGTGCTTAAAACAGTCAATATAAGAATGGATTACGATCTTGGTGATGATATGGCAGTCACCGAGGACATGGTATATACCATGGAACTGATGGGTATGGAACAGGCCCATGCTAAGCTCAGATCCACGGAAAAAGACGGTACGGAGTATTACTGTGTCGGATATTCCATAGTAAAATATTATCTGGGAAATGTTCAGCTGACAAATCTTGTAGGACACAGGGGGAATAAGATCTCGGCAGATGTGCTTGCCACATTCCTTCCGAGAGATGTTATAGACGGTCTGTATTCCGTATGCGATAAAGCAGGATTAAAGGTACTTAACCTTACACTTGAGCCCATAGCGGCTATCAATGTGGCAATCCCGGAGAAGTTCAGGCTCCTGAACCTGGCCCTTGTAGATATTGGTGCGGGTACATCCGA
The DNA here is from genome assembly GCA_017620375.1 of Lachnospiraceae bacterium. GTDB lineage: Bacteria > Bacillota > Clostridia > Lachnospirales > Lachnospiraceae > RUG11977. The sequence goes on from JAFZQN010000127.1 coordinate 29,875, forward strand.
TATATGTATCACCCGTGAAGGCAGTATAACCGGCTACGGTATGCTTCCGTGTGCGGGAGACTACCTTACGGAAAGCATTATGTACGCACTTCTTACGGATTTTGCCACAGCCGAACAGGTTAAACTTGATTTTTCGGCCAATATGGAAGATATCCCTTATACGGATGTAATGGGAACTAAGCAGACGGTTACGTCGTCTTATATAAAAGAGGTACTTTCTGAGCCGTTTAAAAAACTTGCAGGACTCATAGCTGATAAGATAACGGAATTAAACGGCGGTGACAGGGTCGGAGCAGTATTTATCGTCGGAGGTGGCGGTAAAAATCCCGAATTCGCTGGACTTTTATCCCAGGCAATAGGATTGCCCATTCAGCGTGTGGCACTTCGTGGGGAAGAAGTATTTACCAATATAGTTACTCCGGACAACACACCCGTAAACGATCCGATGATGGTAACTCCCATAGGTATATGTCTTAACTACTATGAACAGAACAACAATTTTATAGTGGTCAAGATCAACGGAGTGGATATCAAGCTGTATGATAACGGTAAGTTAAACGTGATGGATGCTGTCCTCAGTATCGGAATGGGAAATGCAGACATATTCCCCAAAAAGGGAAAAGACCTTGTATTTACCGTGAACGGGAATATCAAAACAGTAAAGGGACATAACGGAGAATCCGCATTTATAATGGTAAACGGTGAGGAATGCGGTGTCATAACACCTGTAAAGGGGAATGACATAATCATAGTCAAGCAGTCGACCGTAGGTGAAGACGGACATATGAGGGTCGGTGGACTTGATGAATACAAAAAAGGGATATTCTTTATCATAAACGGTAAACAGGTAAGATTTGAAAGAAAGATAAAAGTTAACGGCAGGGAAGAAACAAAGGATTATGAGATCCTTACCGGTGACAGCGTTGAGATATCGGATCACTATTATGCCGGTGAACTGTTTAAGAAACTTGATGTCCCGGAAGGATACAGGCTTATACTTAACAACCGTGATATAGACCTGGATACTTTTGATCCTTACGAAAAGATCTATGAAAACTACATTATAGATATTATAAAGAAGGGCGAAGAAAGTGCTCCCGAACCGGTAAAAAATAAGCCGGAAGATAAGGATGACGGCTCCGGTGAATTAAAAGTTCAATATGAAGAGCTTATGCAGAAAACTAAGATCCTGTCAGAAGAACTTGATAAGATAAAATCCATGGGAGTAAGTGTGGAAGGTCTTAATACCCGCGAGCTTTTGGCTAAGGATGTGCAGGTACTGGTTAATAATGTATCGGTGCTTCTTCAGGGAAAGAACTCATATACATTTGTCGATGTCCTGGATTTTTATCCGTTCAATACATCCACCCTTCAGGGGACAAGGATCGTATGTAAAAGAAACGGTGTGGAAGCTGATTTCTTTACTCCGGTAGAAGAGGGAGATATATTGGAATTGTACTGGGCATAAATACCGGTAAAATAAGAAGGTAATGGAACTCGGAGGCTATTAAAAGTGGAATTTTGCAGTATTGCAAGCGGCAGCAGCGGTAATTGTATCTTTGTCGGAACGGATGAAGCGAACATACTTATTGATGCCGGTATAAGTGCTAAAAAGATATGTGAAGGATTAAAAGGGATAGACATTGACCCTTCTGACATAGACGGAATATTTGTAACACACGAACACATTGACCACATACAGGGCATATCGACTTTTGTAAAAAAATATCCCATGGAGGTCTTTGGAACGAAAAAGACTTTAAAGGCTCTATACTCCAAGTTTGACGGGGATTTCGGAGAAAGCATATTTACGGAAATAGTTCCGGATATTGACTTTTCTTACAAAGATGCTATAATACATCCGTTTGCTGTTTCACATGATGCAGCCGACCCGGTGGGGTATCGTATAGAGTCTGAGGGCAAAAGATTTGCTGTTGCGACCGATATGGGTTTTTTTGATGACAGGATAGTAAACTGCCTTAAGGATCTGGATGCGATATGTATTGAAGCAAATCATGATATAAATATGCTTATGGTCGGGAAGTATCCATATAATCTTAAGCAGCGTGTATCGGGACCTAAAGGCCATCTTTCAAATGACGCCGCAGCGGATCTTTTATGCAGGATATTCAGTGAAAGGCTGAAATATATCATGCTCATACACTTAAGCAAGGATAATAATTATGCCGAGCTTGCATATGAGACAGTAAGAGCGGAGTTGCTTACAAGATGCTGTAACAGCCCTGTGATACTTGATGTCGCAGGCAGAAATGCCGCATCAGACATATACAATATTATTTAAAAATTACGTATAAATTTCATTTAATGTAACATATATGTCATATTTATGTAACATTTAGTGATTATAATTATAATACAGAAAGAAATTAAAGATAATAAGGAGGACGTTAATATGCAGAAAGTGGTTATTACCGTTGTAGGTAAGGATAAGGTTGGTATTATGGCCAGAGTATGTACTTACCTTGCAGATAACGGGATTAACATTCTTGATATCTCCCAGACCATAGTATCGGGATATTTCAATATGATGATGATAGCCGATATGGGTGACAGGATTAAGGATTTTGAAAAGGTAAAATCAGAACTTGATGAACTGGGTGTATCAATAGGTGTGCAGATACGTCTTCAGCGTGAAGAGATATTCGATATGATGCACAGGATCTAATATTAAGGAGTATAATTTCATGATCAATATATCCGAAGTAACCGAAACCAATGAAATGATCCAGCATGAAAATCTTGATGTGCGTACCATTACCATGGGTATCAGCCTTTTTGATTGCATAGACGGATCTCTCAATGAATGCACAACAAAGATTTACGATAAGATATGCAAAAAAGCGGGAAAGCTGGTAGAGACAGGTGAACACATCTCTCAGAGCTTCGGTATCCCGGTAGTAAACAAGCGTATATCCGTTACTCCCATTGCAACTGTCGGATCTTCGGCTTGCAAAACGGAAGAGGACTATATAAAGATAGCGGAAACACTTGATAAGGCTGCAGAGAACGTAGGCGTTAACCTTATAGGCGGATATTCGGCTATGCTTGCCAAAGGAAATACGGATAAGGAAATGATATTCTTAAATTCCGTACCCGAGGCTCTTAAGGTAACAAGCCGTGTATGCAGTTCTGTAAACGTAGGTTCTTCACGTACCGGTATCAATATGGATGCTGTAAGACGTATGGGTGACATCGTACTGGAAACAGCGAAGGCTTCATACGGTACAGAAAGCCTTGGAGCAGCTAAGCTCGTAGTATTCTGTAACGCTCCCGATGACAATCCTTTTATGGCAGGTGCATTCCATGGCATTACCGAAGGAGAATCAGTTATCAATGTCGGAGTAAGCGGCCCCGGAGTTGTAAAGAAGGCACTTGAAGTTGCAAGAGGAGCTGATTTTGAGGTTCTCTGCGAGACAATAAAAAAGACAGCATTTAAAATAACACGTGTCGGTCAGCTCGTGGCCCGTGAGGCTGCATCCCAGCTGGGAGTACCTTTCGGTATAGTCGATCTGTCATTGGCACCCACACCCGCTGTTGGTGACAGTGTGGCAGAGATACTTCAGGAAATAGGCCTTGAGTATCCCGGTGCACCCGGTACTACCGCAGCACTTGCACTTCTTAATGATCAGGTTAAGAAGGGCGGAGTAATGGCAAGCTCTTACGTAGGAGGACTCAGCGGAGCTTTCATACCTGTAAGTGAGGACCAGGGTATGATCGATGCCGTAGAAGCCGGCGCTCTTACTTTAGAGAAGCTTGAAGCGATGACATGCGTATGTTCTGTAGGACTTGATATGATAGCCATACCCGGTGATACACCTGCTGAATCCGTAGCCGGTGTTATAGCAGATGAGATGGCCATCGGTATGATAAACAATAAGACCACGGCAGTAAGACTTATTCCTGCCATCGGAATGAAGGTCGGTGATACGCTTAATTTCGGCGGATTATTCGGCTACGCTCCGGTTATGCCCGTAAATACCTTCTCCTGCGATAAATTCGTAAACAGAGGCGGCAGAATACCTGCACCTATTCACAGCTTTAAGAACTAAAACCGCTTTAGCGGCGGCTTACGGCGAAGCCGGAAGGTTTATGAGTGGTTTTGAGCAGCGGCGAATAGTTTATAACAAATATATGAGGAACTTCAAATGAGTGATTTTGATGACGATGATCTTGAGTTTGATGATGATCTCCCGGAACTTGACCTGAACGATCTTGATAATATAGGTGAATCAAAAGATGCGGGAACATCAAAAAACACAGCGATCGCAAAATATGAGAGGTTTGACGATACCGTTGATGACGGTGATATTGACGCTCTTATAGAATATGAGGCAATACGAGCTCTTGATATAGATGAACTTGAGGCTGATCCCGAGGAGCTTCTTTTATACGACGGGGATGATGCCGAATATTACGATTATACCGAAGAAGATTTCGAAGAAGAAACAAAAAAGAAAAAAGGCGGTAAAAAAGCCTTTAAGATAATACTCGGAATTCTTGTTTTTCTTCTGGCTCTGGCTGCATTCCTTGCATTTACAAAGCCGGGAAGAAAAATAGTTTATAAACTTGCCGCTCTGTGGGCACACGAGCAGATGAATAAGGATGACGGAGAAGGGACACAGTTGGTCGAGAATCCTGATGGGAATATCGTCACAGGTACAGAGATCGATCCGGCATCAAAAGATAAAGACGACGTTCCGGATATTCCGGAAAACCTTGAACTGGATCCGGTGACCGATCCTGTAGTTACTGAAAAGCCACCCCGTTCGGAGGATTATGTAAGGACATATCTTTTATTCGGTGTAGAAAGTATATACATTGACAATGACGGCAATATAAGGTTTGATTCAAGCAGTGTCGGAAATACCGATGCAATAATACTTTTATCGGTGAACACAAGGGATAATACCATAAAGCTTGTGTCATTGCTCAGAGATACCTATGTTGAGATACCGGATTATAAGGTGGGCGCTGACGGAACACCTTACGGCAACAAGATCAATTCGGTATATGCTACCGGTTATAAAACAGGAGAGACGACCGAAGAAAAGAAGAAAAACGGTGCGGAACTTCTGATGAAGGTCATAGAGAATACCTATGATATAGATATTACAGGTTATGCATTTGTTAATTTCTCAAGCTTTGAAAAGATCATTGACAGGCTTGGAGGTATAGACCTTCAGCTTGGTGAGAAAGAAGCAGCATATTTATGTAAAACAAATTATATCTCCAAGGAACAATACAGGACTGTTCAGCCTGGCTGGAATCACATGAACGGCAATCAGGTACTTGGATACTGCCGTGTACGTAAGGAAGTTACTCTCGGAGGGGCAAGTAACGATTACGGAAGAACACAGAGACACAGACGTGTTATCAATGCCGTAGTACAGCAGTATAAGAGTTTGAGTTTTACAAGCATGTATTCGGTACTCAAGGATATCCTTGGTTACATTAATACAGATCTGACTGTTGATCAGCTTTCCGAATTGCTGGAAAACGTAGTTGAGAATAAGACATTTACCATAAACCAGATGAGGCTTCCTGCCGAAGAGTTATTTGTTGACAGCGGCAGAAAAGGAAAATGGAACGGATATACAAATATCACATATGCTATAGTACTTGACGGCTACCTTGAGCAGAACATTAAAAAACTTCATCAGTTTGTATTCCTTGATGAAGAGGAGTCTGCATCACAGTAAGGAGTTTTAAATGGAAGAAAACAAGGAAGAGCTGATCCCGCTATCCGAAGCGGAAGAAGCAGCTAAGGAAACGGAGCAAACACCTACAGACAAGCCCCTTGTGCAGGAAAATCCCGAAGAGGATGATTTTGCCGAGGAACTTCTTGAGATGGAACATGAAGAGGCTGACAATGAGATAATAGAAGGTCTCGGAGAGTCCATCAACAAGCAGGTTGCACTTGAGATCGATCCTTTGGTACCCGAAGGACCTTCCGGTGATCCGGACGGACCTAAAGGTGACGACGATAAAAAGGAAAAGGAAGAGAAAAAAGGAATACTTGGATTCCTTTCAAAAGTACCAAAGTGGATATATATTGTAAGCGGGATCGTAGTATTTATCATTCTGCTCATATTGGTACTTAAATTCAGCGGACTTGGAGTAAAGATCGTAAGCTGGTTTATTGACAGTAATATCAGGCATGAAGAGATAGATGCAAATGTGTCTCCGGTACCTACACTTCCCGAGGACGACATAGATAAGTTTAAGGATCTGCTTACACCTATCCCTACTTCTGTGATCACTCCCGAGCCGACAGCAGTACCTCTGAAATTTGATAAGACCATAATGAACATATTACTGATAGGTGTGGAAAATATCGATCCTGTGACGGGAGAGAGTCTCACAGGCAAAACCACAAGCCGCGGAAGGACTGATTCGATAGTATTACTCACCATCAATTCCGAAGAAAAGAGCGTAAAGCTTACTTCGTTTATGAGAGACTGTTATGTAAGCATTCCCGGAAAAGAAAGCAACAGGATAAATGCGGCATATGCCAAAGGCGGAGTGTCACTCCTGTATGACACCTTAAAGGAAAACTTCGGTATAGTGCCGGACAATTACGCGCTGGTCAACTTTGAAGATTTCAGGACGATAGTTGATTCTTTGGGCGGAATAGATATTAAGCTTTCGAAGAAAGAAGCCGATTATCTAAATAAGACCAATTATATATCCCAGCCGGCTAACCGTAATGTGACGGAAGGATTAAACCACATGAACGGCGACCAGGCATTGGGATACAGCAGAGTAAGACATGTTGCCACAAAAGAAAAAGAAAATAGTGATTTCGGTCGTACCAACAGACACCGTGAGGTTATCAGGGCTATAATCACCCAGCTTAGGAAACTTGGTTATGTCGATCTGTTTAAATTCGGACTGGAGTGTCTTCCCTTAGTCACAACGGATGCGGATGCGGAGACGATTGAAAAGTATTTGAATATGATCATCGATATTGGTATCAATGATATTGTAATAGAGGATTTCCGTATACCTCAGGACGGTACATACAATTATCTGACAGTCGATAAGATGAGTGTATTACAGATCGATATCGCAAAGAACAGGGATCTTCTGTGGAAATTTATATATGGGGCATCAGAAGAGGAAGTAAAGAAGAAGGAACAGCAATAAAATAATATTGAACGGAGAAGGTTTATGGAGATACAAATGTGGAGGGAAATCCTTGAACCGTACGCCTTAGCGGTGGATGAACTCAAGGTAAAGTTTGAGCATGTACAGAATTCGTACAGGAATGCGGGACTCTATTCACCGATAGAGCAGATCTACGGCAGGGTTAAATCCATTTCTTCGCTTTTGGAAAAAGTTCAGAAGAAGCATATTTCACTTGATGATATCGAGGATCATATTGATGATATAGCCGGTATCCGTATCATATGTCAGTTTGTTGAGGATATATATAAAGTGGCTGAGCTTATACGTAAGAGAAGCGATATGATAGTCATTGAGGAACAGGATTACGTAAAGGACCGAAAGGCATCGGGATACCGCAGCTACCATATGGTCGTAAAATATGTGGTAGAGACGATAAACGGACCCAAGGAACTTCATGTTGAGATACAGATAAGAACACTTGCCATGAATTTCTGGGCTACGATCGAGCATTCGCTTCAGTACAAGTACAAACAGAACATGCCTGCGTCCCTGCGTGCAAGACTGCTTAAAGCAGCTGATGCCATCGGAGTCCTTGACAGTGAGATGGCAGAGGTACGAGAGGAGATCATGGATGCTCAGAATATGTTTACATTGAGATCCAATCTTGTTGCCGATATCCTTAACAACATACAGAATCTGTACAAGGCAGCCAATAAGCGCGAGATCATAAAGATCCAGGATGAATTCTTTAAGATTTATGCATCGGAAGATCTGGAGCATCTGGAAAGATTTGCAAAAGAACTTGATACGATATCCGAAGGTTACAGGGCTCAGAGCTTAAGATAATATTGTAAGTGAAGTTAAAAAGATAAAAAAAGATATGAATGATAACAGATCCTGGCTTCCCGGGGAATTCCTGAAAAAAATGCAGGGACTTCTCGGGGACGAATATGAGGACTTTCTTGTCTCATACAACAACGAATATATGCGGGGGATAAGATGTAATACGCTTAAAGTTACTCCCGAAGTATTTGAAAAGACGGTCCCTTTTGTATCGGGTAAGATCCCGTGGACAGAAAACGGATATTATACTAATGAAGAAGAGCAGCCTGCAAAGCATCCTTATTACTTTGCAGGTCTGTACTATATTCAGGAACCTTCAGCCATGCTTCCGGCTGCGTTACTTGACGTAAAGCCCGGAGACAGGGTACTTGATCTGTGCGCCGCACCCGGAGGAAAAACCACAGAGCTTGGAGCAAAGCTTAAAGGCAAAGGAATGCTTGTAAGCAATGATATCAGTGCTTCGAGAGCCAAGGCACTGGTAAAAAATGTTGAGCTGTTTGGCATTAAAAATGCGGTTGTAGTCAGTGAAGCTCCCGAAAAACTGGCTGAAAGATTTGAAGGTTATTTTGATAAGATACTTGTGGATGCTCCGTGCTCCGGAGAAGGAATGTTCAGAAAAGTACATTCGATTGCGAAGAACTGGGAGCAGTACGGGTCTCAGTATTATGCGGATATACAGCGTACAGTCCTTCCCGCAGCGGTAAAGATGTTAAGACCCGGAGGAATGATGCTTTATTCCACCTGTACTTTTTCCAAACTGGAGGATGAAGACAGCATAAGGTTTATACTGGACAATTTCCCTGATATGGAAGTGGCTGATGCCATTGACTTTGACGATCCAAGGTTCGCCGGATTCTGCAGAGGATTTGTAGATGGCGGTGATACTGCCATTAATAAAACCATCAGGCTTTTTCCTCATAAAGTACATGGTGAAGGCCATTATGCAGCACTTTTAAGGAAAAAAGGTCCGGATTCTGCTGCAGAGGATACAGGGTGTAAAACAAATGATCCGGATGCGGTAAACGATTATGATACCCGCACAAGAGCAAAATATAAAAAGATCAGTGATGAAGCGTTTGATTTCTTTGAGAAGCTGGGGATGGAAGTTGATGCATCAAGGCTGTGGGTAAATGATAACAAGATATTTCTTCTGCCGGCGGATATGCCCGACTTTTCAAGGCTTCGCGTATTAAGAACGGGACTTTTCTTGGGAGAAATGAAAACAGGCAGGTTTGAACCTTCTCAGTCCCTTGCTCTGGCTTTAAGCACAAAAGAGTATAAAAATGTACTTGATCTGTCTGTTACGGATGAACGTGCCGTAAGATATCTTAAATGCGAGAGCATAGATGTGGAAGACGGGGAAGCCATGGACGGATACTGTCTGGTCGCAATTGACGGGTATCCGTTAGGATGGGCAAAGATAGATAAAGGCAGATTAAAGAATAAGTATCTGCCCTCGTGGAGACTTCAATAAATCATGTATTAAGCTGACCGAAATAATAGTTCGGTCGGCTTTTTTCGTTGACATCAAAATTTGATAGTTATATAATGTATTATAGGTATGTGCAGGCTAAAAGGAAGGAGTTTGTCTTTGTTATGAAAAACAATGGTATTCATTTAAGGAAATTAAATATTGTAATGCTCATTACTGCCGTAGTGTTTTCAGTATGCCTGATCATAGCCATGAACATGACCGGCTCAATTTATAATGATGCGGATAAATTCACCGAACAGATAATTGACCGCAAAAACAGTTCATCGGAGCTGATGCGTGCATCGGATTATCTTACCGAACAGATGCAGGTATTTACCGTTACCGGTAACAGACAGTATCTGGATAATTATTTTACCGAGGCAAAAGTAACACAAAGACGTGAAAATGCGCTGCAGGTGTTAAGCCAGGGCAATACCAGATCGGCGGCATATCTTGACTTAAGCGCAGCTATGGATGAATCTGTTAACCTGATGGATACAGAGTATTATGCTGCTCGACTTACTGTGGAAGCATACGGATACAACATTTCGGAGTTCCCCGAAGAGATACAGAGTGTCCAGCTTCAGCCGGGAGACCTTTCTTCCGAACAAATGAAAGAAAAAGCTATGCTCCTGATGCACGGTGAGGAATATCAGAAGAGCAAGGATAAGATATCTTCCAATATCGACCATTGTTTAAATGAACTTGATAATGAGATGGAAGAAAAACAGAAGGATTATGCGGAAAGACTTTCACGTCAGATGCTCATCGAAAACATTCTGGCCATCCTGATCGTTATCACCATGTTTGCTATAGTATTTATTACATACAGACTTGTTATACGTCCGCTTAAGTATTCAGTTGAACTTATACGTGATGAGCAGGATCTTCCCGTAAGCGGTGCATATGAGATACAATTCCTTGCAAAAACATACAACCTCATGCATCATACAAATATGCAGAGTAAGGAAAAGCTCACATACGAAGCCAGTCATGATAAGCTGACAGGTCTGTATAACAGACGCGGATATGATTTCCTTATCGACAATATAGATCTGGAAACTTCAACTCTTATTCTTTTTGATATAGATCACTTTAAGAGTATAAACGATACATATGGACATGATATCGGCGACAGGATCCTTGCCAGAGTGGCAAATACGATATTATCGAACTTCAGGGCTCAGGACTATGCATGCAGGATTGGCGGCGATGAGATGGCAGTTATTATGGTCCACAGCAGTCCTTCACTGATATCTCTTATTGAGAGTAAGGTAAAAAAGATCAATCAGGACCTGAGTGAAAAGGAGAATGACGATCCTACCGTATCTGTCAGCTGTGGTGTAGCATTCGGAGAAAGCGGGATCTCTTCCGACGTACTGTTTAAGAAGGCTGATACCTGCCTTTACGAAGCAAAGGGTGATACCCAGAGCAGTATATCCATCAGTAAGCCTGAAAAGAAAAAAGGGAAAAAGTAAAAAGCCTTAAAGGAGCAACAATGGGCATTTTAGATAACACGGATGCAGTTATTTTTGACATGGACGGGACCCTGATAGATTCCATGTGGATGTGGAAACAGATAGATATAGACTATCTGGGCCGCTTCGGATATGAGTTGCCGGATGATCTTCAGGGATGTATAGAAGGCATGAGTTTTAAAGAAACGGCGGTATATATAAAAAACAGATTTAATCTGCCCGATGATATCGATACCATGATGGCTGCATGGAATGAAATGGCCTATGATTTTTATAAGACAAAGGTTGATTTTAAACCTGGTGCGCGAGAGTTCCTGGAGGAACTTAAAAGACGCGGTATAAGATGCGGTATGGCTACGAGCAATTCAATAGAACTGGTCGATGCGGTACTTGACAATCTTAAAGCACATGAATACTTTGAAGAGATACATACTTCGTCCGAGGTGCCTCACGGAAAGCCTTCACCGGATATCTATCTCTTAGTTGCCGAGAAACTAAAAGTAAATACGGACAGATGTTTAGTGTTTGAAGATATCCTTCCCGGTATACAGGCGGGAAAGGCCGCAGGCATGAGGGTGTGTGCGGTATATGACAGATATGCACACCAGGAAATAAATGTCAGTTTAAAAAATGCAGATTATTATGTAAAAGGCTTTGATATACTCATGGATACTCCGATACTTTTGTGACAGATATCTTTAGTCTGTTATCCTTTGGGTAAAGCTTAAATATAGGAAATATATGTTGGAAAGACTTGATAAAATACTTTCAAACTATGGCGGGCTTTCAAGAAGTGATGCAAAGACTGCCGTAAAATCCGGCCGTGTAAAGATAAACGATAGTATAGTAAAGGATCCGTCAATAAAGGTTAAGGACACCGACGAAGTAACACTTGACGGAAAGAAGCTTACACTTACCCGGTACAGATATTACATGCTAAATAAACCCAAGGGTTATATCTCATCCACAGAGCCCGAGCCCGGAGACGAAAGTCCGAACGTTATAGGTTTATTTAAGGCTGAAGGGGTAAAGGGACTTTTTCCGGTAGGAAGGCTGGATAAAGATACTACGGGACTGTTACTTATCACTAATGACGGAGAACTTGGACACAGGCTTACCGTACCCGGAAAGCACGTGGATAAGACATATATAGCCAAGGTTAAAGGTGTACTTAACGAAAGTGCAGTGGAAGCCTTTCTTAAAGGATTTGAGTTTAAGGATTTTGTATCCGCACCGGCAAAACTTGAGATAACAGACAGCGGTACGGTGGAAGACGGCGTGGAATTCTCAACTGCCAGAGTAACGATACATGAAGGTAAGTTCCATCAGGTTAAAAGGATGTTTGCCAGGGTGGGCTGCGAGGTAGTTGAATTAAAGCGCATAACCATGGGAAATATCAGACTGGATGAAGGACTTAAGCCGGGAGAGTATAAAGAGCTTAAACCGGAAGAATTAGATGCTTTGAACATGGAATAGAATGATCTTACTGATATACCTGTCGGATTACCGGCAGGCTTTTTAAGGAGGACTGAAAGTGACTTTTAAGAAAAAAGGTGAGCAGGGTTATATAAACTTTATGAAGAAGTTTAATCTGCTGATAACCGTTGTATGTTTTTTGCTGGCAGCAGGTTTGTTTCTTATAGGTATATCTATATATGAATCTAAAGCAAATGTATTTACCATAATAGGAGCATTGTTTGTTATCCCTGCGGCAAGATTTATGACTGTGTGGATCTTGTTTTTACCGTATAAGTCCGTATCTAAGGAAGATTATGACAAGATATTTGATGCAATGAAAGCAGGCAATCTGCTCTATGCCGATGTGCTTTTGACATCTACGGAAAAAGCATACGGAGCATCATATCTGGTAGTGACCGGTGATAAGATATTTGTATATTCGGTAAAAAACTTTAACAAGCTTGAAGATTACCTAAAGGATATATTAAAAAGAAGAGCGTTCGCATATAAAGTTACCTGCACCGATGACAAGGGTAAATTTATGAACTTCTTAAAAAGTGCCGATGCATACGGTGAGAAAGCATATAACGATGCTAAGGAAAAGGAAGCTGATGAACTTGAACGCAAAAGACTCTGTGAGGTGCTCGAAAGCTTCATGGCGTAAGTATCAGTACTGAAAAGTGTGACTTAAGAGGTGTGACTTGAGAAGTATTACGGTCGGGAAAAATGAAGAAGGTCAGCGTCTTGACAGAATATTGGTACGGCTTTTACCCAATGCGGGAAAGGGCTTTATTTTTAAGATGCTCAGGAAAAAGAATATAGTCCTTAACGGAAAGAAGGCTGAAGGCAGTGAACGACTGGAGCTTGGCGATGAAATAAAGATGTTCTTTTCGGAGGAATCTTTTGCAAAACTTACAGGTAAAGAGACCTGCCCGGATTATGTGAATGATGGTCATAATAAGCTGCTTGATAAGATAACAGATATGATCGTCTATGAAGATGAAGACGTGATCATACTAAACAAAGCCAAAGGAGTATTATCCCAGAAGGCCGAAAAAAATGATATCTCTCTCAATGAGATGCTTATCGCATATATGCTGGGTAAAGGGGAGATAAATGAAGAGCAAATGGCTACATTTAAGCCTGCAATGTGCAACAGACTGGACAGGAATACCTCTGGACTGATATGCGGCGGTAAGACATTAAAAGGTTTAAGAGGACTTTCAGAACTGCTCAGATCCAGAGATCTTGATAAGTATTACCTTTGTATTGTAAAGGGAAAAGTGGAAAACCGGCAAAGGATAGAAGGATACCTGGTTAAGGATGAAGCATCCAATAAGGTATCGGTAAGACCGCATTTAAGTAAAAATACCGGTGAAGATATCCAGGGATCAAAGATAGTGACAGAATATAAACCGTTAGCCTACGGAGAAGACTGTACACTTTTAGAGGTAAAGCTCATAACCGGTAAAAGCCATCAGATAAGAGCACATCTTGCCTCGATAGGGCATCCTTTGGCGGGGGATATGAAATACGGAGACGAAAAGTTTAACCGTAAGATGTTGGAACAGCATAAGATAAGATCCCAGGTGCTCATGGCATATCGAATGGTATTTCCGAAGGACTGCGGTGAACTTGGCAGGTTAAGCGGTAAGGAGATAAAGCTCGATAAGTCGGAAGAGTTTTTCATATAGGAGTATAATATGCCATCATGGAATTCACGCGGACTCAGAGGCTCGGCCTTGGAGGAAAGCGTCAATATGACAAATGAAAAATACAGAGAGCAGGGGCTGGCACTTATCCAAAAGATACCGACACCCATCACACCTGTTGAGATGGATAAAGCTCACGGACATATAACGCTTGCCTACTTCGATAAGAAAAGTACCGTTGATTATATCGGTGTCATCCAGGGCATACCGGTATGCTTTGATGCCAAGGAATGTGCGGCCGATACATTCGCTCTTCAGAATATCCACGAGCATCAGGTATTATTCATGCGTGATTTTGAAAAGCAGGAAGGTATAGCATTTATCCTGATCTACTTTACAAAACGTGATGTGTATTATTATATGCGCGATACTGAGCTTGAGCGTTTCTGGAAAAGAGCGGAAGACGGTGGAAGAAAAAGCTTCCGGTTTGATGAACTTGATGAAGACTTTTTCTTTAAGTCAACCAACGGATACCATATTCCGTACCTGGATATGATCAACAAAGATCTGGCTCTAAGGGAAGAATGATATAAAAAACTAAGGATCATAAGGGTTTTCAAGAATAAATTTAAAAAAATGGTTGACAAACAAGGCATTCATTCGTTATAATACGAACAATTCAATTTGCTACTATGATAATATGGTAGCACTTCACAGTGATAAAGTGTTGCTACATGCATGATATAAGGCGGTAATTGTTTATGAATAAGAGATTGTATACTACACCCGAAGGCGTAAGAGATATATATGACGGGGAAGCAAAGTTTAAGCTTGACCTTGAAGCAGAGCTGAGACATAAGCTTCATCTGTACGGCTTTGAAGATATTGAGACACCTACTTTCGAATATTTTGAAGTGTTCAGTGAAGAAAGAGGTTCTGTAAGAGTAAGAGACCTTTATAAGTTCTTTGACAGGGACGGTAATACTTTGGTACTCCGTCCGGATATGACACCTTCGATCGCCAGATGTGCAGCAAAATATTTTAAGGAAGAGACAGGACCTGTAAGGTTTTGCTACTGTGGCAAAACATTTATCAATAATTCGGAATATCAGGGTAAGCAGAAGGAGACCACACAGCTTGGCTGTGAGCTTATAAATGACCCTACGGTCACCGCTGATGCCGAGATGATAGCAGCCACTATTGACTGTTTGCTGGCTTCAGGACTTACAGAGTTTAGAATTGATATCGGCGATGTACGTTTCTTTAAGGCACTTATCGCCGAGACCGGGCTTGATGATGAAAAGATCTACGAATTAAAGAATTACATTGTGGACAAAAACAGCTTCGGCTTAAAGGACTTCTTAAGAGAAGAGAACGTATCGGAAGAGCTTAAGACCATTCTTGCAGATCTTCCCAATCAGTTTGGCGGAGCTGAATGTCTTGACAATATCAGATCACTTATCAAGAATAGGGATGCTCTTTCTGCAGTTGATCATTTAAAGTCGCTTTATGAACTTATGAAGGCTTACGGCTTTGAAAAGTATGTAGGTTTTGACTTAGGCATGATCAGTAAGTACGAGTATTATACAGGTATCATTTTCCATGCATATACTTATGATGTAGGAGCGTCCATAGCATCCGGCGGAAGATACGATAATCTCGTGGGACAGTTTGGAAAGGATGCTGCCGCAATAGGTATGACCATTATCACTGACAAGCTTCTTTTAGCTCTTTCAAGACAGGGACTTATTAAGAAGAGTGCTATGGAAACAAAGGTTTTTGAGGCTAAGACAGATGCTGCCGAGTCTATCAAGAAGGCTATGGAAGCAAGAAACCGGGGCGAAAGCTGTATAGTACGTTAAACAGAAAGGACACGAAACATTGAGATACATTACGATAGCCCTTGCAAAAGGCAGACTGGCAAAACAGTCGATGAAAATACTAAATGAACTCGGTATCAAATGTGATGAGATGAACGATCCTGATACCAGAAAACTTATATTTGAGGATAAAGAACACGGCTTCAGGTTTTTCCTGGCAAAGGCCAACGATGTACCTACTTATGTTGAGTACGGAGCAGCCGATATCGGTATAGTAGGTAAGGATACGATAGTTGAAGAGGCAAGAAGCCTGTACGAGGTGCTTGACCTTAATCTCGGAAAATGCAGGATGTGTGTAGCAGGACCCGCAAGAGCAAAAGAGAGTTTGAACAACGGTTCTCTTATAAGGGTGGCTACCAAGTATCCCAGGATCGCCAAAGATTATTTTAACAACACAAAACACCAGACAGTGGAGATAATAAAACTGAACGGTTCTATAGAACTGGCTCCGATCGTCGGACTTTCAGAGGTAATAGTCGATATAGTAGAGACAGGTTCCACACTTCGTGAAAACGGACTTGAAGTACTTGAAGAGATACTTCCTCTTTCTGCAAGAGTAGTGGTAAACAGAGTCAGCATGAAGATGGAACAGGAACGTATTACAAAGCTTATAAATGATATGAGACGTATTATAGTAGAAAAAGAATGAGTAAGGAGGTATATACATGAGAACAGTCAAGTTGGATGAGAATGCAAAGAAAGATCTTCTGGTCAAGCTTTTAAAGAGAAGTCCTTCACAGTATACGGAATATGAAAATACAGTATCGCAGATAGTAGAGAATATAAGGGCAGGAAAGGACAGAGCTCTGTTTGATTATACCAAGCAGTTTGATAAATGCGATATCAATGAGAATAATATCGAGGTAACCGAGGAAGAGTATAAAGAAGCATATGCGACTATCGATCCTCAGCTTGTTGAGACTATCAAAAAATCGGCTGCCAACATTAAGAAGTTCCATGAAAAACAGAAGCAGAGAAGCTGGTTTGAGAGCACCGATGACGGATGTATTCTGGGACAGAAGATAACAGCTATCGAGCGTGTGGGAGTATATGTACCAGGTGGAAGCGCAGCACTTGCGTCATCCGTACTTATGAACATCATCCCTGCAAAGGTAGCAGGTGTATCCGAGATAATCATGTGTACACCTCCCAATCCAGAGGGTAAGGTATATAATGCTACTCTTGTAGCAGCTAAGGAAGCAGGTGCAGACAGAGTATTTAAGGCAGGCGGAGCACAGGCTATAGCAGCTCTTGCTTACGGTACCGAGTCAATACCTAAGGTTGACAAGGTAGTAGGCCCCGGAAATATCTATGTAGCTCTGGCTAAAAAGAGAGTATACGGAAATGTAGGTATCGATTCGATCGCAGGTCCTTCTGAGATACTTGTACTTGCGGATGAGACAGCAAATCCTAAGTATGTAGCCGCTGACTTACTCAGTCAGGCAGAGCATGACAAGCTTGCTTCGGCCATACTTATCACTACAAGCAGTGAGCTTGCTGAAAAAGTATCCGATGAGGTTAAGGCATTTACCGAAAAGCTTTCTCGTAAGGAGATCATTGACCAGTCATTAGAAAACTACGGATATATCCTTATTGCAGACAATATGGACGAAGCAATAGATGCCGTTAATGAGATAGCATCAGAGCACTTGGAGATACTTACCAAGGATCCTTTTGCTACCATGACTAAGATCAGAAATGCCGGTGCCATATTCCTCGGAGAATATTCAAGCGAGCCTTTGGGTGATTATTTTGCCGGACCCAACCACATACTTCCTACCAATGGAACCGCAAGATTTTTCTCGGCTCTTTCTGTTGATGACTTTATCAAGAAGTCAAGTATCATCAGTTATTCTTATGAGGCATTAAAGGAAGTACACGAGGATATCGAAAGATTTGCAAAAGCAGAAGGTCTTACCGCACATGCTAATTCTGTGGCAGTGAGATTTGAATAACAGATAAACACCGACAAGGAGTAGATTATGAGAACAGCGGAAATTACAAGAAAAACAAAAGAAACCGATATTGTTGTTAAGCTTAACCTTGACGGAACCGGAAAATCAGATATTAATACCGGCATCGGTTTCTTTGATCATATGCTTACCAGCTTTGCAAAGCACAGTTTTACAGACCTCGAGGTAAAGGTAGTCGGAGACTTAAATGTGGATGGACACCACACTGTTGAGGATACCGGTATAGTACTTGGCGAAGCAATTAAAAAAGCACTTGGAGATAAAGCAGGAATAAAGAGATACGGCAGCAGTATCCTTCCGATGGATGAAACACTTGTTGCCGCTGCAGTGGATTTTTGCGGAAGACCTTATCTTAATTACAATCTGACATTTACAATGCCTAAGATCGGGGAGCTTGACAGTGAGCTTATAAGAGAGTTCTTCTATGCCGTATCATATTCGGCAGCTATGAACCTCCACATAAAGCAGCTGGACGGTACCAATTGTCACCACATAGCGGAAGCAGCTTTCAAAGCATTTGCAAAGGCTGTGGATGAAGCAAAAACAGTGGACCCGAGAGTATCGGGCACACTGTCTACCAAAGGTACATTATAAAATGATCACGGGACCGGTTTTCAGTTCATCTGTAAAACCGGTCTTATATTTATTAGAGCAGACCTGGTTGTACAGATTGGAAGCATAGATATCTAACAGATAAGAAGGGTCGTCCATGTTTCCGTCTGCGGGTTTGGTAATGATATTGCAGGTCTCGGAATACCTTAATGTGCGTAAGAATTCGGAAGAATCCTTTTTGAACCCGAGAGCTCTCAGATAAGGAACATTTGCAGAGTTACATTGAATTGCTTTTGTATATACAGGTGAGAGCAAAAGCTTAAATATAGCACGGCTGATCGCGGAATATGTGAAAGCCTTATTTTTTAATCCTGCAGTGAGCTCGGATATGATCACCTGTTTTCCACGGCAGTTTATCAGCTTATTTTTTAAGTCGTTATGGATATCGGGTATTGAGCGGATATCCTCATCGGAAGAGGAATTAAGCCGCATATAGAGCATATCGTTAAAATCATCTTCAAATATCGGAAGACACTTTCCCATGTTTTCGTTAAGCATTTTAAATGCGGATCCGGGCAGACTGTTTCTTAATGATCCGATATTATTGCTTTGTAAAGCATTCCGCACGGATGTTGCTGAAGGATATTCGGAAAGTATCGCATCATGATAGGAAGAGCCTTCACGTTTGATGGTGATAAGCTCTGGAAGCTTTGAATATATACCGGTTTTTCTTAACCGGTACAGAGCACGGCAGTATTCAATACCCAGCAGATTATTGGGCTGGTATACGGAACTGTCTTTCACATTGAACTTTTCATTTATGACAGTTTCAAAAGCAGCCGGATAAGACATACCCTTTTTTATGGCTGCCGATATGTTTGTGCGGAATTCTTCGGTATGAGAGTAATCCTCGGTGTTTATAGCAAATTCATACAATGTATCGATATTACCGCTTTCGCTTCCGAAGCAGATATGATCGATGTTAAGAGTAGATGAAAGAAGTCGTACGGCACCCTCCGCAAACTGCTCTGCACTTCCCAAAGAGTAAATGACCGGAAGTTCAAATACTATGTCGGCACCGCCTAAAAGAGCCATTTGGGTCCTTAAATATTTATCACATACAGCGGGAGCTCCGCGCTGTACAAAATCGCCGCTCATTATTACCACTGCTGTGTCCGCACCGGTGAGCTCTTTGGCTTTTTCTATCATGTATTTATGACCGTTATGAAACGGATTGTATTCAGCGATGATACCTATGGTTTTCATAGAGCTCCTTTCCGGGCGTATTGTCTATGCACTTACTTGTGACTTATAAAAACTATGGAATATTATATTATATTTTGGTGATTTTGTTAAGTGGGTTTATGATATAAATATTAGGTATATAATATAAAAGAATTTGGGGAAAAACTTGATAAATGCCTAAGAAATGTGGTAATATATATAGATGGATTTTGCAAGAATGAAAACAGGAAGGAATAAAAATATGAGGATTTATCCTGCAATAGATATAAGAGGCGGAAAATGTGTAAGACTGCGTCAGGGTCTGTTTGCTGACATGACGGTATACAATGACGATCCTGTAAGTGTTGCTCTCGGATTTAAGGAAGCCGGAGCAGAATATATACATGTGGTCGATCTGGACGGTGCACTTGAAGGATACAGTGTTAATGCGGAAGTGATATCACGCATAGCAAATGAGACCGGACTTCCCGTACAGACCGGAGGCGGCATCAGAACTCTTGAAAATATAGAGACTAAATTAAACGCAGGTGTTTCCAGAGTTATAATCGGTACAAAGGCAGTGAGAGAGCCTGAATTTGTCCGTGAAGCCATAAATGCATTCGGAGCAGAACATATCGTGGCAGGCTTGGATGGAAGAGGCGGAAAGGCTGCTGTAGCAGGCTGGGAGAAGGAAAGTGATCTTGATATCATAGAGCTTGCTTTAAAGTTTAAGGATTACGGACTTATGACTGTAGTTTATACAGATATCTCAAGAGACGGAATGCTTACCGGGCCTGATTTTGATTATACGACAAGACTTGTCAATGAGACAGGACTTGATATCATTGCCTCGGGCGGTGTCGGATCGGAAGAAGATATCGACCGCATAGCTGAAAAGGGTGTAGAAGGTGTTATAACCGGAAAAGCCATATATGAGGGCAGGATCGATCTAAAGAGAGTACTTGAAAAATACAGAAGTCATATTGAATAAATAAGTATAAAAAGCTAAGAAAGCTACGAGAGGAAAACATTACATGAAAAAGATCATCACCTATATCAATTGTGAGAACGAGACTATGGAGAGCTGCGTTAACAGCTCGAGAGAGTATGAGAATAACGGAGCGGACGAACTTTTTATCTACAGTGCTGCCGAGTCCGAGGCAGAGATAGAAAACCTGCTGGCTATCGTAAAAGAAGTGGTAAGACGTGTGGATATTCCCGTTATGATCGGAACCCGTGTCAAAAGATTTGAGGATATCAAAAAGGCATTTTATACAGGTGCAAAGAGCGTAGTCCTTCAGTACAGGGATATCAAGGGAACCGATCTTGTTAAACAGGGAAGTGAACGTTTCGGTAAGGACAGCATTATCATTGAAGTAAATATGGATCCCGAGACCGCTACAGATGTATTCGGGGATAATGATGTTTTCGGTTCCGAGTATTATGGTGGACTTTTATTTAAACATGTAGTTATTTCCGAAAAGCTAAAGAAAACCATATCGGGTATGAAAGTACCTGTTATCATCAGGGACAGCCTTATCAGAAATGATATACTTTCCCTTATATCTTTGGATAATGTATCCGGGATAGCTACCAATTATTATGCATCAAAGACACTTCCTTCAGAGACTCTTTATACCGACGGACCCAGTATTCAGGCGGGTGCCGGTATCATGCAGGTAAAAAGAAATCTTAAGGAAGACGGTATAGATATCAATACTTTTGACAGTAAACTTAAGTTTGCCGATCTGAAGAAGAACAGTGACGGAATGGTACCGGTAATAGTACAGGATTACAGGAATAATGAAGTACTGATGCTGGCATATATGAACGAGGAAGCGTTCAACAAGACAGTTGAGACGGGTGTCATGACGTATTTCTCAAGATCACGTCAGGAGCTTTGGATAAAGGGCGGCACATCCGGTCATTTCCAGTACGTGAAAGAACTTATAGCTGACTGCGATAATGATACATTGCTTGCAAAGGTTGAGCAGATAGGTGCAGCCTGCCATACCGGAAACCGTTCATGCTTCTTTAATGAGATGTTAAAGCATGAATATGAAGAAAAGAATGCTTATGCAGTTCTTAAGGGCCTTTATGATGTAGTGGTAGACAGGAAGAATAACCCGAAAGAGGGATCGTATACCAACTATCTTTTGGATAAGGGCATCGATAAGATACTTAAGAAATGCGGTGAGGAGGCTACTGAGATAGTAATAGCTGCCAAGAATCCGAATGCGGAAGAGTTAAAGTATGAGATAGCAGACTTCCTGTATCATGTAACGGTACTTATGGTTGAATGTAATGTTGACTGGGAAGATATAGTAGAAGAGTTATCAAAGAGATAATAACAAAAATAAGGTTTTATCCGGATAGACCGGAAATAATGTACAAAAGGAGCGGTATTATGGATAAAGGTTTTTTGAAATGTCCTTTTTGCGGGTCAGATGATATTAAGCTTATAGACAGAATAGATGTTTCCGATGGGGTACATACTTATTACCATGCAAAATGTTCAAATTGCGGAGCATCTACGGAAGAGCAGAAATCACAGTATGATGCTATAGTGGCATGGAACAGGAGGGCATGATAGTTATGAGAATAAGAAATCTTAAGATGAGGACTGTTATGATATCTATAGTGGCAATATCTGTTGCCATAGGTATCAGTCTTTTGTGTATTCTCGCAGCATATAATTCAAATGAAACTTTAAAGGATAAGATCAATGACAATATGTCCACATACCTGGATGCACAGGTAAATACCATTGAAAAATTTGTTAAGGACTCTGAAGAGAAACTTGTTCTTTTTTCTAAAAACACGCTTATTAAAGAGCTGGTAGCAGAAGACGCCGCTGATCTTAAGAAGAGTGGAGTATCTTTCGGGCAGCTTAGAAGTGAAGAATTCCCTCAATTCAATGCTGAGGGTTATAACACTACCGCATATTATAAAGATCATTTTAAGAAATATGAAGAGGTTCAAGCATACACACTGGATTATTACAGCCATCTGGAAAACTGGGAAGGCCTTTATGTTGGCAATATGGAGACCAGAATACTGGCTTACAGTGTGCCTCCTGTTATCGGAAAGGTATTAAGAGCGGATGACGGACGACGTCAGGAACTCATGGATGAACTTAAAAAAGCCGGTATAGGTGGAGTATATAATGCAGGTATCATAGTATCTCCCGGTACAGGACTTTTGTGTCTGTCCATGTATTCGCCCGTGTCCTTTGATGAAAACGGAAATCCGGTCGGCTATGTCGGAGCGGGAGTATTTAATACAGAGCTTGAAAAGGCCCTGGGAGAGAACGAGATAACCGGTATTGATGATAAATATTTCTATATGTTCAATTACAAAACCGGAATATTATTTATGGATACCCATTATGTGACTGAAGAAGAAAGGGATGAACATATTGCTAAAGAGATAACAAATCCCATTCTTATAGAGGTCGCAAACAAAATGGCCAATGATGAGCAAAGCGGACATTTTGAGTTTGAAAATGATGATTACAATGATGGCAAAGCTATAGTAGTAAATTATGCCGGGTTACCGGGACGTGATTGGGCAGTTGTTCTTACAGCCGAAAAAGATGCACTGTATGCAGCGTCAAATAAAAACCTGAGAAATATGTTGATACTCGGAGCGGTTGCTTTTATACTTATTATCATTCTTGCCGCAGTATCGATCACATTCCTTACCAGACCTTTGGCCGGTGTAACTTCAGCCATTAAGGATCTTGGCAAGCTTCAGCTTAAAAAGAATCAATTTGTTATCAGACGTTCAAAAGATAAGAATGAAGTCGGCCAGATAGCACATGAAATTGAAATATTACGAGTTGCATTAAGCGGTATAGTAGATACACTTAAAGGATGCTCACTGAGCCTTGATTCATCTGCCGGAAATATGGATGCAAACTCCAGAAATCTGTTAAGCTATGTAACGGATAATACGGCTACGACTCAGGAACTTGCTTCTTCGCTTTCATCAACCGGATCGATAATAGATGAAGTAAACGGCAGTATAAGACGTATGAAAGATCTTGTGGATCAGGCGGTAAGCTCTGTTAAAAACGGTTCCGAGCAAAGCGAAAACCTTCTTGTGGCTGCGGAGTCCATGGAACAGAAGACATCGGAAACACTTTCTGAGTCAAGAAAGAATATAATTGATAATAAAAAGGCTATAGAGGAAGTTATGGTCAAACTGAGAGCACTCAGCAAGATCAATACTTTTGTAAATGATATTTTATCCATAGCTACACAGACCAAGCTTCTTTCACTTAATGCTTCGATAGAGGCTGCAAGAGCGGGAGAACAGGGTAAGGGCTTTGCTGTAGTAGCTACTGAGATCGGTACTCTGGCCAACAACACATCTTCTGCGGCTCAGAAGATACAGGATATAACAAGGCTGACAAATGAGAGTATAGATGATACGGTTAAGTGTTTTGATGAGTTGAATGATTATCTTGAAAGTGATATAATGGTCAAGTTTGAAGAGATCAACTCTGAAGCACAGAATAATAACAAGATCACAAGTGAACTGATAGATAACATTAATGAGATCAATCGTAATGTACTCGAGTTCAAGCAGTTTGTTAATGAGCTGGTATCACAGATGGATGACATCAGAACGCTCAGTGAACAAAACAGCGCCGGTATAGACGATATTGTTTCAAAGAACGAAAAGACAAGCAATATTGCAGAAAACATGGCAGGTTCTGCAGGAAACAACAAAGATAATGCCAAGGCACTTGGCGAGATCATAACGAAGTTTACAATGTAAAGTAATAAAAATTTTATAAGGAGTTATTATCCCGGATAAATCTTCGAAAGGGAATGAAGAATATGAAACGGGGTAAGAAGGAAACATGAAGAAAATAGCAGTAGCAGGAACAGGATATGTTGGATTGTCTCTGGCAGTCTTACTTGCACAGAAAAATGATGTAACGGCAGTGGATATCATACCTGAAAAGGTGGAGAAGATAAACAATTATATTTCTCCTATACAGGATGATTATATTGAAAAGTATCTGGCTGAAGCAAAAGCCGGCAGCAGAACATTAAACTTAAAAGCAACAATAGACGGAGCATCAACATATAAGGATGCCGATTTTATCATTATCGCAGCACCTACAAACTATGATCCACATAAGAATTTCTTTGACTGTTCCGCTGTTGAGTCGGTTATAAAGCTTGTAATGGAGTGTACCGCTGACAGAGCCGATAAGCCGGTTATGATCATTAAGTCGACCATCCCTGTAGGCTATACTAAGTCTGTTAAGGAGAGGTTCGGGGCTGATAATATAATGTTCAGTCCTGAGTTCTTACGTGAATCTAAAGCGCTGTATGATAACCTTTATCCTTCCAGGATCATCGTCGGATGTGATGATGCTACATCCGAAGCAGCAGATATATTTGCGGGACTTCTTAAGGAAGGTGCATTAAAGGAAGATATTCCGGTACTTAAGATGGGTACTACCGAAGCTGAGGCTGTTAAACTTTTTGCAAATACTTATCTTGCTCTTAGAGTTTCGTTCTTTAACGAGCTTGATACATATGCGGAAGTAAAAGGACTTGTTACATCGGATATCATAAAAGGTGTAAGTCTTGATCCGAGAATAGGTGATTTCTATAACAACCCTTCATTCGGTTACGGCGGATACTGCCTGCCCAAGGATACAAAGCAGCTGCTTGCAAACTATGAGGATGTACCTCAGAACATGATGTCAGCCATAGTTGAGTCCAACAGAACACGTAAGGATTTCATAGCCGACAGAGTGCTTGAGCTTGCAGGATATTACAATTACAGTGCAAATTCTACATGGAATTCTGAAACAGAAAAAGAGATAGTCATCGGTGTATACAGACTTACGATGAAGAGCAACAGCGATAACTTCCGCCAGAGCAGTATCCAGGGAGTTATGAAGCGTATAAAGGCTAAGGGTGCCAAGGTTATCATTTATGAGCCTACACTTGAGGATGGTACCACATTCTTCGGCAGTCTGGTAGTAAATGATATAGAGAAGTTCAAGTCATCCTGTGACGCCATCATAGCTAACCGCTATGACCAGATACTGGATGATGTGGAGAAAAAGGTTTATACAAGAGACCTGTTCCGAAGAGATTAGTATCAATCAAATCAATCAGAGAACCGTCCCTCTGGATGCTGCCCGTCACGAGCCTTTGCTTTTATCAAAAAGTAATATTAGTTTTGGAATTCGAAGTAGAGTCCGTAACGTTCTTTGTGCTGCTTATAATGGGTAACATATATAAGGTTTGCATCTGTATCCTTCAGAGTGAAACTAAGTTCATCAGTATCATTTCTTACCAAGTGTTTATCAATATTCTGCATAAAGGTTTCTACGGATTCGGGTTTGACTTCGGGATCGTCCGGATCTGCACATATGTTTATTACTTCGGTTCCTGTACTTATCATGGATACAGGGATCATTTTTTCTTTAGGGATAGTTACAGCCACACCGGTCATGGTGGTTTCCATGTTTTCGGAACCAAGTTTAGCGGAGAGTACTACGGGACCGTACTTAAAGCCATAGGTGTTCTGACCATCGGGCAGGTTGTAGGCATTAACCTTCATGGGTAATTCGATGACTATGACCGTACTGTCAAATACAGGACCTTCTATAGTGATATAATCTTCGGATTCAGATATTATACAACTTGCTTCGATCTTTATATCACCTGCCAGCCAGTCAGGCTTTCTTAATACAATATTTTTCTCACACTCACCCGTAACGGATATGGTTACTGTATTTCCTTCAGGAATGGTACTTTCTATGGTAAGGGTAAAACCTTCGCCGTACAGCACGGATGAGAAATACTGGTTGATGATCACGCTGTCATCAGTCTTTATGAAGAAGCTTTCACCCAGTTTAGAGAAGTTCTCCATACCGGTACCTGTACAGCACCAGAATTTGTCGGTTGGATTGCCGTAAGTTTTAAAGTATCCGGTAGCCATAGCCTGGAAATAAGTGGTCATACCTGTCTCGGGGTTCTGTGAGGACAGGATCTGATTAATAAATGCGTTCTCATACCAGTCGAGGTATTTCTTTTCTTCTGTAGCTTTAAAGAGCAGCATGGTGAGCTTAAGCATATTGTATACATTACAGGTCTCGCAGTTACAGTTGGTGCGTTCTGCGTTAAGTATGCCGTCAAGTCCGAAGTGTTCCCATTCACTGTTGCCGCCGGTGATATAGGTGTGGAGCTCGGTAACAAGCTTCCAGAATGCTTTCGCGGCATCAAGCAGATAAGTATCACCGGTTACAAAATATCCCTGCATTGCACCTACAAACTTCGGGATTGTAGTATTGGCATGTATATTGTTTAATACGTTATCACCGGGTTTGGCGGATATAATACGGTCATATAACTGCTTATCCACAAAGCTCCAAGCGGCTTCAAGATGTTCAGGTTTTTTGGTAAAAGTATAAGTATCAAACAGTACATCATTCATACCGCCGTACTCTATATCAAGTACCTGACGGTGTGTTTTCTCATCCCATGAGGAGGTGCGTTTATAGCTCCATTCGGAGAGAGAAGAGAGGATCAGTATAGCTGTTTGGCTTAATTCAGGATTGTCGGGCATTTTTGCAACTGCGAGCAAGCCTTCATATATTTTGTGCAGAGTGTACCACGGCACCCATGACTCCTTAAAGATGTCGGTCTTACCCTGCTCAACCATATCAAACTGTAACTCTATATTATCCTTGTCCTGTATTACGGCACCGAATATAAAGCCTGTCCCGAGAGCATCCTGACATACTTTAAGACCGTTAACAAGAGCTTTTATGATGGATATAAGCTTATACTTCTGAAAAGAGACCGAGTTGGCGGATTCATAAGCATATACGCAGGCAGCAAGATAATGGCCGAGAGTATGTCCTCCTATAAGCAGGTTTTCCCATCCTCCGTATCTCTCCAAACCCTCTTTTTTGATACCTGCAGTCTCATAAAATCCTGCCAGAAGCCTTTCGGGATCAAGAGAAACAAGATATCTTACTTCTTTCTCAAAAGCATTTTCAAGATATGGGTCGGAAACCCTTACGGAGTTTAGGGGATAAAGTGTGTATTTCGGTGTTATCATACAAAAATCTCCTTCTTCTGTTTGTAGTGATATTTGTTCGGAACATCTGATATCAGTATATTTCATTATGAATTAAAAGTAAAGAATAAAAAGTTGCATTTGGTGTGAAAATGTCATATGATAATTCCAAGGGCAGAATATGCAACCGTCCGAGTTTGCTTGGAAAGGCTTGTTATAATTCTGATCGGTGAGGGTAGGATTGTGAGCGCATGCAGTGCGAAGCAATCCGTGGGTATTATCAATGAAGGAGAAGCTAATGTACTTAAACTTTAATCCACAATTTGATTACCATTGGAGCGGGAGGTTTATAGCTCCTAACGATAACTGGATACATATGACAAGAGAACTCAACGACTATGAGTTTGTACTTGTGACCGAGGGGACACTTGATATTGAATGTGACGGAACTGAATACCGGGTAAAAGAAGGCGAGTATTTGATCATGTCCCCGAGTAAGGTACAAAAAGGTACCGGGCAAGGGTATTGTTCTTTTTACTGGGTACATTTTGATGCAAAAGAAATATTAGATAAGGATGGACTTGATAAAACAAATGTTATAACACTTCCAAGACAAAGTGCCTGCGCATATAAGGAACGTATCATAATATTGCTGAAGGAGCTCCAGGATGCGGATAAACGTTATCGTGACAAAATACTTAATAACTTTTTGACGGGAGCACTGTTTTCGGAACTGTCTCTTCAGAGCAGGACCGAGCACGGAGGGAAGGGAGCATGCTCAAAGGAGCAGCTTAATTCAGATATTAAAACATATATTTCCTGGCATATATCTGAGGCACTGACCATATCGGATATAGCGGCTTATTTTGAGTATAATGAGAAATACCTTACCACATTCTTTAAAAAGATGAACGGGATACCTCTTAAGCAGTACATATTAAGAGAAAAAACGGAATACGCCAAATCGATTCTTACCGAGTCCAATACTACGGTTTCGGATGTGGCGTATTCCATAGGTTTTTCAGATGTTCATAATTTTTCAAATGCTTTTAAAAAGATAACAGGGATGGCTCCCGGTATATACAGAAAGCAGTTTGACAAACACAGTATATTTGATAAATAAGCAGTGATCGTTAAGTTCTGTTTTTCATCCTGTATATAAGATAGATCAAACAGCCGACAAACGATACAAGACATATTGTGGCAACCATCAGATGGGCAGAATTTCCGTTATCGCTAAAATAATGAGCAATCAGAAAGATACCCAGTACTAACAATGGAGCAAGCAGCAAAATGGTAATAAAGGCAAAGCTTAAACCGCATAAGAATCTGACCGGTTTGGAATGGTTTGTATCCTCACTGGCATGCAAAAGAGGTGCTCCGATCAGGTCGTAAATAAAGTCTAAAAATGTTATTCCCATATTATGTCCCTCCTTACTTTATATTATCATTTTAGTATGCACTATATATAATTGCAATTAACAGATTATAAAAATATATTAAAAAAGGCTAAAAAACTGTTGACAAATCGGGATAAAGGATATATACTATCCGAGGTGTAAAGAAAAAAACTTTACACCAAACAGTAAAAGTTAATTCGGATAGTTTTAAAACCTGCAAAGTAGAGAGTGATCATATGAGTACAGGCAACGCTGATGAAGCATTAAAAGAGATAGTGGAGCTTACTAGATTATATGATGTCTACGGACCGCTCCTGTCCGATCATAAGAAAGAAATATTTGAAAGTTATGTGCTGGATAATTATTCTTTGGGTGAGATAGCCGAACAGGTTAGTTTGAGCCGGCAGGGAGTAAGAGATATAGTAAAGCGCTGTTCGAAGGAACTTCAGGCTGCAGAAGAGAAGCTTGGTTTCTTAAAGAAGATGGACAGCATTACAGATAGATTGGAAGAAGCAAAAGAAAAGACAAAAGATCGTGAGATTGTTGATATTTTAACATCTGTTATTGCAGATATATAGAAGGGAATTTAGATGGCATTTGAGTCTTTAAGTCAAAAATTGCAAAATGTCTTTAAAAGCCTCAGAGGAAAGGGAAGACTTTCAGAGGCCGATGTAAAGGCAGCCATGCGTGAAGTTAAGATGGCTCTCTTAGAGGCCGATGTTAGCTTCAAGGTAGTAAAAAGCTTTATAAATACAGTAACCGAGCGTGCCGTAGGTCAGGATGTACTTAATTCGCTGACACCGGGACAGATGGTTATTAAGATAGTTAACGAAGAACTTACGGCGCTGATGGGCAGCGAGACAACAGAGATCGAGCTTAAGCCCGGTAATGAGATCACCACGATCATGATGTGCGGTCTTCAGGGTGCAGGTAAAACCACTATGGCAGCCAAGCTTGCGGGTAAGTTTAAGTCCAAAGGCAGAAAGCCTTTGCTTGTAGCCTGTGATATTTACAGACCTGCCGCTATAGATCAGTTAAGGATCAATGCGGGCAAGGTTGGCGTTGATTTCTTCGAGATGGGTACAAGCCATGCGCCTGTTAACATCGTTAAGGCTGCTTTAGAGCATGCAAAGAGTAATAACGAAAACGTAGTTATCATAGATACCGCAGGTCGTCTCCATATAGACGAGGAGATGATGGAAGAGCTGATCAGGGTTAAGGAAGAAGTTAACATCGATCACACGGTGCTCACCGTTGATGCCATGACCGGTCAGGATGCTGTAAACGTAGCAGAGACCTTTAACTCAAAGCTTGAGATAACGGGAGTTATCCTTACCAAGCTTGACGGTGATACCAGAGGCGGTGCTGCTCTTTCAATCAAGCATGTTACGGGAAAGCCCATCCTTTATATAGGTACCGGAGAAAAGCTTACGGATGTTGAGCAGTTCTATCCGGACAGAATGGCATCACGTATACTTGGCATGGGAGATATTCTGACACTGATCGACAAGGCAGAAGCCGAGTTTGATGAGCAAAAGACCAAGGAACTTGAAAAGAAGCTCAGAAAAGCCGAATTTGATTTTAATGATTACTTAGATCAGATAGCATCTATGAAAAAGATGGGTGGCTTAGGTAAGATACTTGAGATGCTTCCCGGTATGGGAATGAATATGGGAAATGTCAAGGACGCTGACATGAGTGGCGGAGAGGCTGCCTTAAAGCAGGCTGAAACCATCATCGGTTCAATGACGAAGGCTGAACGTGCCAATCCCGATCTTCTCAATCCTTCACGTAAAAACAGGATTGCAAAGGGAAGCGGTGTTGACATAGCCGATGTTAACAGATTTATCAAGCAGTTTAACGAGACCAAGAAGGTCATGAAGCAGTTCTCGGGTTCAATGAAGCCCGGCAAGAAAGGGTTTAAGATGCCTTTCTTCGGAAAAAATAAGTTATTTTAAAGTAACTGTCCGTGATTCAATGTCATTCTGAGCGAAGCGAAGAATCTTTTTGGATCCTTCACTGCGTTCAGGATGACATACATAAGAAGATTCATTGGATTTCGGATATTACGATATAAAAATCTTAATAGGAGGTGAATATAAAATGGCAGTAAAGATCAGATTAAGAAGAATGGGTGCTAAGAAGACACCTTTTTACCGTGTAATCGTTGCAGATGAGAGATCACCCAGAGATGGAAAATGCATAGCTGAGCTTGGAACATATGATCCCAACCAGGAGCCTGCAGCTTTCAAGATCGATGAGGAAGCAGCTAAGCAGTGGTTAAGCAATGGCGCACAGCCTACCGATATCGTTGGTAAGCTTTTCAAAAAAGCCGGCATCGTAAAATAAGTGAGGTGGTAAGCAATGAAGGAATTAGTTCGAATCATAGCTACATCACTTGTTGATCATCCTGACCAGGTAGAAGTGACCGAGACCGAGACTGATGAACAGATCACGGTAGAGCTTAAGGTTGCACCTGAAGATATGGGAAAGGTCATTGGAAAGCAGGGACGTATCGCGAAATCCATACGTACAGTGGTACGTGCTGCCGCTGCCGCAAAGGATGACCGAAAAGTTGTAGTAGATATTGTCTGATCCGGATATTTACTCACATCGGGCAATGATAATTTCGGAAGATTATCCCCCCTGCTTGCAGGGGGGATTTTTGCATACGTAAGTACCGTAACCAAGCTTTTAGAAGTAGAGAAAAGGAAAGATTATGACAGAAGACAGATTAAGAGTGGGAGTGATCACATCTCCCCACGGTGTACACGGAGAAGTAAATGTATTTCCGACCACCGACGATGCAAAGAGATTTTTAGACTTGAAAAAAGTTTATATAGATACAAAAAAGGAACTGCTTGAACGCAGTATCGAGAACGTCAAGTTCTTTAAAAACATGGTCATTCTCAAATTTGAAAACATGAATGATCGTAACGAAATGGAAAAATACAGAAATTGTGATCTGCTTATTGATAGAGAAGATGCTGTACCTTTGGGTGAAGA
Organism: Lachnospiraceae bacterium; assembly: GCA_017620375.1. Taxonomy (GTDB): domain Bacteria; phylum Bacillota; class Clostridia; order Lachnospirales; family Lachnospiraceae; genus RUG11977. Next base: position 62,025 of record JAFZQN010000127.1, read on the forward strand.
CGAGTATTTTATATGTGACCTTATAGGGTGTGATATCATACTTGAAAACGGGGATAAACTCGGGGTATTGAAGGATGTGATAACCACAGCTGCCAACGATGTATATGAAGTTGAAAAAACTGACGGCGGAGAGATATTGATACCGGCCATAAAAGACTGTATACTGGAGACAGATATTGAGAAAAAAGAGATAAAGGTACATCTGCTTCCGGGACTGTAAACAGATTATAAGGAGAAAAGAATTGAAGGACGTTTTTCGTAAGGCAGCGGGAGCTGTTTTGGCAATACTGGCACTGGCAGTGTTGTGGGGGTGCAAAAAAGTGGAAGATAAAGAAAATGATAATAGTATAAAGGATGATAACAATAAAAAAAAGGACGAACTCTCTGTCCGGGGCAGATGGGGAGATATATACGGAGAGACCTACCTTGAATTTGACGGGGATACCATGTATGTTATCTGGAAAGAGTATAAGGATAAATATAAGGTAAAAGAGCGTAAGGACGGTTACTATACAGAGATAGTCAATACAGATGAAAACGAGGGGACCGGGTTTGGTATCATGTCGTTTCTGACATTAAAGGATGACGGGACTATGACCGCATATGAGCAGATACTTGATGCTGAAGGTCATACATATATCTTCGTACCCGAAGAAAAGCTTGCAGAAGCACGTGCGATAAAGGATTTCTCGGAAGATCTGCCTAAAGACATAGACCTGGCCGGCTTAAAGTATTTCTCCATAAACATACACAGCTACTACTTAGAAGGCAGAGGCAGCGGAAGATTCAGCTGGACTGTGGAAAAACAGGATGACGGAAGCTATACATCCGAGATAGATGGTATGGGTGATTCGTATGTGATCTTAATGGATGAACGGACTGTAGATCAAAGTTTCGTGGACGGACTTATAAAGCTTATAGAGGAAGAAAAGCTTTTGGAACGTAACGGTTTTTTCAAGTCTACCAGAGAAGAAGATACGGATAACTCAGTATATGCTACTTTTACATCCGGCGAGAGGCTCAGTATACGTGTGGGCAGTGAAGCGTTAGACCTTTGGGGTATTGATAATGATAAGTTTTTTGAGTATGCTTTAAGTATTATCCCTAAGGAAGAACTCGAGTGATGATCAAATGTCGGATAAATTGAAAGGATGACCGGAAATGCATTATGTGGTTCTGACTCTGTTTAAAGAGATGGTAGAGACCATCATGAATACAAGCATAATGGGTAGAGCCTTGGAAAAAGGGCTGATAGACCTTGATGTCATAGATATCCGTGATTATGCGGAGAATAAGCATAACCGTGTGGATGACTATCCTTATGGCGGGGGAGCCGGTATGGTGATGCAGGCAGGCCCTGTATATAAAGCATGTGAGGCTGCCAGAGATCTGATCGACGGGAAAGATCAGACTAAAGAAAAAGCGGATGAAAAGAAAAGAACAAGACTCATATACCTTAGCCCCATAGGCCGCCCTTTTACACAGGATGTGGCTAAAGAATTGGCAGAGGAAGAATCCCTTATATTCCTTTGCGGTCATTACGAAGGTATAGATGAAAGAGCGTTGGAACTTGAAGCAGATGATTACATCTCTTTGGGAGATTTTGTACTGACCGGCGGAGAGCTTCCTGCCATATGCATAATGGATGCAGTGGCAAGACTTATCCCGGGAGTACTCAGTAACGATGAGTCGGCCTCGGATGAAAGCTTTGAAGGTAATACCTTAGAGTACCCTCAGTATACCAGACCTGAGGAATTCATGGGGATGAGGGTACCGGACGTACTTCTTTCAGGACATCATGCCAATATCAAACAATGGAGACGTGAGCAGTCACTGATAAGGACCAGAGACAGAAGACCGGATCTGTTTGAAAAGGTCGAGCTCGATAAAAAGGATAAAAAATTTTTAGAAAACGAAAAAAGAAAAGATATATAAGGAAGCTAAATGAAAAAAGAGCTGAAATCCCTGAATATGATAACGATATGGGTTATAACCGGTATCCTGGTCGGACTTACCGGTCTTCTTATCGTGCTCTTTATTTCATTTAACAGGTCTCTCAACCGTAAACAGTCCGGAGAAACCTATGATAAGTATTATATTATGATAACAGATGATCCTTCTTCGGCTTTTTGGAGATCCATATATGAGTCGGCACTTACAGAAGCCAAGAAGCAGAATGCTTATGTTGAGATGATAGCGGATAATCTTCCGAGAGACTATTCACAGACCGAACAGATGGAGATAGCTATCTCATCGGGTGCTGACGGTATCATAGTTACCGCAGGAGAGGCTGAGGGTATGTCCGAGCTTATCGAAAAGGCATATGCAGCCGAGATACCTGTTATCACATTGTTAAATGACAATACCCAGTCGGACAGACTTAGTTTTGTAGGTGTGGCTAATTATAATCTGGGAAGAGAATACGGTAAGCTTATAATAGAGATGGCTAATACCAAGACCTTCAGCGGGGATACCATCGAAGTGACCGTACTGCTCGATGCAGGAGCTGAAGATTCCGGTCAGAATATTCTTTCTTATGCTATTCAGGATGAAGTAAAGATGTATTTAAGCGATAACGTAGACAAAAAGCCTATCAACATCGAGCTCGCAGCTGTAGATGCATCGAATACCTTCTCGGTTGAAGAATCTGTAAGAAGGCTTTTCTTAAGTGACAAAGAAAACATCCCGGATATAATCATATGCTTAAATGAAAATGATACAAACAGTGTGTACCAGATGGTGGTTGATTATAACGAGGTTGGATTGGTAAACATCCTCGGATATTATAATTCGGATGCCATACTTAAGGGAATAGAAAGAGATGTTATCTATGCCACCCTTTCCGTAGATACGGATCAGATGGGAAAATACTGTATCGATGCTCTTACAGAGTACTACGATATAGGATATACCAGCCAGTATTTCACTGCGGACAGTTATGTTATTGACAAGTCCAATATCAGTGTATACAGGAAGGAGGGGTCTGAATGAAAACCAGATTCAAAAACCTTCCTTTGAGGATAAAGATGGCAGGCATTTCATTATCTGTCAACATGCTGGTGTTCCTCATTAATATTGTTCTTTTAATGGCCATGAACAATATGTCCGATAAGATCGATACTGTATATACTGCCAATCTCCAGCTCAACGAGATCACGAACGCATTAAACGATGTGCAGGAGAGCATGACCGAATATCTTGACACAAAGACAAGTGATTCCCTGGAAAACTATTATATGAGCTCACAGAATTTTACGGAGCTGATCGAAAACTTAGAAGAAAGTATCACCGAAAGCCGTCAGGGAAGAATGGAACGCTCCATAAAGAGCATGGCGGAAAACTATCTGGATGAAGTAAGCCAGACCGTAGATGCCAAGCGAGGCAGAAACGTAGAAAAATACAGGACAAGATATGAAGAGGCCACAAGACTGTACGGGTATATAAATACTTATATATACAGTCTTAATAACGAGCAGTTCAAGGAAAATTCGGAGAACTACCGTGAGATGCTCACTGCGTTCGGACGTTTTGAAGTGGCAGGCAATGTGATAATGGTTGTGGTCATTTTTACGACTACACTGCTGATACTGAGACTTACCACCAGCGTGATCAAACCGTTAAGAGCGCTGACTATTTCGGCAAACCGTGTAGCAAAAGGAGATTTTGAGATCTCGACACTACCGGTTAATTCCACGGACGAGATAGGTATTGTTACAAAAGCTTTCAACAAAATGGTCGTAAGTATTCAGGATTATATCGAAAAGATCAGACAGAGTGCCGAGACTGAACGAGAACTTAAAGAAAAAGAGCTGATGATGGAGACGCATCTTAAGGATGCTCAGCTTAAATACCTTCAGGCACAGATCAATCCGCATTTTCTGTTTAATACTCTGAATGCCGGAGCACAGCTTGCCATGATGGAGGGTGCGGACAGGACATATGAATATGTACAGGTCATGTCAGAGTTTTTCAGGTACAATGTTAAAAATGCTTCAAGGACCGTTACCATAGGCGAGGAAGTTGAACTGGTCGATAATTACATATATATTCTGAATGTACGTTTCTCCGGAGAGATACATTACGAGAAGGAAATAGACCAAAGCCTTAATGATGTTGAAATGCCCAGTATGATCCTGCAGCCCATAGTTGAGAACTGTGTAAAGCACGGCATCCGTGAGATGATGGGTGAAGGAAAGATCAAGATGAGTGTGTATGCACTTGATGATACCGCATGTATCAGGATCGAGGATAACGGAGCCGGTATGGATGAGGAGACCATCGAAAGTTTAAAAAACGGTCATCCTGTTACCGACAAAAAGGATTCAAACGGTATAGGCATGGATAATGTTAATGCCAGACTGAAACTTTTCTGCGGGTCGGAGGATTGCTTCTCAATAGAGAGCGACGGACCGGGAAAAGGTTCAAGGTTTACCATTTATCTGGATAATCCCCAGAGATAGGACTTTTATCGATCGGGATAAAAAAGGAGACTAAATGTATAAGATAATGCTTGCCGATGATGAGGGTATAGTTATTGACTCTCTGAAATTCATAATACAGAAAGAATTCGGTGATGAGTGTCAGGTGGAATTTGCAAAAACCGGACGTAATGTTATCGAGCTTGCGGAAACCTTCAGGCCGGATATAGCCATTATGGATATCCAGATGCCGGGCATAAACGGTATAGAAGCGATGCGTGAGATACGAAAGACCAATGATAAGGTGATCTTTATCGTTATGTCAGCATATGATAAGTTTGACTATGCGAAGGAAGCCATGAAGCTTGGGTCTATAGAGTATATTACCAAGCCTATGGAGCGTACAAGGATCATCTCGGCTATCAAAAAGGCCATGAATATGGTACAGGAGGAGAGAAACCGCCGTTCAAACGATCTTATTATAAAAGAAAAGCTTGAAACGGTCATCCCCATACTGGAGAACGGACTTATATATAACATTCTTTTCCACGAGTATTTTGATGAGGATATAGAGAATTATAAAACGATGCTTGGGCTTAACTCGGAATATGCATACATGATGCTAATGGTATCGGGAGATGCAAAAGAAGGAAATCACATGACCAATGCGCTTGGATCGAGTGTTAAGCTGCAACAGAATTATAAAGAGATAAGAGAATATATCAAACTGTATTTTAACGGTATCGTGGGCTCTGTAATGAGTAATAAGATAGCGGTCCTTATACCTTGCGATTATGAGGAAATGGACTATACCGAGCGTGTATCGGTCATTACCAATGCACGCGAAATGATACGCAAGCTTAGTAAGATAACGGATATAGCATTCAGAGTCGGTATAGGAAAGGTTAAGCAGCTATCCCGTATGGATAATTCATACAGGGAAGCGGTAAATGCACTGCTCATCACCACAAATACCGTAGCCCATGCAGACGATCTTCCCATAGGCTGTGACTTCCAGGGAGAATATCCGATAGAGCTTGAACTGAAGCTTTTTGAAGAGATCGCAAAAGGCAGGACGGACAGTGCATTAAGCGTAGCCAGAGATTTCTTTGAAAGGGTAAAGACAAAGGATATTATGGATGCCAGACTTAAGATCCTGGAGTTTGTCTTAAGGGCAGAGACAATAGCATATGAAAACGGACTTACTTATAATATAGAAGACAGACGTGATTATCTTCCAAAGATCATGCAGGCTCCGGATGTGACAGGCCTTTGGGAGTGGTTCAGAGAAAGGATCATATTCTCGAGTACAAGTGTCAATGAAAAGAAGACCGAAAGCACATATGATGTTGTAGAAGCTTCAAAGAAATATATAGAAGCCAATTATACAAAGAACATAACTTTGGACGATCTTTCCATGGCTGTAAATATCAGTTCTTACTACTTAAGCAGGATATTTAAGGAAAATACGGGAGAAAACTTCATTGACTACCTTACCCGTTTAAGGATAGAGAGAGCAAAGGAACTGCTCTCTACAACACAGTATTCGATGAAGGAGATAGGTGTGATGTCCGGATATCCGGATCCCAATTACTTCAGTAAAACATTTAAGAAAAATGTAGGAGTGACACCTACAGAATACAGAGAGGGTACATAATTGAAAAAAGTATTGGCCTTATGTTTGGTATTAACCTTAATATTTATGCTTTCCGGGTGTTCTTCAAAGGAAGGTGCGGTAGACCCGAAAGCAAGCGTCGAAGATGACAGGATACAGATAGCCATGAGCTTTGACTCATTTGTCATAGAAAGATGGCAGCGTGACAGGGATGTATTTGTATCTACTGCTAAAGAGCTCGGAGCCAACGTTATCGTACAGAATGCGAACGGTGATGTCGAAAAGCAGAAGGAACAGATAGAATACTTCATAAAAAAAGGCGTGGATGTCATAGTCATAGTATGTATAGATTCTGATTCACTGCAGGCTACAGTGCAGAAAGCAAAGAATGAAGGCATAAAGATAATAGCATATGACAGACTTATCACAAATGCCGACATCGATTTATACATTACCTTTGATAACGAGATGGTAGGTACCATGATGGCTGAAGCATTGTCAAGGAACGGTGCGTACGGCGGACAGGTGATAATGCTTGAAGGCTCTCCGTTGGATAACAATGTAAAATCTGTGGAAACCGGCTTTAAGAAAATCTGTGACAGGGATTACATAAATGTCCTCGATTCGATTTTCTGTGACGGCTGGCGTGCCGAGATAGCAGCTGATTATATTTACGACCATGAGAGTATGGTCATGCTTGCGGACGGTATCATGTGCGGAAACGATAACCTTGCAGGACAGGTTATAAGAGCACTTTCGGAAAAGCGACTGGCCGGTAACCTGCCTGTGGTAGGTCAGGATGCGGACCTGGAAGCGTGTCAGAGGATAGTGGAAGGAACACAGACCATGACGGTATATAAGCCTGTGGAAAAGCTTGCAAAACGTGCGGCTGAGTGTGCGATAGCTCTTGCCGAAGGCGAGAAGATCGCAGGAGATGATGTTACAAAGTTCAATGACGGAACATATGATATCCCATATATCGGGTTAAGACCTATAGCGGTAACGAAGGATAATATAGACGATGTGATAATAGCCAGCGGATTCCATTTGAAAGAGGATGTATACCTTAATATGCCTGAGATGACAAGTGAATAGCAAGAAAAGAAGAATATTTACCACATAGTAAATTATTGCTGTTATTAAGAAGTGCACTGCAAAAAAGTGCACTTCTTTTTATTTTGTTACGGAATATTATCATAAAAATATCAAGAGGTGTAATAATTATTTCCCTTTTGAATGTGATAATCTAGTACCTGTAAACAAAACAAACCATCTTTCATAGGGAGGTATTTTATGAAAAAAAGAATTTTGGGCGTTTTACTTGTTTGTGTAATGGTTTTTTCATTGCTTACCGCATGCGGCAAGGAAGAAGAAAAGCCTGCTAGCAACAGCGGTACGACAAACAACACCACAAACAACGCGACCAACAATGACAGCAACACAAGCACCAATAATGCAACCAACACCAATGAATCTGAAGCACCTGCTACAAACACTGCTTCAAACGGAACCAAGGTTGGTGTTGCAATGCCTACAAAGGATCTTCAGAGATGGAACCAGGATGGTGACAACATGAAGAAGAAGCTTGAAGAAGCAGGATACGTTGTTGACCTTCAGTATGCTTCAAACGATGTTCCCACTCAGGTATCACAGATCGAGAACATGATCAGCTCAGGCTGCAAGGTTCTGGTTATCGCTTCTATCGAAGGTGATTCACTCGGAACAGTTCTTGAGCAGGCTAAGGAAAAAGACGTTAAGGTTATCGCTTATGACCGTCTTATCATGGGATCTGACGCTGTTACTTACTATGCAACATTTGATAATGAGATGGTAGGTACAAAGCAGGGCGAGTACATTGAGGAGAAGTTAGGTCTTAAGTCAGGCAAAGGACCTTTCAACATCGAGATCATCACCGGTGACCCCGGCGACAATAATGCAAGATTCTTCTATAAGGGCGCTATGGATGTTCTTCAGCCTTACATCAACAATGGACAGCTTGTTGTAAAGTCAGGTCAGATCGACTTCGCTACAGTTGCTACACAGAGCTGGTCAACAGAGAACGCACAGAACAGATTTGATGCTATTATCGCTGCAAACTATTCAGATGGAACACAGCTTGATGCAGTTTTAGCTTCAAACGATTCAACAGCTATGGGTGTTACAAACTCTCTTATAGCTAACTACGAAGGAACTCACAGCAATTGGCCCATCATCACCGGTCAGGACTGTGATAAGCCTAACGTAAAGAACATGCTTGATGGCAAGCAGTCTATGTCAATATTTAAGGATACACGTACTCTTGCAGCTAAGACAGTAGAAATGGTTGACGCTATCATGCAGGGTAAGGAAGCTCCTATCAATGACAGGGAAACATACGATAACGGAACAGGTAAGATCCCTTCATATCTTTGCGAGCCGGTATTTGCAGATGCATCAAACTATGAAGAAATCCTCATTAAGTCAGGATACTACACAATGGATGATATTAAGTAATATCACACAGATTAAAGCACAGGCGGGATCCGTCCCGCCTGCTGTTTTGGAAAAAAAGTTTTCAATGTTAAAAAAGGGACATTGAATGGAGGGAAAAAAATTGGCTAAAATATTGCTGGAAATGAGAGACATAACCAAAACATTCCCCGGTGTAAAAGCACTCAGTAATGTAAATCTGAAGGTGGAAGAAGGCGAGATACATGCTCTTGTAGGAGAAAACGGTGCCGGAAAATCCACATTGATGAATGTTTTAAGCGGTATATACCCTTACGGATCCTATGAGGGAGACATCGTCTATGACGGTGAGGTTTGTAAGTTTAACAAGATAAAAGACAGTGAGGCGAAAGGCATAGTAATCATACACCAGGAGCTTGCACTGATACCATATATGACCATAGCCGAGAATATGTTTCTCGGTAATGAACGCGGAAGTAAATTTCATATTAATTGGAAGGAAACAAATGATCTTTCGGCTGAATACCTTAAAATGGTAGGCTTAAAAGAACAGCCGCAAGTATTGATCAAAGATATAGGTGTAGGCAAACAGCAGCTCGTAGAAATAGCAAAGGCCATGGCTAAAAAAGCCAGACTGCTTATACTGGATGAGCCTACGGCATCACTAAATGAAGATGATTCCAAGTCTCTTCTGGATCTGCTCTTAAAGTTTAAAAAAGAAGGTCTTACATCCATCATAATTTCACATAAGCTTAACGAGGTATCTTACGTGGCGGATAAGATCACAGTCATCCGAGACGGCTGTACGATCGAAACGCTTACCAAGGGTGTGGATGATATATCGGAGAACCGCATTATAAAAGGTATGGTCGGACGTGAGATAGAAGACCGTTTCCCGAAACGCGAGAAGCATATCGGGGATATTAAGATGGAGATCAAAAACTGGACGGTACATCATCCTGTCAACTTCGAAAGAAAAGTAGTGGATGATGTAAGTATAAATGTCCGTAAAGGCGAGATAATAGGTATTGCGGGACTTATGGGTGCCGGACGTACCGAACTTGCTATGAGTATATTCGGAAAAAGCTACGGAGAGAGTATTTCAGGACATATATTTATAGACGGTAAAGAAGTGCATATACATTCCGTTAAGGATGCCATAGCACATAAACTGGCATATGTTACCGAAGACAGAAAGGGTAACGGACTTATTCTTTCCAACACTATAAAGATAAATAATTCGCTGGCTAATCTGAAGGGTATAAGTAAACATTCCGTTATCAACAGAGATGAAGAATATGCGGCAGCCGTTGATTATAAACAAAAGCTTGCGATCAAATGTCCTACTGTAGAACAGAATGTCGGTAATCTTTCGGGTGGAAACATGCAGAAGGTATTACTGGCAAAATGGATGTTTACCGATCCTGAAATACTGATCCTTGATGAACCTACCAGAGGTATCGATGTCGGAGCCAAGTATGAGATATACCTGATCATGAATCAGCTGGTAGCCGAAGGAAAATCAGTTATCATGATATCTTCTGAAATGCCTGAGATCCTTGGCATGTGTGACAGGATCTATATAATGAATGAAGGAAAGATAGTCGGTGAACTTGATGCATCCGAAGCATCACAGGAAGTTATCATGTCCCATATTATCAAGGCCGGTTGAGTGCCGAAAAAACTGATGTTTATAGAGGAGTATCCAAATGAACAAAAAGAAAGTTCTTGAATTTATTAAAAAATATACGATGGTAATCGTACTTGTTCTTGTATTTGGCATGTTTGCGATCACAACTAAAGGGGACATCCTTCTTCCGGCAAACATCTCAAATATCATATCACAGAACGCTTACGTTTTCATTCTTGCAACCGGTATGCTGCTTTGTATACTGACCGGTGGAAACATCGATCTTTCGGTTGGTTCGGTTGTCTGCTTTGTTGGTGCTGTAGGTGCCAAACTTATGGTTGAAGCAGGATTTAATATGTATCTGTCGATACTGATCATGCTGATCACCGGTACAGCCATAGGTGCCTTCCAGGCGTTCTGGATCGCGTATGTCAGAATACCTCCGTTCATTGTAACACTTGCAGGTATGCTTGCATTCAGAGGTTTAAGTAACGTAGTTCTTAACGGTATGACCGTATCCTTAAGAGACCAGAAGGAATTTGTAAATCTTTTCGGTGGCGGCGCAAACTGTTATATATCCGATATATTCGGTTTTGAAGATATTAACGGTTTATGTCTTATCGTGGGAATCACGGTGGCAGCGCTATTTGTCTTCTTCCAGTTTAAGAACAGAGTAACAAAGATCAAGAAGAATTATGAAGTAGAATCAGCAATATCATTTTGGATCAAGACAGGTATCATTGCTGTAACTATTATCGCATTTGCTTTCAAACTGGCACAGAACAAAGGTATCCCTACAGTACTTATCTGGGTATTCATTGTAATCCTTTTCTATGGTTATATTACATCAAATACCACTGTAGGACGTGCATTCTATGCAGTCGGAGGTAATGAGAAGGCTACCAAGCTTTCAGGTATCAATACAAACAGGGTTTATTTCATGGCATATACCAATATGGGCTTCCTTTCCGCATTGGCAGCCATGGTTACAATAGCTCGTCTTACATCTGCACAGCCTACATACGGACAGAACTATGAAATGGACGCTATCGCATCATGTTTCATAGGCGGCGCTTCTGCATACGGCGGAATCGGAACCGTGCCCGGTGTTATCATTGGTGCGATACTTATGGGTGTCATCAATATGGGTATGTCACTTATGAGTGTAGACGCTAACTGGCAGAAAGTAGTAAAGGGTGCAGTACTTCTCGCAGCTGTAGTATTCGATGTAGTTTCTAAGCGCGGAAAGTTATTGGCTTTAGATTGATCCATGATGTAAGTTTCATGGTTTGATAATTCTCCTTCCTAAAAGACCCCGGAGTCCAGCAGCCTCCGGGGAGTTCTTTTTTTAAAAAACTACTTGCATTATTTTCAATGGTATGGTATAAGTATTATTTGTGAATAATTGGTGTTCCGCTGTACTAAGTTTGAAATCAATGGGTGAGATGAAAATCTTTTTTACACGAAGTAGTAAGAACATCAAAATATCAGGAGGTTCAAGATGAACGATATTATTAAAAACATTGAAGCTGCTCAGCTTAAAAGCGAAATCACCGAATTCAGAGTTGGCGACACCGTTAAGGTACATGCACTCGTTAAAGAAGGTAACCGCGAAAGACAGCAGATCTTCGAGGGCGTAGTAACCAAGAGACAGAACGGCGGTGCAAGAGAAAACTTCACTGTCAGGAAAATTTCTAACGGCGTAGGCGTAGAGAAGACCTGGCCTTTACATTCACCCATTGTTGTAAAGATCGAGGTTGTTAGACATGGTAAGGTAAGACGTGCAAAGCTTAACTACCTTCGCCAGAGAACAGGTAAGGCTGCTAAGGTTAAGGAAGTTATCCGTTAATCTTATACCGGTTACGCTAAAGTATAGGCGCGGGTGCATAACATCCGCGCTTATTTTTCTGTAATTGTTTATAATTGCTATTATTTGTGTCATTCTGAGCGAAGCGAAGAATCTTAAAGATCCTTCGGGCTAAAGCCCTCAGGATGACAAAATTATAGTTCAAAATAAAGGAAAAAATATGGCAAATAAAACAAAGATAGGTCTGGTTATGGAAGGCGGTTCCATGCGTGGCATGTTTACTGCCGGAGTAACTGACGTAATGATGGAAAATGGGATAGAATACGATGGAGCCATCGGAGTTTCTGCCGGTGCCACCTTCGGTTGTAATTATAAATCAAAACAGATAGGTAGGGCCCTAAGATACAATGTCAGATTCTGCAAGGACAAAAGATATTGCAGCTACAGAAATCTGTTAAAGGAAGGAAATCTATTCAGCAACGAATTCTGTTATAAAAAGCTTCCCAATGAACTGGATGTATTTGATACCAAAACCTTTTCGGAAAATCCGATGGAGTTCTATATAGTGGCTACGGATATAGAAAAGGGGTGTGAGGTATATTACAGGCTTGATAAAGGTGATGCCGAGGATATAGAACTGATACGTGCATCCGCTTCGATGCCCATAGTGTCAAAGATAGTGGAAGTAGACGGTACAAAGCTCTTAGACGGCGGCATAACTGATTCCATACCGCTAAAGGGATTTGAAAAGCTTGGTTACAGTAAAAACGTGGTTATCCTTACCCAGCCTCTCGGATTTGTAAAAGAGAAGAATAAGCACATGAAGCTTATAAAGTTTAAATACAGGAAGTATCCGAACCTGGTAGGAGCCATGGCTGACAGGCATGTGAAATACAATGCAGAAACATTGTATGTATCCCGTCAGGAAGCAGCAGGCAATGCATTTGTCATCAGACCGCCCGAAGAACTCAATATCAGCGGCATCATAAGAGATCCCGAGGAGCTCAAGAGAGTGTATAATATAGGAAGAAAAGTGATGACGGAAAGGCTTGATGAGCTGAAAGAATTCTTAAATAAATGGAGAGCATAAAAAGAACGCTACGGCTTTTAAACCGTAGCGTTTTTTTCACATCGCGTTAACGATCATCTTCTGAAGTGTAGCGGGATCTGATGAAACCTTAAGTGCCTCAGATCTTGTGATGATACCGTAATGAACAAGGTTAGCAAGGTCATCATTCATGGTATGCATACCAAGTGACTTACCGGACTGGATCATGGAAGGTATCTGGATGGTCTTAGACTCACGGATAAGGTTTGCAATACCGGTGGTGGCAACAAGAACTTCTGTAGCAAGTACACGGCCTGTGCCGTCGGCACGAGGAAGAAGGTTCTGTGTGAAGACACCACGGATAACGTTAGCAAACTGAGCACGGATCTGATTCTGGCCTTCAAGAGGGCAGGCATCAATGATACGTTCAACGGTCTGAGCAGCTGAAGTGGTATGCAGTGTGGAAAGAACCAGGTGGCCTGTCTCTGCTGCGGTGATAGCTGCGGAAATAGTCTCGAAGTCACGCATTTCACCAACGAGGATGATATCAGGGTCCTCACGGAGGGCAGAACGAAGAGCTACTGAGAATGACTCAACGTCCTTACCAACTTCACGCTGATGGATCATAGCCTTGTTATGAGGATATACATACTCGATAGGGTCCTCAATGGTCATGATGTGACGTGCTGTATTTGAGTTAATATATTCAACTATGGAAGCAAGGGTAGTTGACTTACCGCTACCGGTAGGACCGGTAACAAGGATAAGACCTCTGGGGGTATTTGCCAGATCTTTAACTGCATAAGGAAGACCTAACTCTTCGAAAGTAGGGATCCTGTTCTGGAAAAGACGGATGCTGGCTGCCAGGTTATTTCTCTGATGATAGATGTTAGCACGGATTCTGTTACCGCCGGGAAGCATAACACCGACATCAAGGTCTTTACCGCTGCTGACATATTTACGCTGTTCTTCGTCAAGGATGGAATAGATCATCTCTCGGGACTCATCAGCTGTAGGTACATCATCCAAAATCATAAGTGTTCCGAAACGTCTGATGGCAAGATTGGTACCAACCGTAATATGGATATCGGAACATTCGTTATCTCTGGCATACTTCACCAGTTCTTCAAAAGTCATAAGATAAACCCTCCTAAAATATAGTTAAAATACCTTCTAAAAAACCACTTAACCCATTATATCATAAAATATAGAAGAATAAAACCTTTTTTTTATTTTTTTGTATAAAAAACCTTGACAAATGAATATTTATAAGTATAATGATGTATATTATTCATAATTCTATTATGGATGTTTATATTTTAAGCGGTGTTTTTTATGCATATTAATGTAAAAATATACATTTTTATGTATATAATCCGCAGAAAGCTGAGGTGTTAAACATGAAGAAAATATTCATTGACGGTGCAGAAGGTACAACAGGACTTAAGATCAAAGAGAGATTTCAGGACAGAAACGATATAGAGATATTAAAGATAGACAGTGAACTGAGAAAAGACGAGAATGAGATAAGAAAGTTTATCAATGCTTCAGATATCACATTCCTCTGCCTGCCCGATGCGGCAGCCATAGAAGCTGTAAAGCTTGTAGATAACCCCGATACGGTCATTATCGATACTTCTACAGCCCACAGAACAGCCGAAGGCTGGACATACGGATTTCCGGAGCTAAACGGTTCACAGAAGGAAAAAATCGCAGCATCTAAGAGAATAGCTAATCCCGGATGCTATGCCACCGGTTTTATCAGTCTGGTAAACCCTCTGGTACAGACAGGTATCCTTCCTAAAGATTATCCGTTATCATGTTTCGCTGTATCAGGATACTCGGGCGGCGGAAAGAAGCTTATAGCTCAGTATGAAGACAGCTCCAGAGAAAAGAAATACGGTGCAGCCAGAATGTATGGCTGGAGTCAGACACATAAGCATCTTAAAGAGATGAAGTATATAACAGGTATCGATAAAGAGCCCCTTTTCTCACCTCTTACCACCGATTATTTCAGCGGTATGGTGGTTCAGGTACCTTTGTTTGCGGATATGCTTACAAAGAAGGTATCCTGTGAAGAATTGAGAGACATGATCGCTGACTACTATAAGGATGAGAAGTTTATAAAAGTAGCTCCTTTCGGTGCAGAAGCTGATAAGGGCAATGTAATATTCTCGGATGAGATGTCAGGCAGAGATGATCTTGTTATCTATGTCACAGGTAACGATGACAGAATGGTTGTTGCCAGCAGCTTTGACAACCTTGGAAAGGGTGCATCGGGTGCCGCTATCCAGAATATGAATATAGTTCTCGGTATAGATGATGCAACAGGACTCGTGATCGGATAATAAGTAAATTGAATTGACGAAATACAGTTGTTTGTAGTATAATGAAATTTGTGCGATTTGATAATATATCAGATCTTAATGCAGGAAAGAAGGATACTATGTTACAGAAAAAAGAAGGCGGAGTTACCGCGGCAAAAGGATTTAAGGCTGCGTGCTGTGCAGCTGAGATAAAATATAAGAACCGTACCGATATGGCTATGGTATATTCAGAGACTCCCTGTGAGTGCGCCGGTACATTTACAAGCAACGTAGTAAAGGCTGCATGTGTACAGTGGGATCAGAAAATCGTATACTCGGGAAAGCCTATGCAGGCTGTAGTATGCAATTCCGGTATAGCTAATGCATGTACAGGTCAAGAAGGCTGGGATGCTTGTGAAAGCACCGCCAAGGCTGTCGAGTCGGAACTTGGTGTAAGCTATGAGAGTGTAGCGGTAGCATCTACCGGTGTGATCGGTATGCAGCTCCCTGTTGAGAAGCTGGTAAACGGCGTTTCGGCTATGAGCAAGACTTTATCGGACAGCATTGAAGCAGGTACTGCAGCTTCAAAGGCTATAATGACTACAGATACCATCAATAAGGAAATAGCGGTAACATTTGATATAGACGGAAAGACCGTTACATTGGGCGGTATGAGCAAGGGCTCGGGTATGATACATCCCAATATGTGCACCATGCTCGGATTCCTTACTACCGACTTAAGTATTGAAAAGAAGCTTTTACAGGAAGCATTGAGTGAAGTAGTTAAGGATACCTTCAACATGATCACGGTAGATGGTGATACATCCACCAATGACACACTTCTCATCATGGCTAACGGACTGGCAGGTAACACTAAGATCACTGAGAGGAATGAAGCGTACAAAGAGTTCTACGACGCATTATTCTGTGTATGCCGTTTCCTGGCACGTACCATGGCAGGTGACGGAGAAGGAGCTACAAAGCTTTTTGAGGCCAAGGTTATAAATGCTAAGTCCAAGGACGATGCAAGAACCCTGTCAAGGGCTATCGTAGGTTCAAACCTTTCAAAAGCAGCCATCTACGGATGTGACGCAAACTTCGGAAGATTCCTTTGCGCTATGGGTTATTCCGGTGCGCAGTTCGACCAGAACGATGTGGAGCTTTTCTTTGAAAGCGATGCCGGCAGAATGCAGGTGTTTGATCACGGCACACCTCTTTCATTTGATGAGGAACTGGCAAAGAAGATATTGGCAGCAGCTGAAGTAACCGTATTTGTGGATATGCATGAAGGTGAAGCTGAGGCAACCGCATGGGGCTGCGATCTTACATACGATTATGTTAAGATTAACGCGGACTATCGCAGTTAAATAAAAAAGTTATAATAAAAGAAATAGTGAGGAATTAGAAATGGGAAACGAGAGCGTATTAACAAACAGTCAAAGAGCAGAAGTGCTGGTACATGCACTGCCTTATATTCAGCAGTACAACAACAAGATAGTAGTTGTTAAGTACGGCGGAAATGCTATGATCAACGAGGATCTTAAGAACGCTGTAATGAGCGATATAGTTCTTTTGAATCTAATCGGTATGAAGGTGGTACTTGTACACGGTGGCGGACCTGAGATCACAGAAACACTTAATGCTGTAGGAAAGAAGACTGAATTTGTTAACGGCCTCAGAGTTACCGATGCAGAAACAGCCAATATAGCTATGATGGTATTAGCCGGCAAGATCAACAAGAGCCTGGTTAATCTGTTAAATAAGTTCGGAGCTAAGGCACTCGGTCTTTGCGGTCTTGATTCCCAGATGATCAGAGCTGAAAAGCTTGATGAAAAGCTCGGATTTGTAGGTAAGATCACACATATCAATGAAGATCCTATCTTAGACGTACTTAATATGGGTTATATCCCCGTAATCGCAACAGTAGGTTACGATGACGACGGAAATGTATATAATATCAATGCAGATACTGCAGCTGCCAGAATAGCCGGCAAGCTCAGAGCAGAAGCTCTTATTTCCATGACTGATATTGACGGTATCTTAAGAGACAAGGATGATCCTTCATCACTTATCCATGAGATCAACGCCAGCGAAGCACCTCAGCTTATGAGAGAGGGCATAGTATCAGGCGGTATGATACCTAAGGTAGAGTGCTGTATTGAAGCTATCAGACGCGGCGTTAAGAAAGTGTTTATCATCAACGGTAAGATACCTCACTCAATACTTATTGAGACCATGACTGATGAAGGTATCGGAACCATGTTTGTATAGGGCACGAGGTGGCAGCCGCAAAGCGGCTGACGGAGTCCTCATGACACGGCTCCGTTCCGCGAAGCGGAATGGAGTGGTCTATAATGGCTGATGGCTGACGGAGTCCTGGTGCCACGGCTCCGTTCCGCGAAGAACGTCGCAGGGGGGAACCCGTTTTGCAAAGCAAAATGGGGGGAATACCTACGACACGGCTCCATCTCGCAGAGATGGAGTATCTACAGATTGAAAGGAAATAATAAATGGATAATACAAAAATTAATGATAAAGACTACATAGCCAACACTTACGGGCGTTTTGACTTAGAGCTCGTAAAAGGCAAGGGTTCTCTCCTCTATGATGAGAACGGAAAAGAATATATAGACTTAGGTACCGGTATCGCGGTAAATGTATTCGGAGCGGGAGATGATGAATGGAAGCAGGCAGTCATCGACCAGCTGAACCTGATCCCCCATACCTCCAACCTTTACTACAGCGTACCTCAGACAAAGCTGGCTAAGCTTCTGTGCGAAAAGACCGGCATGAAGAAAGTATTCTTCGGAAACTCCGGTGCAGAAGCAAATGAATGTATGATCAAGGTCATCAGGAAATATGCTTCCGACAAATACGGTGATGAGAGAAATCTCATAGTAACTCTAGTCAACAGCTTTCACGGCCGTACGATCACCACTCTTTCAGCTACAGGACAGGATGTATTCCACAAGAGCTTCGGACCTTTTACCGAAGGATTCCTGTATACACCCGCCAATGATTTTGAGGCATTAAGGGCTCTGTGTGATAAAAACAAAGGTAAGATAGCCGGTATCATGATGGAGCTTGTACAGGGCGAAGGCGGAGTGATAGCACTTACTCCTTCATTTGTAAAGCAGGTGGCTGAGTATGCAAAAACCTACGACATACTTCTCGGTATAGATGAAGTACAGACCGGTAACGGACGTACAGGTGCTTTCTATACATTCATGCAGTACGGTATAACTCCTGATGTGGTATCTACTGCAAAGGGTATCGCAGGAGGCCTTCCCATGGGTGCCTGTCTTATCGGAGAGAAATGTAAGGATACACTTAATCCCGGCTCACACGGTTCGACATTCGGAGGCAACCCCGTAGTCACAGCTGGTGCATACAGCATATTGTCAAGGGTTGATGATACATTGCTAAAAGGTGTTAAAGAGCGGTCGAAGTTCATCATCGAAAAGCTTACAGGACTTAAACTTGATGCTGATTTCCAGCCGACCGGAATTGCAGACGGTATGGATAAGGATGCTAAGACCTCGGACGGCAAAAGCATTGGGGATGTATTAAAAGAATATGTATACGGTATCTGGCCTTCATTCAAGAAGGGTATCGTCTCGGTATCCGGTATGGGTCTGATGCTCGGTATCCAGACAGAGAAGGAAGCAAAGGCAGTAGTAAATAAGGCTATCGAAAAAGGTACCATAGCTCTTACAGCCAAAACAAAGGTAAGACTGCTTCCCGCACTTAACATTCCCAATGAATTACTGGAGAAAGGTCTAGATACAATTCTTTCTTCTGTCGAGGAAGTATAATTATGAAGATAGATATAAAACCTAATGAGCCTTGGTATCATGGTACTAATCTTGTTCTGGAGGAATTAAGAACCGGCAGTACCATTACACAATGGAGGGAATTGGCAGAAGGGTTTTCACATCAGCCCTCACGCCTGTCTTATGATGATGACGGCAAGATATATCATAATGGTACGGAAAAAGGATATCTGTATATTATTGATGAACCTATAGAGGTTGGTGTTGATATTTACAATCATCCAAGGACGGTGATGGATGAGAATGCAGAATTTCTGACTAAGAGACCGTTAAAGTTGAAACTAATTTGTGAATTATAGAAATTGATAAAATGAAGTATAGAAAGGGGTAGCAAAATGAAACATTTATTAAAATTACAGGATTTAACACCCGATGAGCTGACAGGAATACTTAATCTTGCAGATCAGCTTAAATATGAAAAGAAGCACAATATAGCTCATGAGCACTTAAAGGGACAGACACTTGGTATGATCTTTACAAAGTCATCAACCCGTACACGTGTATCATTTGAAGTTGGTATGTACCAGCTGGGTGGTTCAGCTCTTTTCTTGAGTGATAAGGATATCCAGCTTGGCCGTGGAGAGCCTATCAAGGATACAGCACGTGTTCTTTCACGTATGCTTGACGGTATCATGATCCGTACTTTCGCTCAGAAAGACGTTGAGGATCTTGCGACATACGGCTCAATCCCGATCATTAACGGCCTTACCGATTACTGTCATCCCTGCCAGGTACTTGCAGACCTTATGACCATCAGAGAGTATAAGCAGAGCCTTAAGGGACTTAAGTTTACATTTATCGGTGACGGCAACAATATGGCGAACTCCATCATAGCAGGCGGTATCCTTTCAGGTATGAAGGTGGCTATCGGATGTCCTGACAGCCATCGTCCCGATGAGAAGCTTTGTGAGTGGGCGCGTCAGAACGGCGACCTTGAGATCACAAGCGATATTATGAAAGCTGCAGAAGGTGCAGATGTTGTTTATACTGATGTATGGGCATCCATGGGTCAGGAAGGTGAAGCTGAAGAGCGTAAGAAAGTATTTGCCGGATATCAGGTAAATGACAAGCTTATGAGTGTAACCAATAATGCTATGGTACTTCATTGTCTGCCTGCACATCGTGGTGAGGAGATCACTGACGAAGTATTTGAGGCTCATGCAAATGAGATCTTTGATGAGGCTGAGAACAGGCTTCATGCTGAGAAGGCAGTTATGGTTAAGCTGATGAAAAAAGGCAAATGATCAGTTAAAACATACTTAGAGTTGACACTTGATAACTGTTTAGATAATATGAAAGGAATCGGATATTATGAGGAAAGTCTTCTCAATATTGGTATCAAATACTTCCGGTGTTTTGAGCCGTGTATCGGGTCTGTTTTCAAGACGTGGATATAATATCAAGAGCTTGACCGTAGCAGAAACCGAAAATCCTGAGTTTTCAAGAATGACGGTTGTAGCTGACGGTGATGAAAGGATACTGGAGCAGATCAAGAACCAGCTTTATAAGCTAGAGGATGTAAAAGACATCATAGAGCTTAAGAGCAGAGAAGCGGTATGCCGCGAGCTTATGATCATCAAGATCGGTGCGACTACGGAACAGAGAAATAATCTGGTAGCCATAGCTGATATATTCAGGGCTAAAGTAGTGGACGTATCTGTTGATACCATGATGCTGGAGCTTACTGGAAACCAGGATAAGCTTGATTCCTTCATAAGGATGTTAAAGGACTATACTATCATAGAGATGGTACGTACCGGTGTGACCGGACTTATGCGTGCCGATTATGAAGCATATAGAGATAATTTATAAGGAGTAATAAAAATGAGTGACGGATGTACACATGATTGCTCAACCTGCCAGGTTGATTGTGAGTCAAAAAAGCAGGACTTTAGAGCATATCTTAACAAGAACAGCAAGGTAAGAAAAGTAATTGGCGTTGTAAGCGGCAAGGGCGGTGTAGGTAAGAGTTTTGTTACCTCATTCCTTTCAGTGCTTATGAAGAGACGTGGATACAGTGTAGGTATTCTTGATGCCGATATTACAGGACCTTCAATACCTGCAGCTTTTAATAT
>JAFZQN010000128.1 GCA_017620375.1 Lachnospiraceae bacterium
ATATGTGAAAGGAACTGGTTACCGAGTCCCTCACCCTTTGATGCGCCTTTTACCAGACCTGCTATATCCACAAACTCTATTACCGCAGGAACTTTTGATTCCGACTTATACATGTCTGTCAAAACATCCAGTCTCTCATCCGGTACCGCTACCACACCCACATTGGGGTTGATGGTACAGAACGGATAATTGGCCGACTCGGCTCCCGCTTTTGTAAGTGAATTGAACAGTGTGCTCTTGCCTACGTTCGGCAGGCCTATGATTCCTAACTTCATTTCCTTAGTCTCCTGATATACTTATTCTTTTATTATTTACGACCCGCAGCCTTCTTTTCCTGCTGCTTATGGATATTGTCGATATCCTCCATACTTCCGCCGCCCTGATCGTCTTCTGCACGCAGACCGCCTCTTTCAACTATCCTTAAGAAAGCATCAACTACATCTTCCGTAAGCTGTGTACCCGATACTTCCTTGATAATGGATACGGCTTTATCAAAGTTCATACGCTTACGGTATGGTCTGTCGGAATACATGGCATCAAATGTATCAGCTACAGCGATGATCTGAGCCACACGCTCTATCTCGTCGCCCTTAAGTCCCTTAGGATATCCCTTGCCGTCGGGTCTCTCATGATGCTGTCCTGCACCTATCGCAAGCTCGGGCATAAGACTTATGTCCTTAAGTACCTTGTAGCCCTGTGCCGAATGTGACTTGATGATATTGAACTCCTGATCGGTAAGCTTGCCTTCCTTGTTAAGCACCTCGGGAGGTATCGAGATCTTTCCTATATCATGCAAAAGAGCGATATTTCTGTATCTCTCGATCGTTTCCTCATCATATCCGAGCTCTTTTGTAAGCATGGCTGTATATTCTGCCACTCTCTCAGAATGACCGTTCGTGTACTTGTCCTTCATATCGATGGTCTTCGCAAATGCTTCGGTCATCTCATTGATGAACTGTCTGTTCTGTTCATTCTTTTTGGTAAGTGCACGAGTCTTTCTGTATACGATGAATACTATGGAACCGAATACCAGTCCGATCAGACCTAGTACAACAAAGAGCCTGAACCATGCTTCCTCATAGAAAGCTTTTGTTTTAACGATAGTAATATCCAGCTGTTTATTACCTTTACCAAGCATATCCTGCATTACCATCATAAAATGGTATGTGCCGCCTTCAAGATTGGTATAAACTACCGGTTCCATGTCTTTTCTGTTTTTGGTAATGAAATCCTTATCAAATCCGTCAAGCCAGTAAGTTATCTTGGGATTGATCAGGGCATATGTATAAACATAACTGTATATAACAACTCTGTTCGTCGAAGAAGGAATAGTAAATACTCCCTTACTGTTCGGATATATAAGCTGTCCGTCCGCTTCGATATAAGGAACATCCATTTTTATGTTTCCGATATCGACCACAACATTCTCGATGTTTACAGCAGCCACACCGGTAGTACCCGATATATACATTATACCGTTTTCATCGACGCAGCTGTACGAGTTGGCCGTGGCAACGCAGGGAAGTCCGTTATCCATACTGAAAAATACGGGATTGACATCCACATTATCTATAAGGTCTTCAGCCGAGATAACATAGATACCGTTACTGGAAAGTATCCACATCTGTCCCTGACTGTTCTCATACATATCAAAGTTGTTTGAGTAAGGGAATCCTTCGATCGTATGTATCTTGTAATCTTCTGTCATATATGCGATGGAGTTACTGGTGATCACCCAGATCACTTTTCTTTTCTCATCGCGTTTTAATCTCATTACAACCTCGGACTTTAATCCGTCTTTTTTTCCGAGATTGATAACGTTCTGACCCTTTATTATATAAATACCGTTTCCGTCTGAACCGATGATCGTATCCTGGTTAAAGCCCTCGGTTACCGAAAGGACTTCCAGGTTATTTATACCGGAATTATCATCATATGTTCCTATTACCTTATCATCTTTGATCATGATCAGTCCGCCGCTGCATGCTACCATGTAAGTACCGTCGGACATTTCATAAATGGTACGTATCTTATTTGAGGACAGTCCGTTATCGATATCAAAACGGGTGATCATCCCGTCTTCATATACTATAAGACCCCTGTCACTGTAAGTTGATATCCAGAGTCTGTTTTTTGAATCCCTTTTGATGGATCTGATCCTGCATCCTTCGAGCAGATCTATCAGATTATGATTAAATCTGAATCTGTCGGCACCGTTTTTATACTGTATCAAGAGTTCCTCAACAACTTCATCCCCCTTAAGTACGATAAGACCGGTATCCGTACCTATAAAGAACATATCATTGTATTGGCATGTCGAATTGACAACCGCGCTTTTAAGCCCGTATTTATAGAATATATCGGTAAACTGATTGGGTACTATCTTCATTACACCCTGACGAGAGGATGTAAACCAGAGATTTCCTTCATAATCGACAAGCATATGCTCTATCGAATTGTTTAATGAGATATCTTCAAGCTTATGGAATCCGGTATCATCATAAATACCTATTCCGTTATCGGCACAGATCCAGATCTGGTCATTATACTTTTCTATGGACGCAACATATTTAAGAGGATATACGCCCATTCTCTTAACGTTCTTAAGACTTCCGTCAAGGAGTCCGTAATAAACCTGGGATTCCGTATTTCCGATATATACATATCCGGGGTTATCCGGATCGGGTAAAACACAGTTTACCTCACCTACACCTAAGGATTTTGCTCCGTAGAAGCTGGTAAGTGCCCCGTTTTCTATAGTAAATATATCCCCGTCGATAGTTTCACCGTAAATAACATCGGAATCCGTAATACGGAGCTCGCAGATATATTTGCTGTTGATCTGCTTTTCATCAAATTTATGAAGCACCATATCTTCAGTCACAGTATTAAGTCCGTGAGTTGAAGCTATATATATTGTGCCCTTACTGTCTTCTGTGATGGAACGTACCGATGAGGAACCGAGACCGTCCTGAGTATCATACATGGTATATACTCCGTTATCGAGCACAGCCACACCGTTATCGTTCGTACCTATCCACAGACGGTTTTTGGAATCGACATAAAGACATACCACGCTGGAAATACCGGTAGTAGAATCCATTCTTTCAAATGTATTGCCGTCATATCTGATAAGACCGCTGTAACTGCCTATCCAGATAAAGCCTTCTTCCGTCTCTGCTATGGCATTGGCTTCTGAGGTAGGAAGTCCGTTCTGATTATCATACAGTATGGATGAAAAACCATTGCCCTTTTCTGTGGGATCCACAGCCATATCACTGTAGTCCACTCCCGAGAAATTCTTGGCATTTGCTTCTTCTGCCTTAAACGGTAAAAGTAAGGATGCAAAAACTGCCATTATTATTGTCAAAGCGCATATCTGTTTTATCTTTTTCATATACGGCCTCCATCAGTCATTGTTCTGCTCGTAAAGCTGTTTCCGCTGCTGAAGATAAAAATACTGCATATAGTTCTTACTGGTCTCGACAAACGAAACCCCGTACGTATAATCAAAATAACCGTGTTTGTCTTCCTTAACTCTTATGATAACTCCCCGAAGACTTACCGTTCCAAGCTCGGAATCTATCGAGAAGCTGACAAACACACCCTTGTCAAGCTTTATATCGGTCTCTACAGAAGCCCCGCCTTCACTCAAGTCCTTAAGATAGCCTCTGCATTCAACCTCCTCATAATGCTCATCAAGCATCAAAAGAAGATTGTCCAGATCCACGGAGGGAGTTTTTTCATTGCTCTTCTCTCCCTGATCATCCTTTTTCATTATCTCGTACTTCATCTTGATCTCGGTACCGATCTCAAATCTGAACTGAGTACGTCTGTTAAACTGGACCGCTCTTACGGGAGCCGAGAAGATATGAAGACGGCTTCCGTCCTTTCTTCTTGCTATTCCGGTCTTTACATGCTCCCATTTCCAGTATTTGTCGCCTTCACGGTATACTATATCCACATCATCTTCCTGATGGAATCTGAAAAGTCCGTGCTTACTGGCAATGGGTGTCACTCCAATAAATTTTTCATCGGTATACTCCACCTTGCTTACGGTCTTATATGCCGAATTGTTTCTTCTGATATAAATATCGATTACCGACCCTATCCTGATCTCATCAAGCTTCATAGGCTTTTCACCCCATATTAACCCATAATTTTAAGGAATTCGGTTACATTCCCCGCTATCTCCCCTTTAAATACACTGCTGCCAGATACTATGACATTGGCTCCGGCTTTTATGATCTCAGAAACATTCTCAAGTGTTACTCCGCCGTCCACCTCGATATCTATGTTTTTTCCGGACTTTTTGACCTGTTCGGATACATCGCGCAGTTTCTCGAGTGTCTCAGGAATAAACTGCTGTCCGCCGAAACCCGGGTTGACCGACATTACAAGGATCATATCTATATAGTCGTACAAATATTTAAGATTATCGGATATAGTCGCAGGATTCAGTGCCACACCCGCCTTTATGCCTCTCTCCCTGATATGCTTCAGGGTACGGTTAAGATGTGTGCATGCCTCATAATGAACCGTAATGATATCCGCACCCGCATCGGCAAACTGATCCACAAACCTTTCAGGCTCAGTCACCATAAGATGCACATCAAAAATAAGCCCTGTCTGTTTACGTATGGATGATATAAGAGGCAGTCCGAAGGAAATACTGGGCACAAAACTTCCGTCCATAACATCTATATGGAGATACTGTGCTCCCGCTTTTTCCACTTCTTTGATCTGTTCTCCCAGCTTAAAAAAATCCGCAGCCAGTATTGAAGGTGCAAGCTTGTTCATTTGTTCTCCCGCTGTATGCTATACAGCTATCCTTTCCGATTTTATCTAAAACTGTTTTCTGTTTTTAAGTTCGTTATATAATAGGCAGTAATTTTCATATCTCATCCTGCTGATACTGCCTTTTGCCAGTGCTTCCTTTACCGCACAGTCGGGCTCGCTTATATGACTGCAGGTAAGGAAACGGCATTTATCCGAATACGGTCCGAACTCCGGGAAATAGTTTTTAAGGTCCTTTGCTTCGATATCCGTAAGATATATGGAGCTGAATCCCGGAGAATCACACAGAAATGTGTCCGTATCAAGTGCTATTAGTTCCGTATGTCTGGTGGTCTGTTTTCCTCTTCTTATCTTCTCGCTTAAAACTCCCACTTCCATACCGGCATCGGGTGAAAGCATGTTCATCATCGAAGACTTACCCACTCCCGAAGGACCGGCAAGTATGGTCGTCTTACCTTTAAGCACTTCCTCTATCTGCTCCCTGCCCTCTCCTTTAAGAACGCTTGTATATAACACCTTAAATCCGCTTGCCTCATAATTTTTGGCGATCACCTCAAGCTTACTTGAATCGGCGATATCCTTCTTATTGAAGCATATCACAGAATCAACGCCCTGTTTTTTCATCATTATGAGGAATCTGTCAAGCAGGTTAAAATTCGGTTCCGGATCGGCGGCAGCAAACACTACGAGTACCTGATCGACATTTGCACAGGCAGGTCTTATAAGTTCGTTTTTTCTCTCAAGTATCCGTATGATATTTCCTTCACCGTCTTTTTCATCCGTAACTTCAAACTCGGTGTTATCCCCTACCAAAGGAGTTATACCGTTTTTTCTGAACAGTCCTCTGGCCTTGCAAAGATATACCGTACCTTCACCGGTAACCACATTGTATGAACCGGCAACACCTTTTATAATCTTTCCAAACATTCGATTTCCTTTTTGTATGATGAAAACCCTCCGTTTTATTCCGGGTTTTCTTTGATTTTACCGCGCCATGCGTCGCGCGGACCGACTATCAAACGCTGCTAAAGCAGCATTCGATGTTCGATATAAGAAAGGGCTGTCAGGAATAACGCGACAGCTCTTTTCTAATATACAGATCATTATCAGCCGGCCGGAACGTCGTTTCCTCCGCCTCCGGGCCAAGGTGTATAAGTGAGTGTAGGCTCCTGAGTGATAACAGGCTCCTGAGTGATAACGGGAGGCTGGGTGACTACCGGTTCAGGTCCAAGGCTTACGACAAATCCTACCGTACTTCCCTCTTCAACCTGTGATCCTGCTGCCACATCCTGTCTTATAACCAAACCTTTATCAAAGGAATCGCTGTATTCCTCTCTTATCTCGCCCACAACAAGATTAGCCGCAGTGATCATCTTTTCGGCTCTCGCCTGTTTTCTTCCCTCTACATCGGGACATTCAACATACTTAATCTCACGTCCGCGGCTTATATATACCCTTACCGTTTCTCCCTTAGGAAGCATTTCTCCGGCATCGGGCTCGGTTCTTATAACAAAACCGACTTCTACTACATCATCATATTCTTCGATGAATTCAGTCTTATAATCGTTGTTTTCAAGTAAGGTCTTTGCCGAGTATGAGTCACGTCCCTTAACATCGAGCAGTTCCTTCATCTCGGGACCGACACTTATCGTCAGCTGGATCACCTTATCCTCGGGTACCATGGAGTGCTCGCCGGGATACTGTGCACAGATCAGATCCTTTGCGTACTCATCGTTAAACTCTTCCACATAAGTGATCTGGAAATACGGTGATTTAAGTTTTAACGCCTCTTCGGCATCATCACGTGTAAGACCTATTACTCTCGGTACATCCACCAGTTCCGATCCTATAGGTACCGGTGAAGGACTGGGTGAAGGTGTGGCAGGTACCTTTATCAGACCTTCCGTAGGAGTGGCCTGATCGGGAGTCGGGGTAGTCGACGAACCGTTGTTTTCATTAAACAGACCGGACAGAATACCGCCGTTCGATCCTTCTCCGTTATCCTTAACAAACAGATTCCATGCAAGATAGAATATAAGAACCAGAAGCGCTATGGCAGCAAGTACGCTTACTACGGTCAGGACCTTTTCAAGTCCCGAATCCATGGTATCAAGCTCTTCCGTTTCGCGCTTTACCTTTTTCTTGATCTTCCTGTCGGAATAAGAAATACGTGTAGCCGGAGTCTTGGCAGCGCTGGCTGCACTCTTTATGGTATTAAGCTCTTCCTCGGTAATGCTTCTGGTAGGTGAATTTGTCACCATAGCATTTGAAGAAATGCTTACATAATCTCCTTCGGGATTGATCACTGAACGCTTAAGGTCAACTATAAGCTCTGCTGCAGTCTGATATCTGCGCTCAGGCTTCTTCTGCATACACTTCTGTATGATCTTGTCAACGCTTAAGGGCACCTCAGGATTGAGCTCTCTTACAGGTATGGCCTCACTCTGGATATGAAGGAGTGCTACGGATACGGAGTTATCTCCCGCAAAAGGAACCTGTCCGCTCAGCATCTCGTACAGTGTAACACCGAGTGAATAGATATCGCTTCGCTCGTCACTGTATCCGCCTCTTGCCTGCTCGGGTGAAAGATAATGTACCGAACCTATGGCATTCTGTGATATGGTATTGGATGTAGCTGCCTTAGCTATACCGAAATCGGCAACCTTTACTTTGCCTTCCCTCGAGATAATGATATTCTGAGGCTTGATATCCCTGTGTATGATATGATGTGTATGAGCAGCTTCCATACCCATGGCTATCTGGATAGCTATGCCGACTGCTTCTTTAACATCAAGTTTTTTCCTTTTTTCAATGAAGCGCTTTAAGGTGATACCCTCAACAAGCTCCATTACTATATAATAGAGTCCGTCATCCTCACCTACGTCGTATACGCTTACTATATTGGGATGTGAAAGACCTGCTACGGATTGTGCTTCGGCTCTGAACTTCTGTACAAAACCGGCATCGGTCGAATACTCAGGTTTAAGTATCTTGATAGCAACATAGCGGTTCAGTCTGTGGCAGAGTGCTTTATACACATCAGCCATTCCTCCCGAACCGACCTTATCGATTATCTCATATCTGTCGCTTATATACATTCCTGCTTTGATCATCTTTTTTCCTCACAATAAACGCTTTTTAGTCCTCTTCTATCTTAACAAGCACGGCCGTTATATTATCCCTGCCGCCGTAGCGGTTGGCTCTTTCTATCAGAACCTCGGCTGCCTTGTTTATATCCTCACGATTCTCATTGATTATATCATAAATTTCCGAATCTGCAATCATATTTGATAAACCGTCCGAACACAGTAGGATTATATCGTCTTTTTTTACCGGAACCCTGAACATATCGGGTATGACCACCCCGATAGCACTTATAGCCCTCGTAACCACATTTTTCTTAGGATGGAATCTTGCTTCTTCCTTTTTGATATCACCGTTTTTAACCATCTCCATGACAAGAGAATGATCTTCTGTTATCTGTCTTATCTCGGAATCGATAATGTATAGTCTGCTGTCGCCGATGTTTAGTACATCCATTTCATTGTTATCGGCTATCGTAGCTGCCACAAAAGTGGTACCCATTCCTTCAAGCTCAGGATTCTCCGCTGCTCTTACGATCAGCTGCTCATTGGTTTCTCTTATAGCATTCTCTAAGAAACTGAGCTTACTTACCACCCCGCTGCCGGCGTTTCTCGTGAGCTCCACAAACTTTTCCACACAGAACCTTGATGCATAATCGCCTGCATTGTGGCCGCCCATTCCGTCGGCTACGATAAACAGATTCGGAAGCAATCCGGTCTCTTCTGTATTTGCATAGCAATAGTCCTGATTCATCTGTCTCATAATACCGACATCTGTTTTAGCAACTGCCTGCAACCGGATCACCCCACTTTCCTTGTAATTATTTATCGGTGTCCGCCTGTCCGTTCATATAGCTTCTTCTCAGCTGACCGCATGCGGCATCGATATTTTTACCCATTCCTCTTCTAATAGTAACATTTATTCTGTTTTTTTCAAGCAATTTTTTAAAATCGGCTATCCTGTCGTTTCCGCTGCGCTTAAAATCCCTTTCTTTTACGGGATTGACAGGGATCAGATTGATATGGCAGTTTTTTCCTTTTACCAGCTCCGAAAGCTCTTTTGCACACTGCAGAGAATCATTTACGCCCGACATCAGACTGTACTCAAAGGTTACTCTTCTGCCTGTTTTTTCAAAGAAATAATCGCAGGCTTCCAAAATATCCTTTATTTTATACTTATTTGCCGAAGGCATAATTGTCTTTCTTAGATCATCGTTCGGAGCATGCAGTGAGATAGCCAGTGTGAGTGCGTATTTTTTATCTGCAAGCTCACGTATCTTATCCACTATACCGCAGGTAGACACCGTAATGTTCCTGCCGCTTATGTTTAATCCGTCCTTATCGGTTATCATCTCATAAAAGCGGATGAAATTATCAAAATTATCAAAAGGCTCTCCGGTACCCATGACAACTATATTTGATATCCTGACATCGGCCGCCTTCTGCATCTCATAGATCTGTTCAAGCATTTCTCCGGAAGTTAAATCTCTTACCTTCCCGCCTATACCCGAAGCACAAAACATACAGCCCATCTTACATCCGACCTGGGATGATATACAGGCGGAATACCCATGTTCGTACCGCATAAGGACGCTCTCTATCGCATTACCGTCCATGGTCTTAAACAGAAACTTCTTAGTCCCGTCTTCTTCATCCTCAAGTATCTTTATCGGTACCATGGAGTAAAGGTCATATTTTGCTCTAAGCCAATCCCTGAAAGCCATCGGGACATTGCTCATTGCGTCAAGATCCGAAATATTCTTTTTATGGAGCCATTCATATACCTGAGCAGCTCTGAAGCCCTTTTCTCCGGCTTCCTCTGTCTCACACTTTAGTTCACTTATGTTAAGCGAACGCAGATCCGGTTTTAAATCCATAAAATAATGATCCTCAAATAATTCATTTGCTGCAGCACGAGATAAAAAATCCGTCGCTGTCATACTTTCCGGGCCTTATAACAATATATCCGTCATCGGGTCTGTCCGATACGATACCTTTAGGAAGATGCTCCTTTACCGGTATTTTCTTTAACCCGAGTACTTTAAGCAGATAATCGTAATTATCTGTATTTTCTAAAGCTGTCAGAGTACATGTACTGTATACCAGTATACCGTTGGTTTTAACGTATTTTACTGCATTTTCCAGTATTTTTTTCTGAAGTGCAGCCAGCTCTTTTATCTTTTCTTCCGTAACATTATATTTTATGTCCGGTTTCTTTCCTATGATACCCAGTCCCGAGCAGGGAAGGTCACATAGGACTATATCGAATGCTTCCTTAAAATCTTCATTATATATAGAAGCATCGTTTACTCTTATATCTATATCAGAAAAACCGCATCGTTCGGCGGCTTCCTTTATAAGCTGACACTTGGCTTCCGAAATATCACACGAAGTAACATGATATCCCATATCCGCCATATGCATGCTCTTTCCTCCGGGAGCGGCACAAAGATCAAGGACGCGTGCTTTTTCTTTTTTTCCGAAAAGCCCGGTACTTCTAAAACACGAATCGGCCGCATATCCTACAAGGACGGAACTCGGATCCTGAACCGCCACGGCCCCGTTCTTAAACTCCTCCATACCGTCCGGAGTCCCCGCACCCTTTAGATTAAAGCACTCCTCAAGATATCTGTTTTTGGTAAACAGGATCTCCGAATCTGAGGGTTGATCGTTTAGTTTCTTATATAATAAAGCTAAATCTATCTTTGATCTGTTGATCCTATAGGAAACGCCCGTATCTGTAAAGAAATACTTAAACGCCTCTTCACTTTCTTCCTTACCGAAACTCTTAACAAACTCATTGAGTACAGGTTCCGGTACGGAATATTTATATGAAAGTCCGGCTCTTTCTATATCCTTTAAAATGCTGTCCTTTTCGCGGCATATACTGCGGAGCACTCCGTTTACAAACCCGGTAAGGCTCCTAAATCCGCGTTTCCCGGCCAGCTTTACGGATTCATCGCAGGCTGCAAAATCCGTGACCGAATCCATAAAAAGGATCTGGTATATTCCTTCTCTTAAGATATTCCTTATTACAGTCTTCTGCTTAGCCGCCTTTACACTGGAATACCTGTTTATGATCCCGTCCAGAGTCAATGCCCTCTCAACACAGCCCCTTGTGAGTCTGGAGACAAATTTTCTGTCTTCCCTGCTTTCGGTTTTGCCGAGGGCTTCCTTAAGGACCAGATGAAGCGGCTTTTTTTCTTCCAAAACCTTTATCAGGCTGTCAAGTACTGTATTTCTGGCGCTCAATCCGTTTTCCTCTTCTTTATGGCAGAAACCCTCCACTTTGTTCCGGGTTTCCTTTTATTTAAATGCGCCACGCGTCGCGCATACCGACTGTCAAACGCTGCCAAGGCAGCATTCGACATATACTTAGTCGGTAAAAGTTCCGTCGGCTATGACCGTACCCCTTACAAAATCACTGGCGACCATACGTTTTTTGCCTTCAAGCTGAAGCTCAAGTATCTCTAAAGGTCTGTCCTCGGTACCGATGAATATGGCATTGTCGATGATCCTTATCTGTCCTGCTGCCGCTTCCACATTTTCATAATCAGCAGCGATACCTGCCTTCCATATCTTAAGCATCTTTCCGCCGACAAACGTATATGCTCCGGGCCAGGGTATAAGGCCTCTTATAAGTCTCTCAAGTTCTTCCGCACTGTGGTTGAAATTGAGCTTACCCATGGATTTCTTAAGCATGCTGACATATGTGGCTTCGTCATTGTTCTGCGGGATGCTCACCGCTGTTCCGTCCTCAAGCCTTTTAAGAGCTTCGAGTAAGGTAGGTCCCGAGATCTCTGTCAGCCTGTCAAACAGTGAACCCGCTGTTTCATCGGGTGCCAGATCGATCTTTTTCTGAAGTATCATATCTCCGGTGTCTATACCTGCATCCATATGCATTATGGTAACACCTGTCTCTTTTTCACCGTTTATGACCGCCCACTGTATCGGGGATGCTCCTCTGTATTTGGGAAGCAGTGATGCATGGACATTGATACAGCCGTATTTCGGAAGTGTCAGGATATTGTTTTTAAGGATCTGTCCGAAGGCCACTACCACTATAACATCCGGATCCAGTTTTCTTAGTTCATCCACAAAAGCTTCATCCGAAGCCTTTACCGGCTGAAATATCTTAAGTCCGGCATTTAATGCCATCAGCTTAACGGGCGAATATGCGATCCCGTTTCCACGCTGATTGGGCTTGTCGGGCTGTGTTACTACGCCCAGTATCTCATGCTCGGAATCAAGGAGTGATCCCAGTACACCGGCTGCTATATCGGGTGTTCCCATAAATACTATCTTCATATTCCTATCACCTCCGGAACAGAATAATACACTTTAATCATCAGAGGTCTTTATTTCTCCCTCAACCTTAGAAGTATACAATATTCCGTCAAGATGGTCAACCTCATGTTGTATAGCACGTGCCAAAAGCTCGTCGCCTTCAAGCTCAAAAAGCTCCATTTTCTCGTTAAAAGCCTTAACTTTTACATGATTGGCACGGGTAACCACACCGCTTTTTCCCGGTACGCTTAAGCAGCCCTCATCGCCGGTCTGTGAACCGGACTTGTCGATTATCTCGGGATTGATCAGTATGATAGGACTGTCTCCTTCCTCCGATACATCTATTACCACAAGTCTTTTAAGCACACCGACCTGAACTGCAGCCAGTCCCACTCCATTAGCGTGGTACATGGTCTCAAGCATATCCCCGATAAGGATCTTTGTCTTATCGTTCATTTCAAGTATGGGTTTGGAAATCTTTCCGAGTATAGGGTCTCCTTCTGTCCTGATGTTTCTTAATGCCATGATCATTCTCCATTCTTTTATATTTTTATCTTAAAGTACCTTTATCATATGGGATTAAAATCAAACTGTATCGATATGCCGGTATTTTGCGGCGTATAGGTAGTAAGTCTGTCCTTGATCCTTACCAGTTCCGCATAATCATCCGATTTAAGATATGCCAAGTACCGGTATGTATCGTTCAGTTTGAATATCCTTTCCTGTGAAGGTCCGAACAGCTTTACCGCGTGTCCGCCTTTTACTTTTTCACTGATGATACCTTTTATGCAGGGAGAGAGTCTTTCCACTTCCTTTTCAAGGCTTTCCGCGTTATTTCCGGATATTATCACCTTTAATATATTCCATGAAGGCGGATAGTTCATGAGCCTTCTGAAGCTAATCTCTTCATTATAAAAACTTTTATAATCATGTGAGGCTGCGGCGGCTACCGCATAATGCTCGGGATTGTAGGTCTGTATGACTACATCCCCCTTGGCACTTCCTCTTCCCGCACGTCCCGCTGCCTGTGATAAAAGCTCGAAGGTTTTTTCGGCACTTCTGAAGTCCTCCGAATATAAGGACATATCCGCTAAAAGTATACCTACCAGTGTTACTCTGTGGAAGTCGTGTCCCTTAACTATCATCTGCGTTCCCACAAGGATATCCGCCTCATGATCGGAAAACTTTGAAAGTATCTCATCATAGCTTTCCTTTTGCTTGGTGGTATCATGATCCATACGGAGTATTCTTGCTGCAGGAAACTCCTTACTTAGCAGTTCTTCCACCTTCTGGGTACCCGTACCAAACGCCTTTATATACGGCGAGCCGCATTCGGGACAGGTACTTACCATATCCCGTTCAAAACCGCAGTAGTGACATACCAGCTTACCGTTATTATGGTAGGTAAGCGATACATCGCAGTGAGGACATTTTATAACATGACCGCAGCTCCTGCAGTTAACGAATCCCGAATGTCCCCTTCTGTTTATAAAGAGCATGACCTGTTCCTTCTTTTCAAGGCGGTCATTGATCAGTTCCTTCAGTTTTCTCGAGAATATCGATCTGTTTTTTGCCTTCAGTTCTTCCTTAAGATCCACCACATAAACGGAAGGGAGCTCTGCGTCTCCTGCTCTTTTTTCCAGCTCGAAAAGCTTTATCCTTCCGGCACATGCCGCACTGTAGCTCTCTAAGGAAGGTGTGGCCGATCCGAGTATAACCGCGGCCCCTTCTGTCTCGGCACGCCTCATTGCCACATCCAAAGTGTTATACCTGGGTGAATTCTCACTCTTATAGGAACCCTCATGCTCTTCATCTATGATGATGAGTCCTAAGTTATCAAATGGGGTAAATACCGCGGAACGTGGTCCGATCACTATCTTTGTATCGCCGTTTTTAGCTCTCAGATACTGATCGTATCTCTCTCCTGCCGACATACGTGAATTAAGTACCGATATACCGTCCCCGAATCTTTTATAAAATCTTTTTACGGTCTGATAAGTAAGAGCTATCTCCGGTATCAGCATGATCACACTCTTACCCTGACGTATCACTTCATCTATAACGGCAAGGTATACCTCTGTCTTGCCGCTTCCTGTAACTCCGTGTATAAGATATTTTCCGTTTATACCCGCTTTAAGATCTGAGATGATACTGTCACTTACGGCTCTCTGCTCATCGTTGAGCTCAATCTTTTTTCCGTTCCCTTCCCCTACTGCGTCCTTTATGGCGGAGCCGGCATAATTTCTGTAGATAAGCGAGCTCTCTATCTTTATAGTACCGTCTTTTTCAAGAGCCTTTATGGTAGATGCAAGTATATTCAGTTTATTGGTCACCAGTTCATGATCAAGACCCGTATCATATTCCGTGATAAGCTCTCTTAACAGCCTTTCCTTTGCAGTGTAATGCTTTTTTAAAGCTGTGTCAGCCGCTTCCTTTAAGGCTTCCAAAGATACAGCCGGAAGTATCGTTTTGTTGATCTTGTTTTTTACAACCCTTTTTACTGGGATAACGCATTTTAATGCTTCATTTGCGGTAGATCCGAAATGCTCCTTCATCCAGAATGCAAGCGAGATCATTTTGTCATCTATGCTGATGTTACCGGGACATAATGAATCGATATCCTTTATCTTTTCCTCAGGTATCTTTGCTGTATCCGAAAGCCCGACTATATATCCTTTGATCTTTCTGTTGCCGTTACCGAACGGTATGATCACTCGGTCTCCGGCACCAATACTTCCCGCAAGTTCATCCGGGATCCTGTATTGATAAGTCCTGTCAAGGTTTTCGACAGAAATGTCTATGATAATATCCGCGTACATGCTATCGCTCTTTTCTAAGTATCATCCTACGATATCCGCGATGATCTCCCTTTCATCCATGTGATAGCGTACACCCTCTATTTCCTGATAATCCTCGTTGCCTTTACCGGCAAGCAGGATACAGTCTCCTTCTTCGGCATTTTCTATCACGTATCTGATGGCATCGCGTCTGTCGGGAATGGTGATGTATTTTCCGGGTCCCTTGTTAACACCGATCAGGATATCCGCGATGATATCCTCCGGCTTTTCGTATCTGGGGTTATCCGATGTTACTACTGTGAGATCGGCCATCTTTGAAGAGATCTCACCCATTTCATATCTTCTGTCTTTTGACCTGTTGCCTCCGCATCCGAACAGGCATACAAGCCTTTTAGGATCATATTCCCTTAAGGTATTGAGCACGTTTTCAAGTGCTACCGCATTATGTGCATAATCTATAAGAAGTGTAAAGTGATCTGAGATCTTAACCGGCTCAAGACGTCCCCTTACATGCACCGAATAAAGTGCATCCGAGATTACTTTGGTATCATTTGTAAAGTGCGAGCAAACGGTTATGGCACAGAGTGCGTTCATAACATTGAACCTGCCGGGGATGGAAAGTGTTGCATTCCCGGGGAAATGCCCGTCATAATCAAATCTGATCCCCATAACACCGTTGTCTTTGGTAAGTGTAAGGTTGGACGCTTTTTCGATAAAGGAAACTCCGCGCAGACCGGACTTATCCGATTCGATCCCGAATCCTTCGACCTCGGCAATGCTGTCCTTTATCATATCCGTATAGTGTGGATCATCCGTATTTATTATTGATTTTTTACACTGCTTAAAAAGCAGGGACTTGCAATATACATACTCTTCGAAATCCTTATGCTCGGCACCGCCTATATGGTCCTTTGACAGATTGGTAAATATCGCTATGTCAAATATCACTCCGTATACTCTTGACTGCTTAAGGCCCTGGGATGATACCTCCATGATAAGAGTATCGCATCCTTCATCAACCATCATCTTCATATACTCCTGTACAAGGAATGATTCAGGAGTGGTATTATGAGTCTCGTAAACTTTATCGCCTATGACAATGCCTATGGTACCGATGATGCCGCATTTCCTGCCCGCACCCTCGAGTATGCTCTTTATCATATAGCAGGTGGTGGACTTGCCCTTTGTACCGGTAAGTCCTATGGTGGTAAGCTTATCCGCCGGATGATCGAACCATGCAGCAGAAAGCAGTGACAGAGCCTTACGGGTATCCTTAACCTTTATGACCGTAACGCTGCCTGCTGCATCGGGATAGGCGCCTAAATCCACGTCATCCTCAACAAAAAGCACTCCCGCTCCGTTTTTTACCGCTTCTCCCGCAAACTCATGTCCGTCAAAGGATGCTCCTTTTATACAGACAAAAGCTGCATTTTCTTCTATCTTTGTTCTTGTATCGTATACTATGGAAGAAATTTCCCTCAAAAGATCCTTCTCGTTAATCTCAGAAAGAAGAAGATCCCCAAATCTTGCCGTAAGTTCTCTTAAGCTCTTCATCCCCAACACGTCCTTTCAACACTTTAAAAGGCTGCCACATTCCTGCAGCAGCCGGTGATCTCTATCAGAGTCTTCTGTATAACTCCTCATACTGCTTTGCTGAATTGTTCCAGGAGAAGTCAGCTGCCATACCTCTGTCGATAAGCTTGTTCCATTCACGCTTCTTACCGTAATATACCGACTTGGCATATCTTATGGTCGCAAGCATCTCATGTGCATTATAATTGCAGAAGCTGAAGCCGTCTCCCGAGTTTTCATACTCATTGTAAGGGATGACCGTATCCTTAAGACCGCCGGTCTCTCTTACGATAGGAACAGTGCCGTACCTAAGGCTCATCAGCTGGCTGAGTCCGCAGGGCTCAAACAGGGAAGGCATAAGGTATGCATCGCTTGCGGCATATATCCTGTGAGAACGTTCATTTGAATAGAAAATATTGGCAGAAACACGGTCCGGATACTTCCATGCAAAGTGTCTGAACAGGTTTTCATACTTGGGATCGCCTGTACCCAGTACAACCAGCTGTGTATCCTCGGCACATATCTCCTCTATAACACAGTCAACAAGATCGAGGCCCTTCTGGTCGGTAAGTCTTGAACAGATACCGATCATGAACTTGTCCTCATTAACCTCAAGTCCAAGTTCTTCCTGAAGAGCGGTCTTGTTCTTTACCTTCTCCTTACGGAAATTCATGGCGTTAAAGTTATTGACTATCAGCGAATCCGTCTCAGGATTGTATTCATTATAGTCAAGACCGTTCACTATACCTGCAAGGCAATTGGAACGGGCACGCATAAGTCCGTCCAGGCCTTCGCCGTAAAACGGCATCTTGATCTCTTCAGCGTATGTGGTACTTACGGTAGTAACATAGTCCGCATATACGATACCACCCTTTAAGTAGTTCGAATCTCCCTTGTACTCAAGCTTATCGGGTGTGAAGTAATAATCAGAAAGACCGGTGATCTCCTTAATGACCTTCTTGTCCCATACACCCTGGAACTTAAGGTTGTGTATGGTCATTATGGTCTTTATGCCCCAGTAAAACTCATTGCTCTGGAAGGAATCATGAAGGAATACGGGGATAAGTCCCGTCTGCCAGTCATGACAGTGTATGATCTCGGGTCTGAAGCCTATGACCGGAAGTGCCGAAAGCACTGCACGACAGAAGAATGCGAACTTTTCGATATCTTCATATATATTTCCGTAAGGTGCAAAGCCCTGGAAATAGAATTCATTATCTATAAAATAATACTTTATACCTTCGTACTCGGCTTCAAAAATACCTACATACTGTCTCCTCCAGTTAAGGTCCATGTAGAAGTGAGTAATGTATTTCATGGAATTTTTGAGTTCTTCCTTGATACAGGTATACTTGGGCATGATCACACGCACATCAAACTCTGCCTTATCAAGATACTTGGGAAGCGAACCGATAACATCCGCCAAACCTCCCGTCTTTATGAAAGGCACGCCTTCTGATGCTGCAAATAAAATGTTTTTCATATCATGTCCTCCTTGATATATAGCTATGACCTGATCTCCTTCTTACGTTCATCGGCCAATTTCTTCATCTCTTTTGCGGACTCATATACCTTGTCCGTCAGCTCTGCTCCGCCTATAAGTCTTGCGAGCTCGTTTACAATGTCCGCTTCCTTCAGCCTGCGGATACTTGTCCTTGTCCTGCCGCCATCCACCTGTTTTAATATCTCATAATGGCTGTCAGCCATGGATGCAAGCTGTGCTAAGTGGGTAATACATATTACCTGATGCCCTGTGGCTATCTTCGAAAGCTTTTCGGATACCTTCTGGGCGGTCCTGCCGCTGATACCGGCATCTATCTCATCAAATATAAGTGTGCCGACACCGTCTTTTCCGGCCATGACCGATTTGATGCCCAGCATAATACGTGAAAGCTCACCGCCGGAAGCCACATCCTGAAGCGGTCTTACGCTCTCACCCGGGTTCATGGACATCATAAAGGTACATTCATCCATACCGCCCTGGGAAAAGCTGTCTTTTTCCGAAATCTCTATCTTAAACTCAGTCTGGTTGAAGTTAAGTTCACCGAGAGCTTCCCTTATCTTCTCACCCAGCTTGTCGGCTGAAGCCTTACGCATCTTTGTAAGTTCCCTGCATTCCTTTGCAAGCAGTTTTTCAGCCTCTGCATACTCGGACTTTAACTTTTCGGTATATCCCTCATAATCCGACAGACGGTCAAGCTCCTGCTTCGCCTTTTCACAGTAACTGTCTATCTGTTTTACGGAAGCTCCGTATTTGGCTTTTAGCTTCATGATGAGGTCAAGTCTTTCCTCAGTTTCCTCAAGCTCACGGCTGTCATCGGGAAGTGACTCCATGTAATCGTTAATGTCTCTTAACGCATCACTTAATACCCCGTCTATATCCGACAGAGCATCCGTCATAGCCGAAAGCCTCTCGTCGAACTCGGATACCCTGGACAGAGCTCTTATTGCCTCAGTCAGACTGTCCGATGCCCTTCCGTCACCTTCTATGGCATTATGAGCCTCACCCAAACCTTCCATGATAAGCCTTGCATTAGCCAAAAGCTTATGTCTGTCCTTTAAGTCTTCCTCTTCGCCTTCTTTTATCTGGGCACTTTCTATCTCATTTATCTCGTACTCAAGAAGGTCTGCACGGCGTTTTCTCGCCTGTTCATCATCATTCAGGTTTTCGTACTCTTTCTTTAATTCGGAATACTTTTTGTACTGTTCCTTTACCTTTTCCCTTAAAGACTCAAGTCCCGCTCCGGCATATTCATCCACTATAGAGAGCTGGTTCTCTTTTTTAAGGAGTGACTGATGCTCGTTCTGTCCGTATATATCTATCAGACATCCTGCAAGTTCCTTAACAAATCCCGCTGATGCAGTCTCGCCGTTTATCCTTAATACGCTTCTTCCGTTACTTAAAAGCTTTTTGGATATCACCACTTCGTCTGTATCAAAGAAGCCTTCTTCTTCAAGCATCCTGTGCGCTGCCTCGGGGATCCCGGTAAATGTGACCTCACTTAATGCATACTCGGCATCTGCTCTTATGATATCTTTTAATGTCCTGGCACCTAGTGCCATATTGAGAGCACCGAGCAGGAGCGATTTTCCGGCTCCGGTCTCTCCGGTAAAGATGTTAAGATTATCGGCCAGGTCAATATCAGCCTCGTCGATGATCGCAAAGTTTTTTACATGAATATTTGTAAGCATAATCCTCCGAAGAAATGCACAAATCCCGGCTTTATTGTGGTAAAGTAATAAATTAACCCTATATATAGTATATTCTATCACAACCGCAAAATATATGCAAGCAGTATCGGCTAAAAATATGCCAAAATTGTAATATTTTTGTAACATATCTGAGTCAGATATAAGACTTAAGTTTTGATATAAAAAACGGTTACCATAAGTAATATGGTAACCGTTATATGATACTATATATTCTTTAATTATTCATCCCAGTTATGATATACATTCTGAACATCATCATCGTCATCAAGAAGATCGAGAGTCTTATTGATGTTCTTGATGTCTGTCTCATCGGTAAGCTCAACATATGTCTGAGGGATCATGGTTACATCAGCCTCAAGCATGGGAACCTTTGCTTCTTCAAGTGCTTCAAGTACCTTTGAGAAATCATCGGGATCGGTAATGATCTCGTAGCTCTCCTCTTCATCGCTGAAGTCCTCTGCTCCGGCATCAAGTGCGATCATCATGAGCTCGTCGGCATCCATCTCACACTCTTCCTTATCGATGATGATCTGGCCCTTCTTATCAAACATGAAAGATACACAGCCGGGTGTACCTACGTTTCCGTAGCCCTTTGTGAATGCATTTCTGATATTTGCAGCTGTTCTGTTCTTGTTATCGGTAAGCGCCTCTACGATGATGGCTGTACCCTTAGGGCCGTATCCCTCGTATGTTACAGACTCATAGTTTACTGAACCCAAGTCACCGGCAGCCTTCTTGATGCTTCTGTC
Organism: Lachnospiraceae bacterium; assembly: GCA_017620375.1. Lineage (GTDB taxonomy): Bacteria > Bacillota > Clostridia > Lachnospirales > Lachnospiraceae > RUG11977. Next base: position 20,500 of record JAFZQN010000128.1, read on the forward strand.
GATGGTATCGTTAGGCATGTTGTTGGCCTTAGCCTTTGCTACAACGTCCTTTAACTTTGAGTTATTATTGGGATCCGGACCGCCTTCCTTAACTGCTACGGCTATTTCCCTTCCGATCCTGGTAAATATCTTACCCTTTGCGGAGTCGTTTTTCTCCTTCTTATGCTTGATATTGGCAAATTTTGAATGTCCTGACATGATCTATGATCCTTTCTGTTTTTATATATACTAAATCGGAAAAAATGCTCTGCATTTTAGCTCGTTTAGTTTATCACACTTTTTGATTTGCTGTCAACTTATGAATTTTATCGGACAGCCTGATCGTTTCTTCCTCTGTTTTTACCGCACAGAATATCGTATCATCTCCTGCTATACAGCCAACTACGCCTTCAAAATGCATGGAATCTATCGCCGCAGCCACAGCCATGGCCATACCTGCCACCGTTTTTAACACCAGGATATTGCCTGCTGTATCCACAGATACGAGTGCATCATGAAAGATCCTTATATATTTATCGGATATGTCACGGCTTCCCTGCTCCATCATCACGGCATATTTCTGTCTGCCGTACTCTGTAGATATCTTGGTCAGTTTCAGTTCTCTGATATCTCTCGATATGGTTGCCTGAGTAACATTATAACCTGATTTTTTAAGGAGCTCCAAGAGTTCTTCCTGAGTCTCTATATCATTTTTACTTATCAGGTCAAGTATGATGCTCTGTCTTGTCGATTTCATATATACCTCCGGAGCTTAAGTGAAAACTATCTGTTCAGCTTTGTATTCAGCACATTGAAGTAGCTGTGTTCAGGGAATCTGATAAACTTTACGACCGTATCTGCCTGTTCGATATCTATATAGTCTCCCGAATTAAGCCGTACAGCCATCTGACCGTCTATGGTGGCAAAACTTTCCGTATCCTGTGATTTTTTCTGCTCGCCTATCACTATCCTTACCTTATCGTCTCCCGATACCACTATGGTCCTTGAATTAAATGTATGAGGACATATGGGGGTAACACACATAAGCTTTGCTTCGGGTGTTACTATCGGACCGCCTGCCGAAAGATTGTATCCGGTAGAGCCTGTGGGCGTAGCTACCAGACATCCGTCACCGGAATATGAGCCGACTGCCTGACCGTTGATGAATACATCCGTCTTGATCAGTCTTGAAAGACCACTTCTTGTGACAGTCACATCATTTAATGCCAGACAGCTGCTTATTTTCCCGCCACTTGAAGCGGTGATCTTAAGCTGCATTCTGTTCTCTATGGTGTAATTGCCTTCGAACAGTTCTTTTATGGCATAATCTATCCTTGATCTTTCTATGACCGAAAGGAAACCCAGTGTCCCTAAGTTAATGCCTATCAGAGGTATCTCACGCTCTCCCATTGCACGGGCGGTCTCAAGTATGGTACCGTCTCCGCCGAGTACTATGATACCGTCACAATCTGAAAGGATGTTGTCATGCTCGCTGCTGAACTTTTTCTGCTCTTCCACAGAACTGTTCAGGATATTGTTGAGCGGATCTCCGAGCACGGTGCACTTTCCGCCGTATGAGGAGATCAGTGATTCTATTTTGTTCGTGACAGCGAAGTCGCTGTCTTTAGAGGTGTTTGTGATGATGCAGAACTTCTTCACACTGAGCTCCTTTCAGATGATTTACTCATTACCCCGGGACGGCGAATGCCGTACGGGATATAACCCGACACGCTACCTGCAGGGATATGCTAGCCTTTTATGACGTCTCTACACTTCGGACGCTTGCAACCGTACGTCCGCCTGATGCCGGACGTACTTAGGCTACGCTCAAAAACCGGTTTGGCAACCCGGTTTTTGCCTCGTTCCGATACGTCTAAAAAGCTGCATATCCGCTGCACGCTTATGGTTATATCCCGTATCGGCGTTCGCCCGTCCCTAGTGCATGTACTATCAATATCAATCAGAGGGACGGTTCTGCGGTTGATGAACCTTCCCACTATAATCATCCATTACTTAAAAATAGTATTTCCATTTAAAAAGCTAAACTACTTAATCTGTGCTTCAACAGCACCTGCAACTGCTTTTATACAGTCATCGATTCCTGCGGGGTTCTTGCCGCCGGCCTGAGCCATGTTGGGACGTCCGCCGCCGCCACCGCCTACGATAGGTGCGATCGCCTTGATAAGGTTACCGGCATGTGCGCCCTTTGCGATAGCATCGTCTGTAGCCTTAGCTACCAGACTTACCTTGCCATCTGCCTCGGAGATAAGAACTGCTACACCGCCGCCCATCTTCTCACACAGATTATCTGAAAGGTCACGGAGTCCGTTCATATCAACGCCCAGTACCTTAGCTGCCAGGACCTTAACGCCCTTAATCTCTACTACAGAATCAAGTACACTTCCGAGTGAATCCTTTGCCATCTTTGCCTTTAATGCATCAAGCTCTGATGAAAGTGCCTTATTGTCTGCCTGAAGTTTTGTGATCTTTTCTGCTAAAAGTGCAGGCTGTGTCTTTGCAACAGCTGCTGCCTGATTTAATGTTTCCTCAAGGTTCTTATAATATGCCAATACGTTAGAACCTGTAATAGCCTCGATACGGCGTACGCCTGCTGCAACACCGGACTCTGAAAGGATCTTGAAGGATGCAATATCGCCGGTATGCTTTACATGTGTACCGCCGCAGAGTTCCATGGAGAAATCTCCCATGGATACTACTCTTACGGAATCGCCGTACTTTTCTCCGAACAGTGCCATAGCGCCGGTCTTCTTTGCCTCATCGATGCTCATGACATCGGTTATTACAGGAAGATCCTTCTCTATGCTGGCATTTACGATTGCCTCAACCTTTTCGATCTGCTCTTTTGTCATAGCCTGACCGTATGAGAAGTCGAATCTTGTTCTTTCGGGATCCTGGAATGAACCTGCCTGATGAGCGTCATTTCCG
>JAFZQN010000129.1 GCA_017620375.1 Lachnospiraceae bacterium
AATTATCTATTACCGTACATCTTTTCGTAGTAGTTTCTGTACTCGCCGGAGATAATGGTTTCCCACCACTCGCGGTTTTCTAAGTACCACTTGATGGTCTTCTTTATGCCGTCTTCGAATTTGGTCTCGGGAAGCCAGCCGAGCTCACTGTGGATCTTGGTAGGATCGATAGCGTAACGCATGTCATGGCCCTTACGATCCGTAACATAGGTGATGAGACTTTCGGGCTTGCCGAGCTCACGGCAGATGATCTTAACGATATCGATGTTTTTCATTTCGTTATGTCCGCCGATATTATATACTTCACCGACTCTTCCCTTGTGGATAACAAGGTCGATGGCACGGCAGTGATCCTCTACATAGAGCCAGTCTCTGACATTCTCGCCCTTTCCGTATACGGGGAGGGGCTTGTCGTTTAAGGCATTTGCTATCATAAGAGGGATCAGTTTCTCCGGGAAATGGTAAGGTCCGTAGTTGTTAGAGCAGCGGCTGATGGATACGGGAAGTCCGTATGTTCTGTGGTAAGCGAGTACCAGAAGGTCAGCACCTGCTTTGGATGAGCTGTAGGGGCTTGAGGTATGGATGGGGGTTTCCTCAGTAAAGAAGAGGTCGGGACGATCGAGAGGAAGGTCTCCGTATACCTCGTCTGTCGATACCTGATGGTATCTGGTGATACCGTACTTTCTGCAGGCATCCATAAGTACTGCGGTACCTAAGATGTTAGTGTTAAGGAATACCTCAGGGTTATCGATCGAGCGGTCAACGTGGCTTTCTGCAGCGAAGTTTACTACCATGTCGGGTTTTTCTTCTTCAAAAAGCTTGTATACTGCTTCGCGATTGGTGATATCTTCCTTTACAAATCTAAAGTTCGGGTTATCCATAACGGATTTTAATGTGGAAAGATTTCCCGCATAGGTCAGGCAGTCTAAGCAGATGATCCTATAGTCGGGGTACTTGTTTAACATGTGGAATATAAAGTTGCTGCCGATAAATCCGGCACCGCCGGTAACGATGATGGTCATAGTGTTCCTCCTTTTTGGGTGGGTGTGCCAGAAAACTATTCCTGGGATTGACTTGTTGACACACAGGTTATTTCGTATTACAATACAGAGTATAAGGTGTGCCCTTAGGGCACAGTCAAGCACTTTTTTAAATTTTTTTTGAAAGGTTTTTTTACAGTGAAAAAAGAAGGATTATATACATCGGGAGAATTTGCTAAAAAAGCGCATGTTACCAAGAAAACATTAAGGTATTACAACGATCATGGGTTCCTTACACCTTCATATGTCGGGGAGGAAAACGGATATAAATTTTATACGGAAGAAGATTTTGCGAAGTTGCAGAGAATACTTCTGCTTAAATATCTTGGGTTTTCGCTGGAGGATATCAAGAGTACCGAGCCGGAAAAGAATACTCTTATGTCGTCATTAAAACAGCAGATGGGACTTCTTGAAGAGAAGATAAAACAGATGACGCTGGTAAGAGATATCTTAAAGGACACCATGGAAGAGGTACGGGTAAGGGGTGAAGCCGACTGGACCAGGTTGCTAAAGGAGGTATCGGAGACGGGGCTTAAAAAGAGTCTTATGCAGCAGTATGTCGACACTTCAAATATCTCTGTCAGGATCAGGCTGCACAGTCTTTACTCACAGAATACCGAGAAATGGTTCCCCTGGATATATCGCAATAGTGGGATAAGTTCAGGGAAAACGGTGTTGGAACTCGGATGCGGCAACGGAGACTTCTGGCTCCAGAATATGGAGCTGCTTCCTAAGAAGTTAAAGGTCATACTTTCGGATAACTCCGAGGGTGTGCTGGAGGAGACGAAAGAACGTTTTGACGCGGATGATGCGAGATTTTCGTTTAACCTTATAAATATGGAAGAGATACCGAAGGCCGATTCTTCGGTCGATATGGTAATAGCAAACCATGTGCTTTTTTACGCATCGGATATCCCGAAGGCGATAAGTGAGATAAAAAGAGTGCTGAAGCCGGACGGGGTTTTCATATGCAGTACATATGGGCCAAAGCATATGAAAGAGATAAGTGAACTGATGAAGCAATATGATGACCGGATAGTACTCGCCGCAAAGGATTTGTATGAGATATTCGGTAAGACCAACGGCAAAGGGCTGCTGGAGAAAAGCTTTTCCAATGTGGAATGGAGAGAGTATGAGGATAGCCTGTATGTAACGGATGAAAACGATCTGATAGATTATATCCTGTCCTGCCACGGTAACCAGAATCAGTACATCGTGGATAATTATAAGGAATTTAGGAATTTTGTACATACGCAAGTAGGGCAGGGCTTTCATATATCAAAGGAAGCCGGGATATTTATCTGCAGGTGATAACGTAGACGGTTCACCGTCCAGATTTGAGGGGCCGCCGAAACAAGACGGAGAATCGTCACCTGTCACCTGCAAATATTTACCTCTTGGGATTTTTGATTGACTATAATAAATATATATGTTATGTTTATAATCGGAAGGGGAAGACACCCATTATAAAAAAACAGATATCCAAAAAACTAAATAAAGGGGAAGACACCCATGGAAAAAAACGTAACGATCATTGACGAATCAGGCAATGTGATAGGCGAAACCTACCCCAAGAGGGCAAAGGGGCTTATCAAAAAAGGTCGGGCTGAGCCCGTCAGCGAATATTGCATTAGAATGCCGGATACTCATGTTCCGACCGTAGCTAATATATATAATACGGAGGAAATAAATATGAGTAAGGTTATAGGTTTTGAAGCAAGAGGATTCCAGATAGATCCGACCTGTAAAGGCAATAATGTAGCAACCAGAATGTTTGTAACAGATGCACTCGGAAACAATGTCGAGGTATATGAAATAGGTGATCACGGGTCCAACTGGACACAGATCTCCTATGAGATGCCGGTTGAAAAAGATGAGGATTATGAATTCCTTTTCGCCATGACAGGAGATATCGATGTATTTGGTTCAGACAGCGTCAAGTGTAACTTCATAATCATGCCGATTCATGACGCTGATCCTGATAAGGACTGGGATAACAGATATCAGTACAGCCTGCTTAACAGGGACTATAAGCCCACCATGGAAAAGATGTGGAATGGTTCGAGCATCAGGTTTTACCGTATCCCGTTCAATACAGGTGATGCCGATAAGATCCGTTTTGTATTTACAGCGTTCCAGCGTCCTTACAAGGTATTCCCGGTAAAGAATTTTGAGGAATATAAGGCTTTGGAGGATTACGATCCGGAGAGAGGCTGGCATGGCTTCAAGAACGGATTTAAGCGTGACTTCGGTCGTGATTTCAAGCGTGATTTTGAGCGCGATTTCAGACGCGATTTTGGAAACAAAGGACCGCATTTCACATGGAATGGAGGACCTAAGGATTTCAAAGAAGCCGAGAAAGCTATGGGAAATATCGGAGCTATAGTAAGTAAGGCTATAAAGGATGCATTGGAAGGTATTGATAAATCCTTTAAACATCCCAATACCGGAAACGGTCCCGATTTTTCAAAGGCAAACGGTAAGGAAAAGACCGGGAACGGAGAGAAGGGACGTATCGTAAGTCCGGAAGAGCTCACAAATATCCTGGATAATCTTAACGAAGATGAAGGAAAACTGGACCTTGCGAATTGCATAGTAGAGAGCAGTCCGGATTTTGTACCCGGAAGTGAAATTGATACGGAAATAGTAGACGATTTTACTTTTTCTTTGGACAACTCTATAGTGGACGCCAGTGCGCTTTATAGGATATTGTCAAAGGTTGGAGACGACTGTACTATAGACGCAAACAATTGTATCCTGGGTACTATGCCAAATGGTATGGAGATTGCCGGAGGTTTTGGGAGCATAAGTGATGATACCAGCTTCCACTTGGTTAATTCACAGATTAGCGGAGCTGCATTTTTAAGTATCATGTCCAAGGTCGGGGACGGCTGTTATGTTGACTTTACGAATTCCGAAATAATAGATTATGATAAGATCAACGATCTTTCGGGATTTTTCAGAGAGATGGACGGTACCGAGATAAGACTTGACAATGCAACCATTCCTTCACGTTTTTATCAGACACTGGTAAAAAGCTTAGGTGACGGATCGAAGATCAATGGAACCGCAGTAATAGTATAACTTTACAGTACGACTTAATACAAAAAGGGCTCTGTCCGGTTAACATCCCGGGCTGAGCCCTTGTTTTATACAATATGAGGTACAGATAATGACAGGAATTATGAGTGTAGAGGATATGCGTAACAGTGATGCGGCAACGATAGCCGGAGGAATAAGCGGAAAAGAACTTATGGCAAGAGCCGGAAAAGCTATATTTGACAGTGTGTCCTGGAAGGCGCCGGTAGCTATAGTATGCGGAGTCGGCAATAACGCGGGAGACGGATATGTACTGGCCGGATTAATGCATGATGCCGGGATAGACTGTAAGCTTATTCTTTTAGAAGAGAGGTTTTCCGAGGACGGGAAATATTATTTTGATGAGTGTGCCGGAAAAAATATCAATGTCTGTAACATAGATGAGATGGAGACGCTATCCGGATTCGGTACGGTGGTGGACTGCATATTTGGTACCGGGTTCAGGGGTGAAGTAAAAGGGAAGGCCTTGGCAGCTATAAATATGATCAATGAGAGCGGCGCGTATGTGGTGTCGGTGGATATAAACAGCGGGCTTAACGGAGACAGCGGAATGGCGGCCAAGGCGGATGATCAGGCTAAGCCCTTTACCTGCGTGTACTCGGATCTGACTATCTCTATCGGAACCTTTAAGCCGGGGCATTTCTTAAGTCTGGCTAAGGATGTAATGAAAAGAAAGATCAATGTTGACATCGGGATAAAGCCTCTTAAGGAGGATATCTTCCTGCTAGAAGATAAAGATGCAGCCGGATTTTTCGGCGCAAGACCAAACTTTTCCAATAAGGGAACATATGGATATACCGCACTTATAGGAGGCTCTAAGCGATACAGCGGGGCTGTCCGACTGGCAGCTATGGCCAATGCTGCCATGCGTTCCGGTGCAGGCGTGGTTAAGGTGGCTCTGCCGGGAACTTTATATCATGATCTTCTTCCGCTCATATTGGAAAGCACCGTATTTCCGTTGTCCGACAGTGACGGTGAGGCGGTATATAATGAAAAAGAGCTGGCAGAGCTCGTGTCGAATGTAAAAACGGTGGCATTTGGCATGGGTATCGGGGTAAGCGAGGAGACCGCAAAGATCCTGAAATATCTGCTGGAAAACTATAAGGGACGATTGATAATCGATGCGGACGGACTGACTCTGCTCTCGAAAATGGACAGGAATGTGCTTAATAACACGGAAGCACAGGTAGTATTAACTCCGCACTTAAAGGAGTTTGAGAGGCTGACCGGGAAAACCATAAGAGAGATATTGGATGCACCCGTGGAAAATGCAGTAAAATATGCGAAAGAGACCGGAGCTGTAGTATTGTTAAAGGGGCCTTCGACCATTATTACAGATGGAAAGACTACCTACATCACTGATGCCGGATGTGCCGGGATGGCTACCGCCGGGAGCGGAGATGTACTGTCAGGTATATTGTCAGCTGTATGCGCAAACGGGGACCTGATGTTGGCCGTGGCTGTCGGAGCTTACGTTAATGGAAAAGCAGGGGAACTGGCGCAGGAGAAATACGGGGATATCAGTATGGTAGCCAGTGATACGGTGGCGTGCATACCCCAGGTTTTGAAGGTCAACATTTTTAAGGGTTGAATTTTTTATAGATATGGAATATATTATATGTAACGGGGTTACCCGAATAATTATAAAAGGAGAAAAAAAGATGATTTGGGATATTATTATAGGTTTAGCTATCGGTGCTGTAGCAGGATGGCTTGCAGGCATTATTATGGGAAGTAAGGGTGGCCTTTTATTTAATATCATCCTTGGTATTGTTGGCGGATTAATTGGTGGTCCTCTTTTAGGTGCTATCGGTGTTTCATTTGCCGGAAAGTTAGGTACCATTATCTGTTCAACAATTGGTGCTTGTCTGGTTATCTTCGTAGTAAGACTGATAAAAAAGTAATCGAAATTGTGAATAAACGGGACTTGCCGATGGGTAAGTTCCGTTTTGAATTTATAGCGAAAAACCATGGATTTTCAGAAATTATTAAAAAAATATAAATTGGGTGTTGACAAAAACGATTTTTAACTCTATAATGTCAAATCAGTGAAACAAATGTCAAATATTAAAGAAAGAGAGGTAAAAAGCTGTGACAATGTTTAACGGATTTATCGCGGAAGCGAAAGGCAACACAATTGAATACGACTTTGTACATGAGCATACCTCGACCGGAGTGAAATGTTACTGAAGAAATCCCTACATATAGCAGAATTGCATAATGTGTCTAATGTGGAATTTAATACAGTTCGTTTTTTAGGACCGCGGTACGTTTAGTGTACGCGGTCTTTCTTTATGCCCAAATGGCATAAGACCAATGGTCGGGTATTGGTTTTAGGAAGGTTTTAGGTAAGGAAAATGAAGAAAATAAGTTACTATTTAAAGAAATACTGGTATTTATATACTTTGGCATTAGCATGTCTGTTCATATATGAGATACTGGACATGGTTTCGCCGAAGGTTACACAGAGTATAATAGATGATGTAATAATGGGAGGAGAGATAGATCTGCTGCCCATGCTGATACTTTTGCTTGTAACTGTAGGCGTAGGAAGAGTGGTCGGAGGATATGTAAGAGAGTTTACCTTCGATAAGACAAGTTTCAAGGTGGCATCTGATATCAGAAAGCACCTGTTCGGACATGTTCAGAGTCTGTCGGTTGATTATTTTGACAAAATGAACACCGGCGAGATAATGTCACGAGTAAAGGATGACGTGGATAACCTCCAGGGTGCATTCGGATTTATAGGAATGATGTTTTTACAGGTAGTGATCCATACGGTCATGATCCTGTGGTGTATGTGGCAGATCAGCCCGTTCCTGACTATATTCCCGCTTATCGCGCTGCCTCTTTGCGCAACTATAGCGATAGTTATGGAGAGAAAGCTCGACAAGGTGTATGAGGAGATAAGCGATGAGGAAGCCGACATGAACACCGTGGCTGAGGAAAATCTGGCCGGAGTCCGTGTAGTTAAGGCTTTCGCGAGAGAAAAGTTTGAGATCGGCAAATTCTTAAAGCATAATAAGAAGTTTTATGACCTCAACATGAAGCAGTCCAAGGTGTGGATCAAATACAATCCTATCATGCAGATGATGACCAAGATGCTGGTAGTAGTGGCTCTTTTACTGGGAGGACTTAAAGTTATTAACGGAGAAATGTCTCTTGGAGCTTTGGGCGCATTTCTGGAATACTGCGCCAATGCCGTATGGCCCATGGAAATGCTCGGATGGCTTTCCAATGAGCTGGCAGCAGCTTTTGCTTCGAAAAAGAAGCTTGATAAGATCTATGCAGAAACTGCGAAGATCAAGGATCCCGAGGATCCTGATACACACGAGCAGGAAGAGTTTAAGAGTCTTGAGTTCAAGAACGTAACCTTCTCGATCGATAATAAAAAGATACTTGACAATGTTTCATTTAAATTAAACAGCGGAAAGACTCTTGGTATCATGGGAGCTACCGGTTCAGGTAAGACTACCATCATCAACATGCTGCTGAGGTTCTATGATCCCGAAAGCGGTCAGATACTGCTTAACGGCAGGGATATCCGGGAGCTTCCGCTTGCTACTGTAAGAAAAACTGCTTCCGTAGTTATGCAGGACGTATTCCTTTTCTCGGATACGATAGATGAAAATATCCGTCTGGGCAATAAGGACAGTATACAGGAAGCAGATATCAAGGAAGCGCTTACAAAGGCTTGTGCACTTGGCTTTGTAGAAAAACTTGAAGACGGTACCGAGACCATAATCGGTGAAAGAGGTGTCGGTCTGTCCGGCGGTCAGAAGCAGAGGCTCAGTATGGCCAGGGCATTTGCAAAGCATGCACCCGTACTCGTACTTGATGATTCTACTTCGGCTCTTGATATGGAGACCGAGCATGAGGTACAGGAGAACTTAAGTGAACTTAAGAATTCTACCAAGATCATCATCGCTCACAGGATCTCAGCCGTACGTCATGCCGATGAGATCATCGTCCTTGAGGAAGGAAAGATCTCCGAACGAGGAAAGCATGAAGATCTCCTTGATAAGAAGGGATATTATTATAAGACCTATATGGCTCAGTACGGAGATGTGCTGAAGCAGCTGGAGAAGGTTAACTAAGGATGTCGTCGCTGCGCAGCAGTGATGACAGTCGGTCCGCGCGACGCCTGGCGCGGAAAAAAAGAGAAAACCCGAAATGAAGGGTAGGGTTTTCTACATTAAAGAAGGAAGTGATTCAACATGTCGCGTAATGCAACAAAGCAGGATGAAAATCTGGAGCAGAAGAGTAAAGCAAAAACTCTGGCCAGACTGTTTAAGTACCTGTTTAAATACAAGGGGCTGATCGCTCTGGTCTTAGTGATCATGGGTATCAGTACCTGCATAACAATAGTTAATCCGCTTATTATCGAGCGGGCAATAAATGTACATATAATCGGAAAAAGTACCGATGGGCTTGTAAAGCTCTGCATTCTGGCAGCAGTACTTAACATCACGCTCGTTATCCTGATAAAAGTCAGGATGTACCTGATGGCAAAGATGAGTAACGAGATCGTACTTAAGATCAGGCAGCAGCTGTATGAGCATATACAGACTTTGGGATTTGGATTTTTCGACGGAAGACCCACAGGAAAGATCCTTTCCCGTATAATGGGTGATGTTAACTCGTTAAAGAATGTACTGTCAAACAGTGTTACCACTTTGATCCCCGATGCGATCACTATTATCGCCGTGATCGCCATTATGCTGATCAAGGACTGGAGGTTGGGACTGGCTTCGCTTTGGAGCCTTCCGATCATGATGTTCGGAGTATCCTTCTTAGAGAAGCGTTCACATAAGGGTTGGCAGGATTTCAGAAAGAAGAGTTCGAACCTGAATGCATTTCTCCATGAGGATATAGCAGGTATCCGTGTCATCCAGAGCTTCCACGCAGAGGATGAGACTCAGAAGACATTTGACAAGCTGACCGATGAACACTGTGATGCGTTCGTATCAGCATGTCATTGGGCAGACCTGTTCGGTCCGGTCATAGATATATGCTGGGCAGCAGGGTTGATCGCCATGTACCTTATAGGTATCAAGGCTGTAGGTATAGAAAATGTGTCCGTAGGAACACTTGTGGCATTCGGCTCTTATATCGGTATGTTCTGGCAGCCGGTTATGAACTTAAGTAACTATTACAATCAGATGATAACCAATATAGCCGGTGCGGAGCGTATCTTTGAGATATTCGATACGGATCCCGAGATCTGCGACAGCGAAAACGCTATAGAATTAGAGGATGTAAAGGGAGAAGTAGATTTTAAGAACGTTTGCTTCCACTATGATGACGATCCCGATGTCCTGCATGATGTTAGTTTCCACGTAGATGCAGGTGAAACGATAGCACTGGTAGGCCCTACCGGAGCCGGAAAGACCACCGTAGTAAGTCTTATTTCCAGATTTTATGATGTTCAGTCCGGACAGGTACTTTTAGACGGAAACGACTTAAGGGATGTATCGATAGATTCGCTTAGGAGTAAGCTGGGCGTCATGACACAGGATAACTTCCTTTTCACAGGTACGATAAAGGAAAATATCCGTTACGGAAGGCTCGGTGCTACCGATGAAGAGATCATCGAGGCAGCTAAGGCCGTAAATGCTCACGATTTCATCATGAAGATGGAAAAGGGTTACGATACCGAGCTTAGCGAGCGAGGTGCCGGACTGTCTGCCGGACAGAGGCAGCTTATCGCTTTTGCCAGGACCATGGTAAGTAATCCCAAGATACTGATACTTGATGAGGCTACTTCCAGTATCGACACTCATACCGAGATACTTGTACAGCAAGGCATAGAAAAGCTGCTTAAGGGCAGGACCTCTTTTGTTATCGCACACCGACTTTCCACGATACAGAATGCGGACCGCATATTTGTAGTGGATAAGGGCGGTATCATCGAGAGCGGTACTCCGAGAGAGCTCATTGCCAAGCGCGGTATCTACTATGACCTGTATATGGCACAGTTTAAGGAAGTTTCGTAATTGATTTTATGTAGTTTATCTGTTAGAATAAACTTGGTTTATATAGTTCCGGCCGACCGGGGAAGTCCGGATAGGCCGCATAGGAGAAGATAATACGAGGTATGGCAGATGAACGAGAATATTACGAAACGTAACAGTCTTTTGGCACAGAAGGTTATCAAGGGACTTGAGTCGAGAAACATGTCGGGTTATTATGCAGAGACAAAGGAAGATGCGCTAAAGATCGCATTGGAACTGATACCCAAGGGAAGTTCAGTGACCATGGGCGGTGCAATGAGTGCTCATGAGATTGGTCTGGTAGAAGCTTTGAAGGGACCCGATTATAATTTCATAGACAGGGACAAGGCTACGGACAAAAGGGCAGCCATGCTGGCGGCTTATGATGCGGACTTCTTCCTTTCGAGTGCTAACGCTATGACGGAAGACGGTATCATGATAAATGTTGACGGTAATGCCAACAGGGTATCAGCTATAGCACAGGGACCGAAGAAGGTCATTTTCATAGTCGGTATGAACAAGATCACAAAGGATGTGGACTCGGCCATGAAGAGAGCAAGAAATGTGGCAGCACCCATAAATGCACAGCGTTTCGGACTTTCCACACCTTGTACGGCTACCGGATCCTGTATGGATTGCAAGTCACCCGATACCATATGCTGTCAGATACTTATCACAAGGTACTCCAAGCACAAAGACAGGATACATGTGATACTGGTAAATGATAATCTCGGATTCTGATATAAAGATTTCTTATGAGTAAAAGCTTTAAAAGGTCCTTACGCATCAATCTGCGTAAGGACCTTTTTACTGCTTATTTCTTAGCTTTTTTAAATCTTGCCTTTTGAGCGGTTGACCAATTGGTATAGACCTTGGTATCTCCGAAGTTTACATATCCTCTTACACGGAATACGTATACTTTATCATTTGATCCGGAGGTATAATTCCAGGTGAATTTTTCACCGCTTTCTACGGTTTTTATGGTCTTGTATTTCTTTGCGCCTTTACGTTTTACCTGTATCTCAAAGCCGTCAAGTACAAGGTCGGTCTCTGAATCGGGATCCCATTTAACGACAAGTTTTCCTGATTTTTGAGTTACCTTTAAGTTTACGCTTGAAGCCTTGACCATCTTTTTGTAAGCCTTAGCTGTAAGTCCGCCCCATTCGGCTTCCTCATCGGGAGTAGGGGTGGCAGTGGGCTTAGGTGTCTTGGTGGGCTTGGGTGTAGCTGTGATCTCTGCAGTAGGCTCCGGTGTAGCAGTAGGCTTGGGAGCCTTGGTAGGCTTAGGGGTGGCGGTTGGAGTAGCTTTAGCTACATCCGCATCCTTTACGATAAGGGCACACTGGGATGAGTTGCCGTATTTATCCTTAACGGTTATGATGGCAACGCCGGCCTTCTTAACACAGAAACGTGCATAAGTAGTGGTATATGTGCCACCGGCAAGGTATGCTACACTTTTATCTGAGCTTGACCATTCAAAGTCGTAAGCATATTCGTACTCGTACTCGAAGTTCTTAAGGTAGAGTGTGATATATCCGTCTTTTCCGCTCTTTTTTTCTACTACATACTCGGTTTTTTCAAAATCAAGAGGACGGCAGAATACATTTACATTCCATTCCTCGGTAAAGGCCTCGCTGCTGGTACCGAAGGTAAGTGTAGCGGTACCGGGTTTATTGGCTCTGGCCTCGTATTCTACGTTGAAGGTACCGGTAGCAAGTCTCGGGTCGTTGATGATACCGGTATTGGAGGATTTTCTCGTATCCTGGGTGGATTTTTCGGGCTTGATATGTGCAAGTCTTCCGACCTCGAGGTCGACATTGTAAGTCTTCTTCTGAGGAGTTTTTACAACCGGAGTAACATAGACATTACCTTTGGGATCGGGCTTTACCACCGGAGTGGTGACCGGATTCTGATAAGGTGTGGGCTTAACGGTAGGTACCGGAGTCGCGGTCGGGTTCGGGTAAGGAGTAGGAGCTGTCGTTACTGTCGGGGTGGGAACCGGGGTGGTATAATACCCGCCCGAGGGCTCTGTGTAAACAGTGGGAACGGGAGTAGTGTAGTATCCGCCCGAAGGTTCGGTATATACAGTGGGAACGGGAGTAGCATAATATCCTCCCGAGGGCTCGTCAAATTCGTAGTAGGAGTTTGAAACGTAGTCATAGTCGGATACTACCACATAATTGATATCCGTTTTGGGGCCGCCGGAGAGCCTTTTATCAGCGGTAGAGTTACTGCTTGAATCAGACAGTTCGTCGGTAGTCTGGATATTATATATTAACTTCAAGTCCCCTGTTTGGGCTATGTTTTCCCAATATTCAACATCGCCTTCTGCGGCATTGGTGTCAACATTAGGGAACATAGGGATGAGTAATGCAAATACGAGCAGCATTGCCCAGATTTTTTTACATTTCATAGCATGCCTCCTATAATATGATTCTGTATTGTATTTTAGCACCTGGGAGGGTAAAGTTCAAGATGAAAAGAAAGGTAATGCAAGATCGGACTGCTCTTGATCACTTTGATTGACAAAGAGGAATGGCGATAGTATACTCTGTATCAGGGAAACATATTATTATAATATAAAAATGGGAGGCCTTACATGAGACAGATAACTTTAGGTACTACCGGAATCACGGTACCGCAGAACGGATTCGGTGCGCTGCCGGTACAGCGATGTGATACTGATACAGGTGTAAAGATATTGCTTCGTGCATACGAGGGCGGGATAACATATTTTGATACGGCCAGAGCTTATACTGACAGCGAATTTAAGATAGGTAAGGCTTTTAACACGAAGGAAGCCCGTGAGAAGATATATATAGCGACCAAGACCCAGGCTAAGACCCCGGAGGCATTTTGGAAGGACTTAGAGACCTCATTAACGACTCTCGGTACGGACTATATCGATGTATACCAGTTTCATATGGCAGGTCAGGTATATGGTCCGGGTGATGGGACCGGCATGTACGAGTGTATGCTTGAGGCAAAAAAACAGGGTAAGATCCGTCATATCGGTATTACCGCTCACAAGATCGGAGTAGCGAAAGAGGCGGCACAGAGCGGACTTTATGAGACTCTTCAGTTCCCGTTCTCATATCTGTCGGGTAAGCAGGAGCTGGAACTGGTGGAGATCTGCCGTAAGAATAATGTGGGATTTATAGCCATGAAGGGCCTGGCCGGCGGACTTATCAACCGTTCGGATGCAGCTATGGCTTATATGACACAGTTCGACAATGTGCTTCCCATCTGGGGTATACAAAAGGAAAGCGAGCTTGAAGAATGGCTCTCATATATGGATAACACCCCTTCCATGACGGAAGAGATTACGGCATTTATAAAAAGTGAGCAGGAGGAGCTTGCCGGGGATTTCTGCAGGGGCTGCGGATACTGCATGCCATGTCCGATGGGGATCACTATCAATCAATGTGCAAGGATCTCTCTGATGTTGCGCAGGGCTCCCTCGGCCGGATGGCTTTCCGAACACTGGCAGAATGAGATGAAAAAGATAGAGACATGTATCAACTGCAGACAGTGTGTGTCCAAATGTCCGTATGAACTTAATACACCTGAGTTGTTAAAGAAAAACTACGAAGATTATCAGAGGGTGTTACGGGGAGAAGTTTCTGTAATGTGACAACGGGACGGTTTGTCACGTTGTTACCTTGAACATGCACAGGACTCGTGTGATCCGGTCCATGTAAGAACATAAAGCAAGCAGTGGATATTTTGCAGGATTATCATATCGTAGCAAGGCAAAAACCGGTTATCCAAACCGGTTTTTGAGCGTAGCACAAGTCCATCCGGTATCAAGCGGATGGACGATTGCAAGCGTCCGAAGCGTAGATATGAATAAGCCCGCATATAAATATCCCTGCGAAGCGAAAGTGGTTCTTACATGGTCGGATCATACGAGTCCGTCAGTGAAAAGGGGATAAACAGAACCGTCCCGTTGTCACATGGTAAGCCTTAGTACCTTTTTGTAACTAAGCCATGCAAGTAATGATACGATAAGAGTCAGTATTATAATGATCAGATTAAGATTCATATACATGCCGAGGATAACGACCAGTACCACGAGAGCCATGGTGGCGAACATGTTCGGGAACATGTAGATGGCTACAGCGGAACTCTGTTTGATGACTTCTATCTCATTTTCCCAGTCGAGACGCATATGCTTGATGCCGCATACACAGCCCCAGGCAGTGGAGAAGGCACATAGAGCCAGCATGAGGATGATCTCAAGCAAGGCTGTAAGTATCGGAACCTTAGCGGATACACACAGGCACAGTGTTCCGAATACCGCAAAGGGTACGGTTAAGTACATATTAAAAAGCATCTTTCCGTGATACAATTGCTTTTTAGAGATGGGCAGGCTCTGTACTATCCAGTAGTTTTTTCCTTCGAGTGACGGAGTGATGGCGGTGGTAGCTACCATTCCTATCAGGAAATAGATGATGAGAGGGATAGCCGGATAGAGCATTTCTTTCGTGACGGGGGCATCATGCAGGACCTTGGCTATCAGGCTGTCGATATCGAAGATGAGAGCTGCCAGGCCGATCAGTATCGTAAATATCTCTCCCAAACCGCCGTTTATCATATATGTGGGGGAGCCGGTCATACGTTTAAATTCCTTAAATGCGATGGAGTTTTCGATGCTGCGGCTTTTCTGCGGTGTCATTTTGTATTTCCTTGACGCAGCATGGGACTTGAGCTTTGAATTGATGCTGCGGTATGAACGTCCCACGGGGATAAAGATGATCGCAAAAAGAAGTATGGATACACCGACAAGTAACAGGATATCCGATACGGAAAACTGTACTACAGCTTCATCAAACCATTTTGCGGGAAAGTAGATGTTTTCGATATTTTTTATGGTATCGGATACCGATAAGAGGGCGTCGTTTAATTTCTCATCGTCTCTGGCAAATGCCTCTATAGCAAATCGGAGGGCAAATATTGCCAGTACGAAAAGGAATGTCAGGATGGTCTGTATGATATTCTTTTTCTTAAGACCGGCGCTCACTTTAGCGATCAGGAATCCGATAAATGATGCTAAAAGCATGGGTATAACGGGCAGGAACATGGTAAGTATGAGCCATACCGGATAGACCCATATAGCGGGGGCGGCATAGATGGCGTATCCGACGAGCATAGCCAAAGAGATACTTAAGGTCCAGGGAAGGCTCTTCACGTACATATACATGAATTTGCAGCCTGCGACCGTACCCGGCGAAAAAGGCAGGGACATCAGCATGTCGTATTCTTTGAAATTAAACAGGTATCCGTTGGTCTTAAACAGGGTAAAGATAAATGCGAGAATTGACACGGTGATCGCACAGTTGGCAGGCATTATCTCTGTAAGCTCCATTTTTCCGTATCCGATGGCTGTCCCGATACAGTAGGCGATAAGGCACAGGTAAAGAATGCTGTACCCTATGAAGTTACCGATGATACGGCCTTTTTTCTTTTTGTCTTTACAATACTTATATATATTCCACTGGCTTGTGGACTTTAGCAGAGTCCGTAAAAGCACAATGCTATTTTTGTTCATCCTGTACCTCCAAAAAGACTTCCTCTAATGACTTCTTGCCGGTCAGTTCTTCCATGGTACCGGTATCGATGATCTTTCCGTTTTTGATGATGGCTACTTTGTTGCAGAGTTTTTCGGCTACGTCGAGTACGTGTGTCGAGAAAAAGATGGCGGTGCCATTCGCACACATATCATGCATGATCTGTTTTAGGGTAAAAGCAGCCTTAGGGTCAAGGCCTACAAAGGGTTCATCCATGACCATGAGCTTGGGGTTGTGGATAAGAGCGGAGATAATGGCCAGTTTCTGCTTCATACCGTGAGAGTAGGAGCTTATAAGGTCGCCCAAAGCATCCGTGATCTCGAAAAGATCTGCGTATTTCTTAATAGAAGCCTCTCTTTCCGATGCACCGATCTTAAATACGTCGGCTATAAAGTTAAGATACTGGATGCCTGTTAGATTTTCATACAGGTCGGGGTTATCGGGGATGTAGGCTGTGATCTTCTTACATTCCATGGCATCGGTTTTTACTGAATGTCCGTCGATAAGTATCTCGCCCTCCGTAAAATCAAGTACGCCCACGACCGCACGGATAGTGGTGGATTTACCGGCACCGTTATGGCCGATAAAGCCGTATATGTCACCGCTCTCCACGATAAGCGATACATTGTCCGCGGCCTTTTTTCCTTCACCGTAGACCTTTGTATAGTTCTTTATTTCGAGGATTTTCTTCTTTTCCATTATTTCTCCTTTATGATCGTTTCGTATATAGCCCGGGTCTCCTCGGTTGTAGAAGCACTTATATAATAAGTGTATTCATCCGTAACTATTCTTAAGTAGTTTCCTTCTTCAGGGTTAAGAAATACCTTACAGTCGTTATCGCCGTTGACGTTGAAGCTGCCTTTATACAGATTGGAGATGCCGAAGCCCGCTACTTTGAAAAAGCGTAATTCAGAAACATCTTCGCCCCATTCGATATCACGGATATCATCAAGGTCTATTATGTAATCATCAGCCAGCTGATGGCATATAAGCTTGTTGTTCTCGATTTTCAGTTTAAGAGGGGTAGCCTCGGTCATTCCCATATATACGAGGATCACTATGGTTGCGAGGAGCGTTATACTTATGAGCACTCCGGCCAGTTTCCCTACCGGATGAGCGAAATTGAAAGTAGTTCCGATACCGGCTCGTTTACTTATGTTAAGTCTTTTATTATTGGGGTTATAATAAAACAGTCCGCCTATCCAGTGATCATCTTCGTCCTCAACAATGGTCATTTCCTTCTTGTAGCGGGTCTCAATCTTTCGGTTACGTGATGCATAAATGAAAAGGCCTGCCATAAGGATGACTATGTAGAGTACTATGCCGATGATGAAGAATAATTCCGAGACCATTAAAATGCTGAAAGTGTAACTAAGCACCATTAATATGGCATTGAGCCATAAGAAGGCAATGATGGAATTGGAAAGGTTTTTCTTTTTGGCACGGTTATAATTGGTATTGATCGTTGAATCCGAGGATATGACTTCGTTCTTTAAGCTGTCCATCATGTATGCGATAACGGATATAACTATACCCATTACGAAGAATGTGGCACAAACTCCTGTACCCATGAAATTACCGATCAGCTCGGATTTTATGGGTATAATTTTTAAGTCGATAAAAAATGCGATAAGAACACCTATAAGTCCGACCAAATTAGGGATCAGTATACTTGAAAGTTTAACGGTCCGGATCGAACCGGCTGCACTTATATCGGTATAGCTGATCTTTTCAGCGGTGATCCCCAGTGCCCTTTTAAGGCTTTTCATTTCACGGTTACCGATGAAATAAGGGATATATAAAGCTAAAAGGGCTGCAATTATAAGTATCATCCAAAGCGTGGTCTGGAGGATGAATCCATGTAATAAGAGCAGTATTACAGAAGCAATAATACTTAACAACAGGATCTTCTTTGCCTGGTTGCGGCGGGTGTTGTACAGTTTATCCACTGTGTCAGCGGTATCGCCTTCGGTGTATTCTTTTCTCATGGATACACCAAATATCAGTTTGGAAGTTTTCCAGTTTTTGGGATAAAGTATAAAAGACATGATAAGTAATGTGGGAACAAGAATAGAACACATTACTATTCCAAAGATAAGTGACATTATTGTTCACCTCCCCAGTAAAGTTCGATCAGATCAAACAGTTCCTGTTTGGTCACTCCGCTGATATAGGCTTCGGAAACGATCCTTTTAAGTTCGGTTTTATTGGCATCGGAGACAGAGGCTTCCTTTTTTATCTCTGTCCTTATGCGGGCACCGTTTTTGCGGTCGGTCATGATGTAACCTTCGGTCTTTAAAAGCTGGTAGGCCTTGCTTACGGTCATGGTATTTATCCCCATCTCCAGTGCAAGATTACGCACGGTGGGGAGCTGTTCTCCGGATTTTAGTTCGCCGCTTGATATTCCCATGACAATCTGGTTTCTGAGCTGCATATATATCGGCACGTCTGACAATTCGTCGATTCGTATGATCATGGTCAAAATCCTTTCTTACAGTTTTCTTCTGTTAAATATTATCACCCCAAGTATATCACATATTATAATAAGAAGAAATGTAATTATCATAGCTTCGGAAAAATCCCCGGGGACTGTGGTCCCGTTTGAAAGGGTAAGTCCGTCCATAAGAGTGGAGGGCAGCAGTTTTTTTATTTTGGGTATATAACCTAACAGTATGGTGGCAAAAAATACAATGCCGGTTCCTAAAAGTACCTGACCGCTGTTGTCACATAGTGTACCAAACAGCATGAGTGCCGACATTACAAACATACCGAAAAGCCAGTACATAAATATCCCGAGGGGAAGATATGATACTTCGTCCCCGCCCCAGAAATACATGGTGTAGCCTAAAGTGATCCCGGTATAGACCAGATAAAGCAATGTCCAGGTACCGTATACGGTCAGGAGCTTGGAGAAGAAGACCTTTTTTCTTGAAAGACCTTTGGTCACTACCTGTATAAGGGTACCTTTTTGATACTCACCCGTGAGGACAGAACTCATGAGAAGGACCATTACGATAAGTATCATCGGGGCATTTTTATAGAACTGCGTCCAGCTGGTCATGGCGGTGACGGTAACTTCTCCGACATTCAGACCCTGATCGGCAAACTGATCCTGAAGCATCTCATACAGCCAGGGTGTAAGCTTGGCCATGGCAGGATTAAGTATGCCGAAAAATATAAATATGATACTTAAGATCAGAAGCTTACCCGTACGGGTAAGTTCCATACATTCTTTTTTGATAAATGCTGTCATATTCGTTTCCTTTTAAGAGATTATCTACTGTATAGCTTCTATAAATATATCTTCGAGAGTAACTTCCTGTTTTTCTATACGGATAAACGGGATGGTATTGTCCGCTAAGTAACGCAGGACCTCCGGGAGCAGGGATTCATCTTTTAGAATGATGCTGCCGGAATCGGTCTTGGTTGCGGTACCTGAACAGTTACTGATGTAGC
>JAFZQN010000130.1 GCA_017620375.1 Lachnospiraceae bacterium
ATACACAAAGGCACGAATCATCAATACAATAGAGGAGATATCACGTGATTTTGTGAGCCGTATCTCCGAAAAGTATTTTGACTGCAATCTGTGCATTAATATCGGTGTACATATCATCAGATCCGACACTGAAAATATTGAGCAATGCATATCAAATGCTAATTTAGCCAGAAAATATGCGAAAAAGAAAAAACATGAGTATGGTCACAGCTGTCTGACATACGATCCTGCCATGGCCTTTGAGCTTAAACGTAAGGCTGAGTATATCTCCGATATGAAAAAAGGTATCGAAGGAGGAGAGTTCTTCCTGGAATTCCAGCCTCAGGTAATGACCGATAATATGGAGATCATCGGTGCAGAGGCACTTATCAGATGGAAGAAGGATAACTATAACAGGCTGATGCCGGAGGACTTCCTTTCCATATTTGAGAAGGATGGCTGTATCGTAAAGATGGATTATTACGTATACGAACAGGTATTTAAAATGATCCATGACAGGATACAGGAAAAAAAGCCTCTTTTCCCTATATCCATAAATGTTTCCATAGTACATTTCTATGATAACAAGCTTATACCTTTTATTGACTCATTAAAAGAAAAGTATAATATACCCGCATCATATATCAATTTTGAGATAGATGAACGTATAGCTGTCATGAAAATGGATAATGTGGCTATGGTGATCGATGAACTGAGAAGCAGAGGATTCAGAGTGTATATCGATAACTTCGGATCCGGATATTCCGCTCTTAATACCCTTACAAGACTCAATGTCGACGGTATAAAGATAGGCAGGACTCTGATGAAAAAGGACCTCGATAAGACAGATCAGGTTATCATACAGTGTGTTATCAATATGGGTAACAAGCTTAGCCTTGAGGTTATCGCAGAAGGTGTGGAGACTCAGGAACAGCGTGCATTCTTAATAAAGAGCAGCTGCGATTATATGCAGGGTAATTATTTCTCGAGACCTTTAAGTATTGAAGCGTTAGATGCACTTCTGGTAAAGCAGGGGGTAACAGCATGAGAGTAATATCGGGTACTGCGGCCAGGAGAACCCTGTGCACTCCTTCCGGTATGGAAGTCAGACCTACTACGGACAGGATAAAAGAGACTTTATTTAATATACTGGCTCCTTATATATACGATGTTGATTTCTTAGACTGCTTTGCAGGATCCGGCGGTATCGGTATAGAGGCACTCAGCCGCGGGGCAAAATCCGCCGTATTTGTAGATAATAACAGACAATCCATCGTATGTATAAAGAAAAACCTTGAAACTACAGGACTTAACGATAAGGCGTATGTTTTATCCATGGACTACAGGGCTGCTTTAAGTAAGCTTGCCATGGAAAAGAAAAGCTTTGATTATATATTCCTTGATCCGCCGTATAAGTTGGGCGTAGAAGAGGATGCCATAAAAACCATCGAAAAGCTTTGCCTTTTAAAGCCTGACGGAAGGATCATAGTCGAGGCTGCAGCGGTAACCAACTTTGATTTTATCGAGGATACCGGCTTTACGATCATACGTGAAAAAAAATATGGTTCAAATAAACATCTTTTTATTGCATATAAATAAAAAAAACTGTATAATCAGTTAGAAAGGAACCGTTTTAATACGCGGTGCAGGTTTAAAGATGAAAATAGCGTTATACCCGGGCACTTTTGATCCGGTTACTTTGGGACATCTTGATATAATCAGACGTGCGGCAGGCGTGTGTGATAAGCTTGTGATAGGTGTGCTGCCCAATTCGGAGAAGCGCCCCTGGTTTTCGGTAGAGGAAAGGATCGAGCTTATTAAAAAGGTCACCCACGACCTTGATAATGTCGAAGTAAAAAGCTTTGACGGACTTACGGTTGATTTCGGTAAGCAGTTAGGTGCAAGTGTTATAGTGAGAGGTCTTCGTGCTATCACAGATTTTGAGTATGAACTTCAGATAGCTCAGATCAATCACAGACTTAATCCCGACATTGATACCATATTCTTCACCACCAGTGTGGAGTATTCATATGTAAGTTCAAGCATAGCAAAAGAAGTAACCAGATACGGCGGAGATGTTTCGGGACTAGTACCTAAGGAGATTATAGACGACTTGTTTGCAAAGGCTAAGTCAAGGACAAAATAAAAGAGTATCCAGGAGGAAGGTAACATGGCACAGTCAAGAATTGAAGAGATCATTAATGAATTGTATGAGTATGTTGAGTCTGCAAAGACCAATATCACCCAGTCCAAGATCGTTATCCAGAGAGAAGACATATTCGGATATCTGGATGAGCTTCGTCTTGGTATTCCTGATGAGATCAAGCGTTGCCAGAAGATCATAGCCAACAGAGAAAATATCATAGCAAAAGCAGGAGATGATGCTAAGGCTATCATTGATGAAGCTAACGAAAAGGCTAAACAGATCGAGGAAGACGGCAAGGAGCGTGCTCAGCAGCTCGTAGAAGAAACT
This sequence comes from Lachnospiraceae bacterium, assembly GCA_017620375.1. Taxonomy (GTDB): domain Bacteria; phylum Bacillota; class Clostridia; order Lachnospirales; family Lachnospiraceae; genus RUG11977. Next base: position 2,453 of record JAFZQN010000130.1, read on the forward strand.
GAGATCATGAGGAATGCTTACGAACAGGCTAACAAGATGGTTCAGAATGCCAAGAAGCAGGCTGAAAAGATCATAGCTGATGCGGAGCAGTATTCAGGCACCATTAAGAGCGGCGCAATGAACTATGCTGATGATATGCTTGATACCATCGAGAAGATCATTGCAACTGCATACAGAGAGGCAAAGGATAATTCCGACCGTCTTGTTGTAGCTCTTAAGAATAATTTAGCAGCTCTTCAGCAGAACCAGGAAGAACTTCGTGAAGCAAAAGAGAGTCCCGAAGGCGTATTCTCAGTACCTGAAAATGCAGGCGAGCAGCCCGAGTATTTCGAAAACACTGCAGACAATGATGATTATAATTTCCCTGAGGGAACATTCGATCAGTTCTGATTTATAGTTATTTAATAAATTTATTGATTTAGAAACCGTCAATCTGTGGTATAATTTCAGCGTTGACGGTTTTTTTGAGGTGTACTATGAGATCTTATGAGGTTATAATACCGGTGTATCAGCCGGATAAAAGATTTTATATTTTGCTAAAAAGGCTGCTGTTACAGTCTGTAAAACCCGAAAAGATCAATATCATACTCACATTATCGGAAAAGTACGACGAGGCCGCATTTATCAAAGGCCAGGCGGAAAACGACATTAAGACTCCGTTCATAAGTGTTGATGCCATACAAAAAAGTGAGTTTAATCATGGCGGAAGCAGACAGAATGCGGCAGAAAAAGTAAATACACCTTATGCTCTGTTTATGACTCAGGATGCCGTACCGGTAAACAGTAAGCTGGCAGAGCATCTGCTTAAAGAATTTGATAACGAGAGAATAGCAGTCACATATGCAAGGCAGATGCCTTATAAAAACGCCACACTTCGTGAAAAGTTTGCCAGAAGCTATAATTATCCTGAAGAATCAAGCATAAAGGATAAGAAAATGCTTGATGCAGGGAAGATAAAAGCTATATTCTGTTCGGATGTATGTGCAATGTACGATATGGAAGTGTTTAAGAATCTTGAAGGCTTCGTACGTGATACTGACTTTAATGAAGATATGATGTATGCGAACAGAGCACTGCTCAATGACTACTTAGTCAGCTATTGTGCTGAGGCCAAAGTATATCATTCACACAACCTGTCATTTAAGGGACAGTTTAAGAGAAATAAAGAGATAGCCCGTTCACAAAAGGAACATCCCGAAGTATTTGAAGCACTTTCTTCCGAAAGCGAAGGCCTGTCATTTGTGAAGAACGGGGTAAAATTTATGCTTGATAACGGAAATGCAGTTGAAGCAGCAAAGTTTATAGCAGACTGCGGATTCAAATTTGCCGGATACAAAGCGGGGAAGCTGTTTAATTAGGAGTATATGTTATGTATAATGTCAATATCATAATGTCGGTATATAACGGCGAAAAATACTTAAGCGAACAGATTGATTCTATTATCGCTTCCACATCAAGTAACTGGAAGCTCTATATATTTGATGACTGTTCGACGGATTCGAGCTTTGAAATAGCTTCTGCTTATGCCGAGAAATATAAGCATAAGATATATGCATTTAAAAACCGCAGCAATATGGGTTCGACATTAAGCTTTCTGCATAATCTGAACCTTATATCAAGAAGAGTTAAAAATACCGATAAAAAGCTTATCGCTAACGGTTTTATACCCAAGGTCAGAAAGCCCATTATGGCGAAGATAGCCGGGATAAAGGTAATAAAGACCACTGCGGTCAACTTTGTTAAAAAGCATAAAGATCATGTATCGGGACCTATAAAGTGCAGACAGTACTATATGTTCTGCGATCAGGACGACTCATGGCTGATGGACAAGATAGCACTCACGGTAAGTAAGATCAGAAAAGTAGAACGTTACAGAGGAAAACACAAACCCGCTATGGTATTTACCGATGCGATACTGGTGGATGAGGATTTAAAATTTGTTGATAAGTCCTTCTTTAAGACCAATCATATGAAGGCCGGCAAGACCGATCTCGGACACATACTTATGGAAAATAAGGCTATAGGCTGTACAGTCGCGATCAATCAGGCTGCAGCCGATGTTTTGGCTCTAACCTGTCCTTCAGCTGATAACAAATACAGATTCCGTAACGAATATGATTACATCAGGTATCATGACTGGTGGATGGCACTTATATGTGCATCCTTCGGTACCGTAAAGTATTATCATGTACCTACGGTCATGTACAGACAGCACTCGGGTAATCAGGTCGGGCAGACCAATTTCTCGGAATATGTCAAAAAGCGTTCGTCAAGTAAGGAAGATATAAGAAAAAGGATCGAAGCTACCATTAAACAGGCCGAGTGTTTCTACAGGTGCTACGGTACATATCTTAAGAAACGTAAGCTAAAGGTAGTAAAGAGTTTCACTATGCTTCAGGAGTATCATCCCGTAATGAGAAGGATCATCATATTCAGATATGGATTCTTTAAGTCGGGACTGTTACGTAATATTGCACTTTTAATGAGTATTTGATTATATTTAGGTGAAGATATGTTTGGATATGTTGTTATAAACAAACCGGAAATAAAATTCAAGGATTTTGATTTATACAGGTCGTATTATTGCGGTCTTTGCAGGGATCTTAAAGAGGATTTCGGATTTAAAGGGCAGATGACTCTTAATTACGATCTTACATTCTTAGCCATCCTTTTAGACGGTCTGTATGAGGATAATACTGTAATATCCGAATACAGGTGTATCGTACATCCTTTTTCAAAGCATGCGACAAGGCGCAATGAATATACGGATTATGCTGCCGATATGAATATACTCCTTACATATTATCAGTGCCTTGATGACTATAAGGATGATAAAAACAGGAAAAAGAAGAGATTTGCAAAAGCATTAAAGTCCAGAGCCGAAAAAGTAATGGAAAAGTACCCCGAAAAATCAAAAAGGATAGAAGAAGAGCTAAAAAAGCTTTCAGAACTTGAAAATAAAGGCGAAGAGAATATCGACTTAACCTCCGGATGTTTTGGCAGGATCATGTCCGAACTTTTCCTGTATAAGATAGACGAATGGACCGAATATCTCGATAAAATGGGATTTTTCCTCGGAAAATACATATATATCCTTGATGCCTTCTGTGATTACGATAAGGATATGGAAAAAGGCAGATTTAATGCATTAAAGGGTATCGGAAAAGATCAGGATAAGATCAAAAATATGCTCACTCTTATGATGTCGGAATGCACCAAGAATTATGAGATGCTTCCGATAGTAGAAAATAACGACATATTACAGAATATCCTGTATTCAGGTGTATGGACGGGCTTTGAGATTGGCTCGGTTCCGAAGAGAGACAGAGAACAGGTATAAATAGAAAGAGGTAGAAATATGTTAGACCCGTATCTTGTCCTGGGTGTTGGCAGATATGATGATGACCAGACAGTAAAAAAAGCATATAGGGCACTCAGTAAGCAGTATCATCCGGATAACAATATAAATAATCCCAACAAGGCTGCAGCAGAAGAGACCTTTAAGAAGATACAGATAGCTTATGAACAGGTAATGCATGAGAGAAGCTTAGGTATCGGAGGTCCCAACGATCCGGAGAGATTCATGTACGAGGACAAAGAGCCTAAATATAATCAGAATTCAAACCAGTATCAAAATCAAAATCGATACCAGTCTCAGACACAGTCACAAACTCAGAATAATCAGTATTATAATACCAGGACTGCAGAAAAAGAGAGAACTGATAATTCAGACTCCTGGTGGAATAATTCTGCATTTAATCAGAATAATAACTCTAACAATAATCAGAGCGGTTATTATAATAGTGATTTTGGAAACAATAATTATTACTCATCAAATAATAACAGTTATAACCAGAACAGTAATAATCAGAACAGTTATAATCAGTATAACGGCGGATATACCCAGAGTAATAACGGTTTTAATCAAAGAAGTACAGGCGGATATTATACCGGTACCGGCAGTCAGAGAAATTACGAGTACAGTAATTCAAACGGATATTATTACAGCAGCAATTTTACCGGATCTACAAGGACTGAAAATAGCAACACGGGTAACACCATACTTGATGAGGTGGCTCAGAATATCAATAACAGGGATTTCTTTAAGGCACTTGATATATTAAGCACGATAAATAACAGGACGGATGTATGGTATTATTACAGTGCCGTAGCAAACTTAGGGCTGGGAAACAATGTAACAGCCATGTACCATGCCAAGCAGGCACTTAATATGAATCCCAACAGTGTCGAGTACAATGAACTGGTAAGAGGTATGGAGAGCGGAACTCTTCAGTATCAGGGCAGAGCTGACATGTTTAAGCCTCATAATCCCAAGGCCGGAAATATATGTGTTAAGCTTATCATAGCAAATATAGCTCTCAATATATTCTGCGGCGGCAGCGGTGCAGTATGCAACGGCCTGTGTGCTATATGTTAAACGCATATATGCTATAGTGGTATTATCAAAGAATTAATAGTAATGAGGTGTGTATAAGTTTGAAAAATAAGTTTCTCACCTTTATCTTAATTATTTTAGCCGGTATACTTACCGGCTGTAAGAATAAGCCGGTCGAAAGTATTTCGGGCACCGGCTTTTATTTTGATACTTTTTGTACTTTTACCGTTTACGGATCTGAAGATGAAAGTTTAATTGATGAACTGAAAGCAGAATGTGCCAGATATGAAAAGATATTTAGCACAACTGATGCAGGAAGTGAATTGTACAAGCTTAATCACGGCGAAATGAATGAAGTATCAAAGGAACTTTATGATTGTATAGTGCGTGCACTTATACTCAGCTCTTATACTGATGGACATTATGACATAAGTATCAGGCCTGTAAGTGAGCTTTGGAGTTTTACACAATATAATCAGGTTGTACCGGGTAAGGAAAGCATTGAAGCAGCATTAGAAAAAGTTGACTATAATGAAGTTATGCTCCAAAACACAACGGACGGAAAATATCTTATCGATATGATCAGTGATATGTCTCTTGATCTTGGGTCGGTAGCAAAGGGATATATAGCCGACAGTTTAGCAGAGTATTTAAAGAAAAAGGGTATAAAATCAGCCGTGATCTCCTTAGGAGGCAATATAAAATGTCTGGGTTCAAAGCCTGCTACAGATGATGGAGAGTCTGACACACCTTTTACAATAGCTGTCAAATCACCTTTTGCAAGTGATGAAGATAGCAATGATGATATTAATAAATACGCAGATATTGTATATATAAGAGATATGTCTGTTGTTACTTCGGGCATATATGAAAGAGGCTTTGAAAAGGATGGCGTTTATTATCATCATCTGTTGGATGCTAAGACAGGATATCCGGTAGAAAATGACCTGGTCTCGGTAACCATTATCACGGAATCCTCATTTAACGCGGATATGTTAAGTACTGTATGCTTTTTACTTGACTATGATAAAACCTTGAAATTAAAGAATGCCCGGATCATAGATGATTTTGAGGCAGAATTCATATATAAGGACGGAAGTGTAAAGAGGACTGAGGGGTTTTCAAGTTATTTAAAGTAAAATTTCTAATTCGCGTCAGTTTAAATTACACTCATAAACCGTCCTGCTTCGCAGTCCGTCGTCGCTTTCGCGACTTATGTTTACTCGTGTATTTAACCTGACTATCCCGTCAATTAAAAAATTTGAGCCTATTTACAAGCAAGCTTGCAATAGGCTCTTATTTTTTTATTGACGCGAATTAGAAATTTTTTACAAAAAACTGTTGTAATTATTGAAAAAATTTAGTAAAATATACAAAGCAGTTTATTTATATATGTATTGGAGGAACAATTTAATGAACACCTATAAGAGCGAAGCGATTCGTAACGTAGCTATTTTGGGGCATGGCGGAAGCGGAAAGACAACTCTCGTTGAAGCTATCGCACTCACCAAGGGTATCATCTCACGTCAGGGGCGCGTTGAGGAAGGTAATACCATCAGTGACTATGATAAAGAAGAGATCAAGCGTACCTTCTCTATCAGCACATCACTTATCCCTGTAGAGCATGACGGGATCAAGATCAATTTCCTTGATTGTCCCGGATATTTCGACTTTGTCGGAGAAGTTGAAGAAGCACTTGATGCAGCAGGTGCTGCAATCATCGTTGTTAATGCTAAGGCAGGCGTAGAAGTAGGTACCATCAAAGCATGGGAAATGTGCGAGAAGAAGAAGCTTCCCAGAATGTTCTTTGTTACAGCTATGGATGATCCCAATGCTAACTTCGCTAAAGTTGTTGAGCAGCTTACAGAAAACTTCGGAACCAAGATAGCTCCTTTCCATACACCTTTCTTTGAGAATGAGAAGTTTGTCGGTTTCGTTAACGTAGTTAAGATGGGCGGAAGAAAGTTCACCAAGGGCAGCGAGTACACAGAGTGCGAGATACCTGATTCGGTTAAGGATGATGTTGAGCTTTGCCGTCATGATCTTATAGAAGCTATCGCTGAGTCAAGCGAAGAACTTATGGAAAAGTACTTTGCAGAGGAAGAGTTCACTCAGGAAGAGATAGATACAGCTCTTCACGCTACAGTATTTGACGGCAGTACAGTTCCCGTACTTGCAGGTGCAGCTATCAATCAGCAGGGTACCATAATGTTACTTAATGCTATTAAGTCATACCTTCCTTCACCTCTTAACCATAAGGTAGTAGGAAAGAGTGCAAAGGATGATTCAGAGTTTGCAGCCAACTATGATATTAATAAGCCTATGACCGCTAAGGTATTTAAGACCATCGTCGATCCTTTCATCGGTAAGTATTCCATGATCAAGGTTTGCTCCGGTGTTCTTACATCCGATGCAGTTATCTACAATGCAGATAAGGATACAGAAGAAAAGCTTTCACGTCTGTACATCCTTCGCGGTAAAGAGACCATAGAAGTTAAAGAGCTTAACCCCGGTGATATCGGTGCTATCGGTAAGCTTTCAAATACCCAGACAGGCGATACCCTTTCTACCAAGGCTAATCCTGTTATATTCCCTAAGGCTCAGTACAGCATTCCTTATGAGTATAAGAAGGTTGATACAAAGAACAAGGGTGATGAGGATAAGTTTGCACAGGCTATGAGTAAGCTTTGTGAAGAGGACAGAACCTTAAAGATGGTACTTGACAAAGAAAACCGCCAGACACTTATCTACGGTATCGGCGGACAGCAGCTTGATATCGTTGTAAGTAAGCTTTCACAGCGTTATAAGGTTGAGGTTGAGCTTTCTAAGCCCAGAGTTCCTTACCGCGAGACCATCCGTAAGAAGGTTGAGAAGCAGGGCAAGTATAAGAAGCAGTCCGGAGGACACGGCCAGTATGGTGATGTTCATATGAGATTCGAGCCTTTAGGCGACATGGAGAAGTCATATGAGTTTGCTGAGGAGATCGTAGGCGGCGTAGTTCCTAAGAACTTCTTCCCCGCAGTAGAGAAAGGACTTGCTGAGTCCGTTCTTAAGGGACCTCTTGCAGGATATCCTGTTGTTGGTCTTAAGGCAACTCTGTTCTATGGCTCATACCATCCTGTAGATTCTTCAGAAATGGCATTCAAACAGGCTGCACGTCTTGCATTCAAGGCTGCATTCACAGATCCTAAGGAAAACTGTAATCCTTGCTTGTTAGAGCCCATCGTTTCTATGAAGGTGCTCGTACCCGATAAGTTCACCGGTGATATCATGGGTGATCTTAATAAGCGTAGAGGCCGTGTACTCGGTATGAATCCTGTAGCCGGCGGCAAGCAGGAGATCATGGCTGATGTACCTTTGGCAGAGCTTTATGGGTACTCCACAGACCTTCGTTCCATGACAGGTGGTATCGGTGATTATTCATACACCATCGACCGTTATGAGCAGGCTCCTGCAGATGTACAGGCTAAGGTTGTTGAGGAAGCAGCTAAGTACATGACTGAGGACGAGGAAGACTGATCATGTTTTTCTTGACTAATCAATATTAATATTGTATTGTATGCAGTAGAACTTTTGCAGTTCTGCTGCATATTTTTTAGGTGGTTAATGATGTTTGAAAGATTATATCCCAAAGAGTGGGTAGAATCTACTTACTCTATAGATTTTGAAAAATATTATAGTGAAGGTTACCGTGGTATTATATTTGATATAGATAATACACTGGTACCTCATGGTGCTGACGCTGATGAGAGAGCCGTAAAACTTTTTGAACGGCTTAAACAGATCGGCTATGATGTATGCCTGCTTTCTAACAACAAAAAGCACAGGGTAGAAAGATTTAATAAAGACGTACATGCGAAATATATATTTAAAGCTCAGAAGCCTTATTCAAGGAATTATTATGCTGCAGCTATGAATATGCGAATATCCGTTAAATCGGTACTATGTGTTGGCGACCAGTTGTTTACAGATATATATGGCGGAAACCTGGCAGGGATACATACCATACTGGTAAATCCGATCGATAAAAAAGAAGAGATACAGATAGTATTAAAGAGAATACTTGAAAAGTTTGTATTGCATTTTTATAAGAGAAAGTTAAAGAAAGAACATAAAAGCTGGCCCGGGAGGAAATTTACAGGATGAATATAATGATAATAAATGGTCCCAACCTGGATATGCTTGGGATGAGGCAGCCGGAGATATACGGCAAGGAAGACTATGACGATCTGTGCTACAAAATAGATGAATGGGCAGGAGATCTGGATATTTCAGTAGATGTACGTCAGAGTAACTATGAAGGAGAGATAGTTGAGTTCCTTCATGAAGCATTTGAGGATGATTTCGACGGTGTTATCATCAATCCTGCGGCATATACACATTACAGTTATGCTATAAGGGATGCGCTGCTTATACTGAATGTCCCTGTGGTTGAGGTACACCTTACTGACATCACTCAAAGAGATGAATTTAGGCGTCATTCCGTTATCAGTGACATCTGTGCAAAGACAATAATGGGTAAAGGATTTGAAGGCTATAAAGAGGCTCTTGAATTTTTTTTCGATTTATTGTAAAAAAATATTGCAAAAATTTTAATTTTAATATAAACTATTTTAGTTAGAAAAGAAAAGGTTTATCTTTTTACAAATGGAGGATTTATTTTTATGATTTCAGCAGGTGATTTCAGAAACGGTTTAACACTTGAGATCGAAGGTGCAGTATTCCAGGTAGTTGAGTTCCAGCATGTAAAGCCCGGTAAAGGTGCTGCATTCGTTAGAACAAAGTTAAAGAACATTATCAACGGTGGTGTTGTTGAGCGTACATTCCGTCCTACAGAGAAGTATCCCCAGGCTCATATCGAGAAGAGTGAGATGCAGTATCTTTATGCAGACGGTGATATGTACAATTTCATGAATACCGAGAACTATGAGCAGATAGCTCTTACAGCTGATCAGATCGGTGATGCATTAAAGTTTGTTAAAGAGAATGACATGGTTAACATGCTTTCATATCAGGGCAAGGTATTCTCAGTTGAGCCTCCTATGTTTGCAGAGCTTGTTATTACAGAAACAGAGCCCGGCTTCAAGGGTGATACTGCTACAGGTGCTTCCAAGCCCGCTATCGTAGAGACCGGTGCACAGATCATGGTTCCCCTCTTTGTTGAGAGAGGCGACAAGGTTCAGATCGATACCCGAACAGGCGAATATCTTAAGAGAATGTAATTTATCAAAGATCTTTGCCATCCTTAACCGGATGGCAAATTTTTTTGTTTTCAAAACAGTATTATTATGTTATAATTCAAGGTGAAATTTACAGAAAGGATCGTTAACAGGTAAGTAATATGAGTGAGAATGTAGATTTTAAAGGTGATGTAAAAATATCCGACAGCGTAGTAGCCAGCATTGCAGGTCTTGCAGCATCCGAGATACAGGGCGTTGATTCTTTAAGCGGCAATCTTACAAATGAGATCGTAGCTAAGTTCGGTATCAGAAACAACTCCAAGGGTGTTAAGCTTGAGATCGATAACGGCAGCGTAGTAGCAGATATTTTTGTAAACGTTATATACGGCTATGCTATCCCTGAAGTATCTGCAAAGGTACAGGAGAAGGTTAAGCAGGCTATAGAGAGCATGACAGGTCTTTCTGTTATCGGAGTAAATGTAAGAGTAGTGGGTATTACAGTAAAAGTCTGATAAGAAAAGAGATTTATGATGAAACGTAGGGAAATCAGAGAACATCTTTTGAGAATGCTTTTCTTAAGGGAGTTTCATGAAGCTGATGAGATAGCTGAACAAAATCAGCTTTATTTTGATGTCCTGCTTCCGAATGAAGGCGTAAGTTTTGACGACAGTCAGGCTGTGATGGAAAGATATGAGAAATTAAAAGATTATCTGCCTCAGATAGATGCCATCCTTACAACCGAAATGCAGAAGTGGAACCCTAAAAGAGTAGGTATAGTAGAACGCAATATACTTAGACTTGCTACATTTGAAGTATTATATGATGAAATACCTTCTGCTGTAGCTATAAATGAAGCTGTAGAACTGGCTAAGACCTACGGCGGTGACCAGGCTCCGGGCTTTATCAACGGAGTACTTTCAAGGATTGTAAAATCAAAAGAAAATACGGAACAGTAACATATGGATAAGAATCTGCTTAAATCCAAAATTGAATATATAAATGAGATTTTAGATAAGAATCTTCCCACTTCGGATGAATCCTACGGAAAAATCTGTGAGGCTATGCGTTACAGCGTATTAAACGGAGGCAAAAGACTTCGCGCGATCATGCTTTTGGAAGCTTTCAGGATGTTTTCAGGTTCAAAAGAGACGGAAGAAAAGCTGGTATATCCGTTTGTTACCGCTATAGAGTGCATACATGGATATTCACTGGTACATGACGATCTGCCGGCTATGGACAATGATGTACTGAGACGCGGAAAGCCCACCACCCATGTTGCATACGGACATGCTATGGGAGTACTGGCCGGTGATGCACTTTTAAACTATGCATTTGAAAAAAACTCAAGTATTGCAGTAGGATTATCTGATCCGAAAGATGCCTTAAAGGTGTTAAAAGCACTTAATACCGTATCCGTAAAAGCCGGTTACAGCGGTATGATAGGCGGACAGGTACTTGATACTACCGAGAAATACAATGATAACGTTAAAACTCCCGGTTTTACCGAGATAGACGCGTTATCATTTGACAAAAAGGATATAGATAAGTTAAAGTATATCCTACGTATATATGAATTAAAGACCTCATGTCTGTTTGAAGCAGCATTATTAAGCGGTGCTATACTTGGCGGTGCATCGGAGGATGATTTAAAACTTATAGAAACCGCCGGCTACGCTTTAGGTATCGCTTTCCAGATAGAGGACGACATCCTTGATGTTACTTCGGATGCTTCTACGCTAGGTAAGAGTGTGAATGTCGACGAGAAAAATGATAAAGATACAGTGGTGCGCCTGTACGGTATGGATAAGGCGAAAGCACTGGTTGATCTATATACGGAAAAAGCTGTTGAATGCCTTAAGAAAACAGGCAAAGATACGGGATTTTTATGTGAACTGTTTGAAAGTCTTGTATACAGAAGATTATAATAACGGAAGACTGAGTAATGAATATTCTTGACCTTATCAATGAGCCTAATGATATAAAAAAGATCTCTCCTGATGACTATCGTGAACTTGCGAAGGAAATCAGGCGTTTTCTTATTCAAAAAGTGAGCAATACCGGAGGTCATCTCGCATCCAATCTCGGAACTGTCGAGCTGACTATGGCATTGCATCTTTTTTTGACCTTTCCCGAGGATAAGCTCATATTCGATGTAGGTCATCAGAGTTATACACATAAACTTCTTACAGGCAGAAAAGACGGATTTGATAACCTTAGGCAGTTTGGCGGCATGAGCGGATTTCCGAGAAGAAGTGAGAGTCCGTGTGATGCATTTAATACAGGACATGCATCCACTTCCGTGTCCATAGCTGACGGTATAGTAAAAGCCAGAGATCTGAAAGGAGAAGACTTTAAGGTCGTAGCCGTGATAGGTGACGGAGCGTTGTCCGGAGGTATGGCATTTGAAGCTCTTAATAATGCGGGCCGTTTCAAATCAAATATGATCATAGTCCTTAACGACAACAAGATGTCCATATCGGAAAATGTAGGTGGTATGGCAGCTTATCTCGGCAAACTTAGGACCAATTCAAAATATACCGGATTAAAAATGAATGTGGAAGGTGCATTAAAATCCCTTCCGTACATGGGCGACGGCCTGGTAAGACGTATCAAGACTTCAAAAGAGTCGATCAAGAGTCTGTTCGTACCGGGTATGCTCTTTGAGAACATGGGTATAACCTATATAGGTCCCATAGACGGACATAATATACCATTGATGCTCAATGCTTTTGAAGCTGCAGCTCAGTCGCAGAATCCTGTACTGGTACATGTGATCACTAAAAAAGGCAAAGGATATGCCCCTGCAGAGCACGATCCTTCGGGCTTCCACGGAGTAGAACCTTTTTACTGTAATACAGGAGAAAACAAGACTTTAAAAAGTGTAAAGACATATACGGATGTATTCTCGGATACCATGATGGGTATAGGCGAGTGCAATCCCAATGTTGTGGCTGTTACAGCTGCCATGGCAGACGGTACTGGTCTAAAAAAATGGGCTGTAAGCTATCCAAACAGGTTCTTTGATGTTGGTATAGCGGAAGAGCATGCTGTTACATTCGCTGCGGGTATGGCTTCACAGGGACTTCATCCCGTAGTTGCCATATATTCGACGTTCTTACAGAGATCGTTCGATCAGCTTATACATGATGTGGCACTTAATCATCTGCCTGTTACATTATGTGTAGACAGAGCAGGTATAGTAGGATGCGACGGTGAGACTCATCAGGGTATTTTTGATCTTTCATATCTGTCATCGATACCGGGACTGGTTGTTATGGCACCGAAGAATGCGAAGGAATTCTCGGATATGCTTGTATTTGCATGCAGTTATAACGGACCTTCCGCTATAAGATATCCAAGAGCAAAAGCATATTTCGGATGCGAGACCGATACTCCTATAGAGTTGGGTAAAGCCGAAGTATTAAGACAGGGTAAAAAAGCAGCTGTTGTAGCTGTAGGCAAGATGGTCAAGGTCTTAAACGGAGTACTTGACGACCTGAAAGACGACGGTTATGAACCTACATTTGTTAATGCAAGGTTTGTAAATCCCATTGATTTTGAGATGATAGACAGATTGTGTGAAACACATGATCTTATCATATGTGCAGAGGAAAATGTAAAGCGCGGCGGTTTCGGTGAAGCTGTAGCGGAGCATATCGCAGAGAGCTGTAAAAGCGTGAAATTTCTTAACATTTCGCTGCCTGACAGCTTTCTTCCTCACGGTAATCCGCGTGATATAAGGGATTCGATAAGATTCGATCCCGTATCGATAAAAGAAAAAATTAAAAAAAGTATTGACGAATGCTAATTTTATGGTATAATCAACTTTGTGCTATTTAAATTACCCAAACAGTTGATTTGGCACAAGTTCACAACTGGAGGGAGGTTAGGTGTGAGATTATGTCAAACGTTATCGTAAAAGAAAACGAGTCATTGGACAGCGCTCTTCGCAGATTCAAGCGTAATTGTGCTAAGGCAGGTATCCAGCAGGAGATCCGCAAGAGAGAGCATTACGAGAAGCCCAGCGTAAGACGTAAGAAGAAGTCTGAAGCTGCTCGCAAGAGAAAGTTTAAATAAGTTTATTTATTAACCCTTGTAGTTTTTCTACAAGGGTTTTTTCTGTATAAATAAGCTATTAACCTACGCAGGTGAGATGTCTGTCAGGATTTTAAAATCGTCTTCGCTACCTGCAGGGATATGCTCAGATTAATCTATGCCTTATATACGTACGCTTGCAATCGGTTTTCCGCTTGATACCGGAAAACCTTGTGCTACGCTCAAAAATCGGTTTGGATAACCGATTTTTGCCGTATATCGACATAGCTAAATCTGTAGCATATCCACTGCACGCTTTATATTTTAAAATTCTGACAGCCATCTCACCTGCTTGCTTTATTTTCATAATTGGATAAAAATATATACATTTAGTAATATGACAAAAATGTGCTTAAAAAGAGTAAAAATATTCTTAAAAAATCTTGATTTTATCGCATAAAATTGTTGTATTCCTAACATGAATTAGATATAATTATATTTGTGGAAAAATGTCATGGTATCATTCTGTAATCTTATGGAAATACCAAGTGTTCAGTGAGGATTAAATGGCGATAGTTGAAAAGATGATCAATATACCCTCGGAAAACCTTCAGGAGGTATTCGGGGCATTTGATAATTATGTTAAGATCATTGAGAAAAATCTTGGAGTTACCGTGATCGAACGAGGTAACGAAGTTAAGATAATCGGTGATGAACAGAGTACCGACAAAGCTAAAAGAGTTATAAACGAACTGGTTAATCTTTCTGCCAAGGGCAGTCCCATAACAGAGCAGAATGTTAACTATTGTCTTTCTCTTGTATATGAGGATAATGAGCATATTATCAACGAGATAGATAAAGACCTGATATGCTTCACCATACAGGGTAAACCTATAAAGCCCAAGACACTGGGACAAAAGAATTACGTAGATCTTATCCGTGAAAAGATGATAGTATTCGGTATGGGACCTGCCGGTACCGGTAAGACATATCTTGCTATGGCATGTGCCATTACTGCTTTTAAGAACAACGATGTAAACCGTATTATTCTTACTCGTCCCGCTATAGAAGCCGGTGAAAAGCTCGGATTCCTTCCCGGTGACTTACAGAGCAAGATCGATCCATACTTAAGACCGTTATATGATGCTCTTTATCAGATAATGGGTCCCGACAGTTATCAGAAAAACTCTGAAAAGGGACTTATCGAGGTAGCACCTCTTGCATACATGCGAGGCAGAACCCTTGACAACGCATTCATTATTCTTGATGAAGCTCAGAATACCACACCCGCACAGATGAAGATGTTCCTTACACGTATCGGATTCGGATCAAAGGTTATCATAACCGGTGACCTTACACAGAAGGACCTTCCCGCAGGTCAGACTTCCGGTCTTGATGTTGCACTCAAAGTACTTGAAGGTATTGACGATATCGGATTTTCATATATGACAAGTAAGGACGTTGTAAGACATCCGCTTGTACAAAAGATCGTCAATGCATACGAGAAGTATGAGAATGCACAAAACAGGCGTAAGTTCCCGGATAGACCTAAGAAAGCCTGATATAAGGAGTATAAATGAATCTTGTTATAGAAAAAGAAACAGATGACAGCTTTGATTTCGACTACGAAGAAGCTGCAAAGTCGATCATAGATCAGGCATTGGATTATCTGAACTGTCCGTATGAAGTACAGCTCAACCTGACACTTACGGATAACGAAGGGATACATGCGATAAACAAAGAGTACAGGCAGATAGACAGGCCTACGGATGTTTTATCGTTCCCGCTTGTTGACTATCCTGAGCCTAATGTGTTCCCTGAATCCATAGAGGACGACGCGGAAGATTATTTTGATCTTGATACCGGAGAACTGATGCTCGGAGATATCATCATCTCGGTAGAAAAGTGTAAAGAGCAGGCTAAGGAATACGGGCACAGCGAACTTAGGGAGTATTCATTCTTGATAGTACACAGTATGCTGCATCTGTTCGGATACGACCATATGGAAGATGATGAACGTACCGTGATGGAAGAAAAGCAAAGAGAGATACTCGATAAAGCCGGCATAACAAGATAAAAGAGTATAAGAGGACAAGAGGACATGAAAGAGAAAATAGCAACCTTTTTTGGCAAGGTAAAAGATTTTTACACATCAGAAGATACCAAAAAAAAGGCATTTATCATTACGGGCTGTTCGTTAGCCGCAGTAATCCTGATCATAGTTTTGATAGCAGTATTTTCAGGCGGTAAGAGTGATGATCCCGGTACACAGGTAGCAACCAATCCTACCGGTGAAGTAACCGTTACTCCCGAACCTACAGAAGAACCTTCTTCCACACCGGTACCGACCGAGGAGCCCACTCCTACAGAGCCCGAAGTTACACCGGATCTGCCTTCACCCACACCCGACCTTTTGGAAATACATTTAGCCAATGGTGAAAAGCAAAGTTATATCAACGGACAGTGGGTTAAAGAAGAAATTGCAAATCAGAGACCTTACTGTATGATGTTTAACAATATCGCAATAGCCAATCCCCAGAGTGGTATTGGATGTGCCGACATTCTTTACGAAATACTGGTTGAAGGTAACATAACCAGATGTATGGGCGTTTTTGAAAACCTGACAGAAGAAAGCTCATGTAAGGACAGAATGGGGTCGGTAAGAAGTGCAAGACACTACTACGCAAGTATAGCTTCGGAGTATGATGCGATCTTCATCCACTACGGTGAGACCACATATGCAACGAAGAAGATTGCAGCATTAAAGCTTGACCACTTAGAGGGTACATATGGGGAAGGAAATATTATATTCTACCGTGATAAGAATATTAAAGCTCCGCATAATGCGTTTGCTACATTAGAGGGCATACATAAGGCAATAGAACAGAAGAAATTCCGAACAGATCACAAAGAAGATTTCGTTCCCCAGCATTTTGATTTTGCTTATCCGGAGATTGGTGTTAATTCAATTGACAAAATTGAATATGCTAAACTTTTGCTTGATGAAATAGAGCAGAGAAAACAGCTTTTCGGGTCTCCGATGGAAAATAACGATGAGAATGTGACAGAAAACGTAACCGAAGAATCTGTTGATGAAGAGGCTATAAAAAAAGAAATACAGGAGATTTCAACAGCGGCACTTGTAAAGCTTCCTTTTTCATCGTATGCACAGCCTTATCTTACATATGATGAGGAGACAAAGCTTTATACCAGATATCAGTACGGCGGAGTTCATATAGATTATAATACCAATGAACCGCTTACATTCAATAATATCATTATCCAGATCGTTCAGGAATCAAACCGTGATAAGAACGGATATCAGGATATCGAAGGTTACGGAGACAGGGACGGACACCATGATCCTGTTGAAGGAAAAGGATATTATATCTGTGAAGGTAAGTGTATAGAAATTACGTGGGCAAAGAATGAAGCTGCATATACAATGAATTACTACACGCTTGACGGTGAAAAACTGAAGCTTCGTCCGGGCAAGACGTTTATAGCACTTTTCCCGCATTACAGAGCTGATAAAATTGAAATTGAATAAGATTCTTCGGGCTTCGCCCTCAGAATGATAATCGGTATTACCTCAGAATGACTATGGTAAAGGTGTCGTCCTGAGCAAAGCGAAGGATCTTAAAAAACAGACAGAAAGAAAGTCACAAAATGGAAAAAAAGAAGAAATCCGGTTTTATGGTGCAAGGTGGTATCCTTGCTGCCGCCGGACTGATCACCAGGTTCATCGGAATGCTGTACCGCATACCACTTACCAGAATAGTCGGAAAAGAGGGAATGGGATACTACAACAATTCGTATGAGATATACAATATAGCACTTCTCATATCCTGTTACAGTGTACCGGTAGCCGTATCAAAGCTTATAGCGGATAAAGAAGGAAAAGGTGAATATGTCAATTCATCCAGATATTTCAGATTCGCCCTGATCCTTTCTTCAAGCATAGGACTTACAGTTTCACTTCTGGTATTCATATTTGCCCCGCAGATAGCGGAGGCCTTTAAGTATCCCAGCTGTGTTATCCCCTTAAGAGTCCTCACACCGACCATATTTGTTTTCTCTATCATGGGAGTAATAAGAGGCTTTTTCCAGGGAAAACATACCATGGTCCCCACAGCACTCAGCCAGATCATCGAGCAGGTGATCAATGCTGTAGTGAGCGTAGTAGCTGCTGCATATCTAATCAATGCATTTAAGGATCTTAACGAAGCAGCTGCTTACGGAGCCGCCGGAGGTACTGCCGGAACACTGGCAGGTGCCATGGCCGCACTTGTTTTTCTTGTCATCCTTCTGTTTTTATACAGGAAAAAGGTGGACAAGTCAGAAGCAATAGACATTACAGGAAAAATGGATGAATCGAAGTTCATCATAAAAGCATTGTTATTTACCATGATGCCCATCATACTCAGCCAGACCATATATCAGGTGAGCGGTATCATCGATTCATATATCTTTTCCAATTTTATGAATAAACACGGATATACCGAGACGGAAAGATCAATATTCTGGGAGGCATATTCAAACAGATATAAGTGGATGTATAACGTACCGGTAGCCATAGCTTCGGCATTCGGCGTAAGTATTGTTCCGGCACTTTCATCCAGTTATGCAAAGAATGATACAGAAGGCATAAAGAAAAAGATAGCATCGGCAGTTAAGTTCAATATGCTGATCGCTTTCCCTGCTGCGATGGGACTTGGATTCTTATCACAGCCGATATTGGTACTGTTACTCGGAGATGTAACCGATAATCTCGGACCGAGACTCCTGTCACTCGGATGTATGGCAGTAGTATTCTTTGCTCTTTCTACACTTACTAACGGAGCACTTCAGGGCATCAATATGATGCGTAAGCCTGTTACACATTCGCTCATCGCTTTGATAATACACATTATTGCTGTATTTATCGGTCTCAATACTTTTGAGAGCGAAAATGGTGTGTATATCATGGTAATATGTAATATGCTGTACGGATTACTTGTATGTGCTCTTAACTGGTGGTCGATCGCTAAGGCGCTTAATTATAAGCAGGAGATCAAACGTACATTTTTATTACCGGCTATATGTGCCTTACTTATGGGAGTTGTAACCGATTACACTTATGAGTTCGTATACGGTTATACATACTCTATGGCATTAGCTCTGATACCTGCATTTATAGTGGCAGTACTTGTATATGCGGTACTTATTCTTCTTACAAAAACTGTGACTGAAGACGAACTTTTAGAGATGCCTATGGGCAAAAAAATAGTTAGGATCTTAAAGAAAATAAAACTTATCAGATAATCAATAAAACAATAACCAAGAGGATGTTATGGCAGATTTTATACATGACAATGTGATAATAGGCGCGGGAGCTGCAGGGCTTATGGCAGCTTATTCGGCTTGTAAGTCATGTATATCCAGTGTGAAAAAGCATGATGTGATCATTCTCGAAGGTAAAGATACTGTAGGTAAAAAGATCACTGCCACAGGAAACGGAAAGTGTAATTTTACCAACAGCTATCAGGCAGAAGCTTGTTACAGAAGTAACGATCCTCAAAAGGCTTTTGGTATTGTAAATAAGTTTGACTATCACGCTGTACTCGAACTCTTTAGCTCTATAGGTATCATAGCCCGTGAGCGTAACGGATATTATTATCCTTACGGAGAGCAGGCAAAGGCTGTAAGAGACGTACTTAAGTCAAAAGCAGAAAGTCTTGGTGCAGTGTTAGTCACCGAAAAAAGAGTAACAGATATCAAGTATGATAAGGGCAGCAATAAAGGTCAATATACCGTTATCTGTTCTGACAACACAAAATACTTTGTTCATAATCTTATCATCTGTGCAGGCGGTTCAGCTGCACCCGTATTCGGTACCGACGGAACCATGTACGGGATACTTAAAGATATGGGACTTAAAGTGATCACTCCGAGACCTGCACTGTGCGGACTTAAGATCGATCACAAAAGCTTAAGAGTCATAGACGGTGTAAGACTTAAATGTAATTGCTCATTGTTTACCGGAGATAAAAAGAATATCATATATTCGGAATCCGGCGAGATCATATTTTCAAAGAACGGTATAAGCGGCATACCGGTTATGAATTTAAGCAGATTTGCGATAAATGAAATATCATATGGCAGTAAATGCGGATTGATACTTGATATGTTCCCGGAGACAGGAGAAAACGAGCTTACTGATTACCTTAATAGTATTATCACCGACTGTAAAGGTAAATTAGGCACCGCTTTATCTGCCATCATAAATGACAAGATGCTAAAGGTGATGCTTAGAGAATCCGGACTTGATTTTGATAATGATATAGGATCACTTAATCCTCAAAACCTTAAAAACGGATTAAAGAAGCTGTCCGCATTATTAAAGGGATATACGGTTAGTATTACAGGCGATAACGGCTTTGAAAATGCACAGACAACTCAAGGAGGAGTTGATCTTAAAGAAATAAATGAAAACACAATGGAATGCAAGAAATACCCTGGTATGTATCTGGCAGGCGAGATACTTGATGTGGACGGTATGTGCGGCGGATACAACCTGCAGTGGGCATGGTCTACGGGATATATTGCAGGAAGTAATGTATAGGAAGGAAACTGTATGGCAAA
>JAFZQN010000131.1 GCA_017620375.1 Lachnospiraceae bacterium
TAAGGAACAATCCGTTCGGAAAAGACTTGGGAGACAAGCTCAATACAACAGTACCCGTACCGCTTTTCTATGCAGGCGGAGAGAAGTCACACTTACCCGAACTGCCTTTCCAGGCTGAGACAGGCTTAGAGAGGATACAGTATGCAGCCGAGACCAATAAGTTAAAGAAGAAGTTTGACCTTAATTATGCGGATAAGGATAACTGGGAGAACAAGATCTACGGTATTCCCGGTGACCGCGTAGAGGTAGTACATGACGACTCACGTGACGCCAACCTCACCATCAACTACTATGACAGCGAGGACGGTGTATGCCGTACCGCATTTGCAAGTATTGACAATCAGGTACATGAGTGCCGTCATCATACTAACGAGCAGGCTTGGAAGTTTATCTCACAGTTTACCAGATAAAAGAACGAAGGAGGTATTTTATGAAACGGAAAGCTATGATTACATCTGTACTTATGGCGTTTTTATTTATCGTGCTGACTCTGCCCAAAGCAGTGTATGGTGCTGATGCACCTGCATTAGGACCGTTAAAAGCAGGTGAATACATGGAGCATATAGAGGGATACGAATTCCCCTTATGCAGCGCCAAGGATTACGAGATCGAATATGACAGATTTATACTCAAGGTCGAAGCCGGTGTATATATCGATGAATCATTTCCTGCCATCATCGATGAGATCATGGGTATCATCGAAGAAAAGACAGACCTAAGCTTTATGCCCAAATCTTCTCCTGTGAATTATGGAGGCAAAAAACCGGTTATCGATATTTCAAAGCGCCAGACATTCGGTGAATACGGCGCTGCCATTGAATCGGCTTCAGAATTCGGAGTATCCTTTTACGAGGACGAAGCTGTATCCGGACGAATTACCGACAATTTCAATACGATCATCCATGAACTGCTTCATGTTATACAGATAAGAAACTTTGGGCATATCGGAGATATCCTGACGGAAGGTTATGCAGAAAGCTATGCCGGAACGATAGAAAACCTTCTTCCGACGAAGTATTCAAACTATATCCGATACAGTGAGCGCCAAAACGAGTACACAAACATCACTGCTTATGGCAAAAATGAATGCGGACTTGATGTTGATTGGAATGTCAATTGGGTTACAGAAGATAATATCAAAAAATATTTTTTCCTTGAGCCCGGGCACAGCGGACATGAACCCAGTTACTGGATAGTTGAATACATTCGCGAAAAATACGGGAATGATGGTCTGAAAAAAGTCCTTGAGGAAGACAAAAAGGAATACTCAAAGCATAGCTCTGATCTGAGTTATAAGATCCCTAACAAAACCGAGCTTGCTATTATAGAAAAAAATCTTTCGAAATCATTTGTAAAGGATTTTTACAAGTGGTTTAAAGCCCAATTTGCCGATGAATCCAATTACTACTCAAAAACGAACTTCACCGGTACTAAATTGGTCAAAGGTCTTTTAAGCATCATATGTAATTATGAAGGTAAAACAACACTTCAGTCATTAGGCGATATCAAGTACAAGGATAGTCTCACTGTCGATTATACTGAAACCTTTGCGTATTGTCAGCAAGTTCTTGGGCTTGAGATAAAAGGTATCGGAGGTACCTTTTATGGTACCGGCAAGCTGAGCTTCTATGATGCACATGACCGTCTGATATATGAGACGGGGGATAAAAATACTTCCTTTTACGAGCTGCTCCATGTTCCTCATGCTGTAAAGTATGTAATTACAGGTTCCGGGATCAATGAATTCTCCTACTATGAGGATGGGGAAATGGGTGTATTCAGCGACGCATCCTATAAAGACATCAAATCGGGTATAGGCGCCGCAAAGGATAACTCTACTGTATCAGGTAAGCCTGCATCCATAAAAGTCAAGAGTGAAAAAGCTCTAGCATCGGCACTTAAGAAATGCAAGTCTACAGGCGGCACGATAACCATAACAAAATCGTTTACCGTAAAGGATCCTCTTGTAATATATCCCGGAACAGAGGTAAAGATCAAGAAGGGCAAAAAACTGACCTTAAAAGCACGTCTGACGGTACTCGGTACTTTGACAAACAGTGCCAAAGCAGTAAAGATGAGTGGCGGCTGCGTAGTAGTTAAGGATGCCTTATGGAAAAACGGAAGTACATCCTACAAGGTTTCTTCAGGTGATAAGACGTCGGGACGTTCTTCTGCTCTGATGATCAATGATAAAAATAAGGTTCTGGGAGGTTACGGCTCAAAGATAACCCTCGAAACTGACAAAAAAGAAGCAAAGGAGCTTCAAGCGTCGCTTCTCCTGGATAACTATGATACATTGAAGCTCAACGGCAAAAAGATCTCTGCCGGTGCTTCAGGCGGTAAAAGCGAAAAAGATAGTGAGGGTAATGATACTTATACAGTTACATCAGCCGATGAATTCTATAATGTATTAAGTCGCTCAGCAGGGACAGGGAAAAAGGTCACTGTTACCAAAAATATCACATTAAAAGATACCGGTAACTTTTATTATGTTCCGGCCGGAGTTGAACTCATCATAAAATCAGGTGTCACGCTTACACTAAATAAGGACATAAGTCTGGACATTTATGGAAGCGTTACCGGTGATGCCGGCAGTCTCATACTGAAAAGCGGGTCCTGGATGTGGATGGAGGAAAACTCAGTTGTAAAACTGGGCGATGTAACATATAAGACCAAGATAAGAGAAGAGTTCTATAATGAAGACAGAAACTGTAGTTGCGGCTTCAGATTTGACCCTGTAAGTGGCAGCAACAGTAAATATGATGTATATTATGGACTGTATAATCGTCTTTATGTTACTGCTCCGAGCGGTCACAAGGCCAGTGAATATATCAACGTCGTGAAGGCTGACTTAAGAGAAGGGGCAGAGGTATACTTCAATAAGAAGAAGATATCTTAAAAGATGTCCTTAAGTAAAATAAATACATTTTCTAAGTGTGAAGACCTGACACAGGTGCCGGGGCTTCACACTTTTTTCATACTTTTTTCACTAACCATACAGAATTTGCCTTTATAATCCATATCTATAATGTGAGAAAAGAGGTGAATCAATGGATTTCAGACATGAAGTGAAGCATGAGATTAATTTATTGGACATGTTTCAGATAAGGCAGAGGCTGAATGCGGTTGCCTACCCCGATCCTCATGCGATAGACGGCAGATATCTGATACGAAGCCTTTATTTTGATAATCTGTATGATAAAGCTTTGATGGAAAAGGTGAACGGTCTTTCGCGAAGGGAAAAATTCAGGATCAGATATTATAACGGGGATCCGTCGGTCATACATCTTGAAAAAAAGAGTAAGATCGATCATCTGGGTAACAAACAAAGTGCTCCGCTCACAAAAGAGGAAGCACAGAGTATAGTGGACGGTGATATAGAATGGATGCTTGACTCAAAATACCCGGTGGTGAAAGAGCTGTATACCAAGATGAAGACCCAGGGGCTGGCTCCCAAAACCATAGTGGATTACACCAGAGAACCGTTCATATACCCGGCAGGAAATGTAAGAGTTACATTTGATTACAATATAAGAAGCGGGATGTACTGTACCGACTTTTTAAATCCCGACTGTGTGACGATGCCGGTATCGGAGGCTATCATACTTGAAGTAAAATGGGACGGTTTCCTTCCTGATATAATAAGAGATGCCGTATCTCTTCACGACAGGCGCGAAGGAGCATTTTCAAAATACGAAGCCTGCAGGATGTATGGATGACTTCGCAGGGTGGGACTTGCTGCGAAGCAGTGGGAGGAACCCCTACGACATGGCTCCGCTCCACAAAGCGGAATGGAGTATTACGAAAAAAAATTGATATAAAAATTATACGAGGAGAACAGTTATGTATTTTTTAGCAACCACGTTCAGTGATATATTTAAATCAAACTTTTTGGAGAATATAACAAGCGTAAGCATACTTGATATGCTGATAGCCATAGTACTGGCATTCGGTATTGGTATGTTCATATTCCTGGTATATAAGAAAACATA
>JAFZQN010000132.1 GCA_017620375.1 Lachnospiraceae bacterium
CCTTAAAAAGCCTTCCTTATCCGCATCGAGTATGGCGACCAGGCTTACTTCAGGTATGTCCAGACCTTCACGTAACAGGTTGATACCTACAAGTACATCAAATACATCCATACGCATATCACGGATGATCTTTGATCTTTCAAGCGTGTCCACATCCGAATGCAGGTACTTTACTCTGATACCTGCCTGCCTTAAGTATTCCGTAAGTTCCTCGGCCATACGCTTGGTAAGGGTAGTAACGAGCACCTTGCCCGCTATGGGCTTTTCTCCTGTCTCATCAGGGGTCTGACCCTTCTTTATCTCGTTACGGATCTCAGAGATAAGGTCGTCTATCTGGCCTGCAGCAGGGCGTACATCTACCTCCGGATCAAGCAATCCCGTAGGACGTATTACCTGCTCTGTACGGAGCAGCTCATGCTCTGCTTCGTATGCCCCGGGTGTGGCGGATACAAACATTACCTGGTCGAGTCTCGCTTCAAACTCATCAAACTTTAAAGGTCTGTTGTCAAGTGCCGAAGGCAGGCGGAAGCCATAGTCCACCAGCACCGTTTTCCTGGCCCTGTCGCCGTTAAACATACCTCTGAACTGAGGCATGGTCATATGTGACTCATCCACTATCATGAGGTAGTCATCACCAAAGTGCTCAATCAGTGTATGAGGAGTGGCCCCTGCGGGAAGTCCTGCCAAGTGTCTGGAATAATTCTCTATACCGGAACATATGCCGGTCTCTCGTAACATCTCTATATCAAAGTTGGTACGCTCGCTGATCCTCTGTGCTTCCAGCAGTTTTTCTCTGTCCTTAAAGTACTTAACACGTTCAGCCAGCTCTGCCTCAATATTTGTTATGGCCTTTTTCATCCTGTCCTCGGGCACAACATAGTGCGAAGCAGGGAACAACATCATATGCTCCAAAACGGCCTTGGTTTTACCCGTAAGTGCCTCAGTCTGGGATATTCTATCCACTTCATCGCCAAAAAACTCTATACGGTAAGCATATTCGTCTGAGGAAATGGGATATACCTCCACTACATCCCCCTTTACACGGAAGGTGCCACGGTGGAAATCGATCTCATCCCTTATATACTGCATATCTACCAGACGTCTGATCATCTGATCCCTATCCACAGTCATACCCGGGCGCAGTGACAGAGTCATCTCCGTATAGTCCTCCTGCGCAGCTATGCCGTATATACAGGACACACTGGCTACTATTATGACATCGCGTCTTTCCGCAAGCGCTGCTGTAGCCGAGTGGCGCAGACGGTCTATCTCGTCATTTATGGACGAGTCTTTTTCTATATATGTGTCAGTCGAAGGCACGTATGCTTCCGGCTGATAGTAATCATAATACGACACAAAATACTCTACCGCGTTTTCCGGGAAAAACTCCTTAAACTCCCCATAGAGCTGCGCAGCCAGAGTCTTATTATGTGCTATGACTATGGTGGGTTTATTGAGTGCCGCTATGACATTGGCCATGGTAAATGTTTTACCCGAACCGGTAACGCCTAGCAGCGTCTCAAACTGGTTCCCTGCCTTAAAACCTTCTACCAGCTCCTTTATGGCCTCGGGCTGGTCACCCGTAGGCTTAAAGTCGCTGTGTAATACAAAATGATCCATTACATCTCCAAATCAGCCTGACCCTTACTAAAATACAAAGATCACAGCCTAAAACTCATAACCTTCATACATCTTAAAATGCTTATAATATCCGTTTAAGCTCTTTATATTCCAGTCAAAATATGACCAGTTGCCGCGATCTATAACCCTTAATAATACCTCGCCCGGAAGCGCAGCTTTTTCATCGGTAGTTAAACCTTCTATATAACCACCGCCCGTCTTCCAGCTATCATACATATCCGAAAGCTGAAAGTCAAAACGGGGTACCAGATAACCGTCCGCTACAAAAGATACCAGATGCGGAGCAAGTATCTTAGCTGCCTTTTCAGCATCCTCTTCAGGCAACCTTGATTCCTTGTCGGATATAGACCATCCACCCGATTTCATGAACAATATTTTTAGTAATTCTTCAGGTGAATTATCGATCATGTCGGCAGGCAGGATATCTTTACCATCCTTCACCCATTGGATCAGGCTTATATTTACCCTACCGTTCAAGTATTCTTCACTGTCCCCTACTATTATTACCTTCCACATGATACACACGTATCCGTTCGGATATACATAGATGCGGTCCGGATACATTCCGCATTTATCCGTAGAGTATAAGAATATTCCCGACCTGTCAAACATATCTTTGGCGAGTCCCGGTAAGTCATTCTTAGCCACCCCTGCAAAGCTTTTTTCCTTTTTCGCAGTTAAAAAATATACATCTACGCTGACCGTTTCCGCATCAACTGTGCTTACTTCAAAGCTGCTCTGTTTATAGAATAATTCCGGATTAAAATATATATCATACCAATCCGACAAATCGATCCATTCCAGATATTCCGGTATGCTTTCATCTTCCTCTTCAAATATATCCTCAAAGTTGACCATATTGTAGACAGGGATCGAAGTTTCGATATACGTATAATGTCCTTTATCATCCCACACTGCGATCTGATGATCATACTGGATCCCGAATTTGATATCAGGATCTATCCCGGTAAATATAGTACCGCCGTCATATTCGCGTTCAGGCTCATAACCGTACCCCGGTTCCCCGTTCTGATAATTATAATCATCAAACCAGTAATGATATTTTACACTGCGATCATACATCTCTTTCGTTATTATTCCAAGGTAATCCGTACCTTCTAAGAACATGTCGGACAGACGGATCTCTTCACCTGTTTCCAGGTTAAAGTTAAGGGGTATTTCGTCGTATACACACCATGTTTTACTGTATTCGCACCACTGCTGCAGGGTATAATTACGCATGAACCCCACATAAGATACATTCATGTAGCTGTAAGGATCCTTTTGTTCCTGTTCACGCAGGTATTCCAGTATCTCAGAGCTCTCTAATTTTCCGTCCCCGTCAGGATCCGGGATATCGGTAAACCAATCAGCCCGTATCCTTTCTTCCCATGTATATGTAATATTCACAGCAACAGACATGATATGATTTTCATTATACCCGGAAGACATATAAATATCTGCCTTAGGTCTGCCGTGTTCCTTTATAAATGGAATAATCCCCGATACATCCGGCAGATATGCCGGGTCAAGGAGTATATCAACCACTTCATTTATCCGGTCGTTGATCTTTTTTTCTATTGCCTTGTCTTTTAATCCATTAACCTGTATTATCTCAAGATCAGCCGATTTTTTTATAAAAGTGACATATTTAGGATCATATACCGATATCCCGTATTCAGTGGCTTTTACACGTTTTTCATTGAACTTTTCCGTCCCCGGTACAGCTCCGGTACCTACGGTCGAATACTCAGGAAAAGGCAATAATTGACTATGAAGCTCTGCGTTTTTAGACAGAGCTTCATTTGATCCTAATACTATATTTGATGTACTGTTACCGGATTCACCTACAGGAAGATACGGTACATATCCGTTTTCTCTTGCTATGCGGGCGCCGTTTTCACCCTGGACATAGTCGATTATGTCTCTTACTATACTGTACTCAGGGAGGTCTTTTCTGGTTACGATCTGTGAGAAATTAAGGAACGGATATGTTCCCTGCGATATGGTCTCATCACTCGGGATGACTCCGTCTATACCGAGGAGCTTTATCTCGTCGCTGGTATACATGTTGGCCACGTAATAATAGTAGGAGTATGAAATGGCTCCGCGTCCGTTATCATAGTCCGATACACGGTCTACCACGCCCTCCATGGAGTCTTCGTACTGCTCAATGATGGGA
This sequence comes from Lachnospiraceae bacterium, assembly GCA_017620375.1. GTDB lineage: Bacteria > Bacillota > Clostridia > Lachnospirales > Lachnospiraceae > RUG11977. The sequence continues at coordinate 3,824 of JAFZQN010000132.1, forward strand.
GGCATTACCTCTTCCTTGGGAAGTACGTAGCGATACAGTCCTGTCTGGCTGCCTGAGCCTTCATTTCGCTGATATAGTTTTATCGGCTCATCCTCTCCGCCTACTTCTTTCCAGTTGGTTATCTTACCGCTGACTATGCCTTTTAACTGTTCCTGAGTGATACTGTCCACGGGATTATCTTTATTTACGAAAAATACAAAACCGCCGCTTAAGATGGTGTGGTATTCGAACTCTACACCGTTGGCTTCTGCCTCTGCCACCTGTTCCTCGGAAGGCAGTGCACAGAATATCATGTCGACATTTCCGTATGTCAGATTCTTATATGCGCTCGGAGTATTGTTGCACATAAGGCACGCCTTGGCATCTTCTACGGATAATCCGAGCATATCTGCAAATATCGCATCATAAAAAGGCTCAAGTGCCTTTGCTCCATCCACTTTTGACAGGTCATCTACCGTAAGCTTTCTGCCACTGTCAAATACGTAATAGTTTTCTATATCCGGTGTGGCAGGCGGTGTAACGGTAACCGGCTCCGTGGTAGGGATAGGAGTTGGAGTATCGGTAGGTGTCTGTGCAGGTTCCTCTGTAGGTGTAGGTGTCGTTTGTGCCAGTAAAGGATTTTTGGTATTTTCCGCAGTTTTTACCGGGTCCATCTCAAAATGAGTATCGTCACTTACTACAAAACCCAAAATCTTTACAACCTTACCAACCGTGTAACCATACTGTATATTTCCGTTTTCATCCTCAGTATCTGCGAGCGCATGGTAATTGGTTATGGAATACAATACCGCACTGTACTCTACAGTCCCTCCATCCTTATACAGGTACTTATGCGGTATGAGAAGCAGTGCCAATGCTACTACCGCAATAACGATTATGATGATAAGTTTTTTCTTTTTCATACCCAATACTTTTCCCAAACTTAATTAATTTCCTAATTACTCTGTTTCGTTTGTGGCAGGTTCTGCCGTTTCTGTTGTCGCCTTTTCAGCTTCTGCATCTTTTTCTGAATCTTCTGCGCCTACTGATGCATCTTCTCCGGCTTTTGCCTTCTCTTCCTCAGCCCTGCGCCTTGCTTCTTCCTCTTCCTTGCGGCGTTTCTCGGCTTCTTCAGCCTCGTAGATGGCTCTGATACCGGCTTTTACTGCCTGGGCCTCATCACGTGAAAGAAGACGGTTATGGTCTACCACAAGAAGTAATCTTCCGTGGTGGCTGCAGGCTCCTGCTACATACGCAGTCTTCCCTGAATTGACCACTATGGGGATGCGCTGGAACTCGCCGTCGGCAAGGACATCGATCTCTACTACTTTATCCACGCGGTATGCCACGGTACCGATAAATGTGCTCATGTATATAAGCTGACTGTACTTCGGCTGCTCGCTTTTATCGGTCTCAAAGAGCGTGCGCAACCTGACTATGGGTACCCATTCGCCTCTGAACTTTATGAGTCCCTCTACACATTCGGGTGCACCCCCAAGTATCATTTGGGCCGTTCCGTTTTCTATGCTCCGGACACTTACGCTGTCAAGGCCGTAATATTGTCCGTCGATGTCACATATAACCTGTTTATTCATATTCCGTACCTTGCCGCAGGCATGATTACACATCGGTGACGTGCCTGTGGCGGCACCGATGAAAGTCTGAAAGTTTGCTTTCAAACTTTTCCTCTGGTAAGATCCTTCGCTTCGCTCAGGATGACAAAAACTTAAGATGACAAAAACTTAAGATGACAAAAACTCAGGATGACAATAGCCTTAAGTTGTTACTCGGTAAGGTCTCCGCCCTTGTAAGGAGGGCAACCCTGTTTAAGCCACTTTAAATATCCGTTGATAAAGAGATCTATGCCGCCGTTAAGCACTGCATCCGCATTGGCGGTGCTTACTCCGGTACGAAGGTCCTTTATCATCTTGTAAGGCTGCAGGAAGTAAGAACGTATCTGGCTTCCGAAGTTGTTGTCCTTTATCTCGCCACGGATATCGGCTGTTTTATCCAG